>JANQRN010000191.1 GCA_028284545.1 Rhodothermales bacterium | reverse complement strand
CTGACGACGTTGCGCGTCTCCAACTGCTCAGCAGGCAGCACCTCGAGACTCGCCGGAACTTCGCGCGCCAACTGCGGCCGGCGCGCGGCACTGACCACGACCTCGCCGACCTCGATGACTAGCGCGGGGAGCGTCTGGTCGACCGCGATCGAAGGCGGCGACACGATGACGGTAACTACAACGCGCTCGTACCCTATCGCCGAAAAAACGAGAACGTACGTCGCCGGCGCGAGGCTCAGCCGGTAGCGTCCGTCGATGTTGGTCGTCGTCCCGATCGAGGCGCCCTCGACGAAGACGTGGGCACCGGGGATCGGAAGGCCGTCATTGTCGGTCACCTGCCCGGTCAGACGAACCCGCTGATCGCGCGTATTCTGAGCCTCGGCCACACCGCAGGACGTCATCAAGCCGACGAGCGTGATGAGCGATATGAAGAACCTCGCGATCATCGGTCGTAACCGAGGGCCGGGGTGGGGAAGTCGGGAGGCGATGTAAAGTCGACCACGACAGACACAAACGTGGTCTCGCCCTCCACAACGTTGAAGACCCCGTCCGATTCCTGGTAGAGTCCGATTGGCCCCCACGAGAAGATGTCGTCGGTTTCCTGCCGGGCGATGCCCGAGTACGGAAAGAAGCCGACGGGTACGTCAGCGACGACAAAGGAATCGGCCGCAAGGCCATACGTCAGCGGGTCGCTAAACGAGATCCGGTTCAGCTGCAGGAAATCTGCCGTGTCACGCGGAACGAACCGGAGCGCCACAAACCGGATTTCCTGGAACTGGTCTTCGGGTGGCCAGGGCGAGGAATAGGTGACGGTGCCGCTGATGGTTCCGACGCGCGTCGTCTCGGGTGGAGCAATCCCACCGTCGCAGGCGGAGAGAAGGGCGAGGGGGAGGGCAAGCAGGATCAGCCCGCCGCTGACGGCGTTAAAAACAGAAGTTTTGGCGTCGCAGCACTTCATCCTTAATATAACAGGCTGTCCCGGCCTCGCACGAGTGGAGCTCGTAGTCTCGTCCGCGCGCGCCAAGGTACAACCTCCTGTCTAGCAAACCCCGCATTCCATGAAGCTTTCGCACTTCCTTTATGACTACCCGCAGTCTCTAGTCGCCAAGTATCCCGCTGAACCGCGCGACTCGGCTCGGCTGATGGTGCTCAACAGGAAGGACCAGTCGATTGAACACCGCAAGTTCTCTGATATCGTTGACTACTTCGGGCCCGACGACGTCATGGTGGTCAACGATACGAAAGTCTTTCCGGCCCGCCTGTTTGGAAACAAAGAGAAGACGGGTGCGCGAATCGAGGTTTTCCTGCTTCGCGAGCTGAACCCGGAAAGCCGCCTCTGGGACGTGATTGTCGATCCGGCCCGAAAGATTCGTATCGGCAACAAGCTTTATTTCGAAAACGGCCTCGTGGCTGAGGTCATCGACAACACCACCTCTCGCGGACGTACGATCAGGTTCGTCTTCGAAGGCTCAAATGAGGATCTCTACGCCAAGATTGACGAAATCGGAGAGACGCCGATCCCGCCATACGTGAAGCGACCGGTTGAGGAGGCTGATCGGGACCGCTATCAGACGGTCTTCGCCGAGAATCGCGGTGCCGTCGCCGCCCCCACAGCTGGCCTGCACTTCACCCCTGATCTTGTTGGTGCGCTGGATTCGAAAGGCGTACAAATCATGCCCGTCACTCTACACGTTGGCCTTGGGACGTTCCGACCGGTAGAGGTTGAGGACCTGACAAAGCACCGCATGGACTCGGAGCACTACCACATTCCGCCCCCAACGGCAGAGATGGCGAATAAGGCGCTCGCGTCTCCCGACCATACGGTAACGGCTGTGGGCACGACCGTTGTGCGCGCAATCGAATCCAGCCTCTCGGCTGCCAACACACTCAAGCCGACGCTTGGGTGGACAGACAAGTTCATCTATCCGCAATACGAGTTCAGAATCACAGAGCGGATCATCACGAACTTCCACATGCCGAAAAGCACCCTGCTGATGCTGGTCGCGGCCTTTGCTGGGTACGATTTCATGAGGGAAGCCTACGATGTCGCCATCAAGGAAAAGTATCGGCTGTTCTCCTTCGGCGACGCAATGCTCATCACCTAGGCGCCGGTGGAGTTGACCGTTGTCATCCCCGCTGGCGGCTCCGGCTCGCGTATTGGGGGCACACCGAAGCAGTATCGCCTACTGGGCGGAAGCCCGGTACTGGTGCAAACAGTCCGGGCGATATCTCGGTGGCGCGACGACCTGCGATTTGTTGTGGCCGCGCCCGCAGGCGACATCGCGCTCGTAGCGCAGATGCTGGACGGTGTAACGGACAACTGCACCGTCGTATCAGGCGGATCGACCCGGCAGGCGTCTGTATTGGCCGCCCTCCGCGCGCCCGGCTCCCGCGACGGTGTCCGCCCTGGCAGCCCCGCAGGTCAGGACAACGACCTGGTCCTTATTCATGATTCGGTGCGCCCATTCGTGGACGTAGATATCCTGGATCAGCTTCTATCGGCTACAATCGAGCACGGGGCCGCGGCACCGGCCGTGCCCGTGACCGACACACTACGGCGAGCTGTCGACGGTTTCTTTGGCGAGACGGTTGACAGATCTGAACTGTTCAGAATGCAAACGCCGCAGGTGTTTCGTTATCGCGAGATCCTGGAGGCACACGAACGTGCGCAGCGGGAGGGGTGGGAGGCAACCGACGACGTCGAGCTTTATTCCCGCTTCATAGAACCTGTGCGGCTCGTGAGCGGTTCGACCGCGAACGTGAAGATCACATCGGTTGAGGACTTGGAGACCGCGCAGCGGCGCTGGGACCGGGGCCAGTGACCGAACGACCAACGACGGAGACAGGGGTAGGCGAATGCGAGTAGGGTTTGGCTACGACGTACATCAGTTTGCCGAAGGCCGGCCGCTGATTCTCGGCGGGGTCGAGATCGCGCACCCGACCGGACTCGCGGGACACTCTGACGCCGACGTGTTGCTGCACGCAATTACAGACGCGCTGCTCGGCGCGACAGCACTCGGCGATATCGGCAAGCACTTCCCCGATACGGACGAGCAGTATCGCGGCGCCGACAGCAGCGCACTTCTCGGAACGGTGGTGGCACTGATCCGGGAATCAGGGTTTCAAATCGAAAACGTGGACGCCACCGTCGCGATGGAGCGGCCGAAGCTTCGGCCTCACATCGACGAGATGCGTCGAAGCATCGCGACCATCCTGGATATCGATCTCTCCCGCGTGTCGATCAAGGCCACAACGTCGGAGCGGCTCGGATTTGTAGGCCGGCAGGAGGGCGCTGCGGTCTATGCGGTTTGCCTTGTCGAGGAGCGAGCGCGTGATTGAGCTGGCTAGGGACTTCTTCGCATGGGTTGAGGCTCTGCCTCCGATCCTGGCGTACCTCACGCTACTGGCAGTCGCGTACGGCGAGAACCTCATACCGCCAATGCCGGGCGATCTGCTGATCGTCTTTGCCGGATATCTCGTGTCGACTGGATCGATGCAGTTGGCGGCGGTTGTGATCATAGCGACGGTTGGTGGCGGTCTGGGGTTCATGACGATGTTCTGGTTCGGTCGCACGATTGAGGGAGCCCTGATGAATCCCGAGCGGTTCAGGTGGATTCCCAAGAAGCGACTGGCTCGCGCACTGGAGTGGGTCAACAGACGTGGATACCAGGTGGTGTTGGCGAATCGATTCCTCAGCGGGCTGCGATCGGTCATCGCACTCGCATCCGGGATGGCAGCCCTTGCGTGGTGGCGCACATTGCTCTATTCCACACTTAGCGCGGCATTGTGGAGCGGTCTGCTTGTGGGGTTTGGCTACTGGCTTGGGGCGAATTGGGAACTTGTGAGTGTAGGGCTGAAGCGATATTCGGCCGTAGTCACGGTCCTGATCATTTTGTTCGTCGTGATCCAACTGTGGCGCTATCGACGAGACCGAGCGAGCGGGGTTGACTGACGCGCGGTGTCGCCGTAATTTTGACTTCTTGGTCGTGTGTGCCGGACCCTGCTGGCGTAGCTCAACTGGTAGAGCAGCTCACTTGTAATGAGCAGGTTGGGGGTTCGAGTCCCTCCGCCAGCTCATTTCCTGGACCCTTCCTTTCTGATATCGCCTGGCTGCCGGCCGGGCGCTGATGTGTTGGGAAAGGCTGCCGGACGGTGGAGCAGGCAGGTGGGTGTCGGGTAACATGATCGGGGCGGGTGGCCGAGTGGTTAAAGGCGCCAGACTGTAAATCTGGTCTCGTACGAGTACGGAGGTTCGAATCCTTCCCCGCCCACCGGACTTGTCCGGCCGCAACGGCACCGGAGTCCCGAGAGGGTTCCACCAGCGGGAGTAGCTCAGATGGTAGAGCATCAGCCTTCCAAGCTGAGGGTCGCGGGTTCGAATCCCGTCTCCCGCTCGTTAGCCGGCCCGGCCCAGAGTCCGCCGCCTTAGCTCAGTCGGTAGAGCACTTCCATGGTAAGGAAGGGGTCACCGGTTCAAGTCCGGTAGGCGGCTCAGATAGGAGGAGCGCGGGAGAGGTGATAGGTATGCGTTGGGGAGAGGAGTAGGAGTGCGGGCGAGGTTGTATGGTTATTAACGTTCTGATTTAGACACGACACGACACGAAGCGGACCTATGGCGAAGGAGACATTTCAGCGTACGAAGCCCCACGTAAACGTGGGCACGATCGGTCACGTGGACCACGGCAAGACGACGTTGACGGCTGCGATCAC
>JANQRN010000189.1 GCA_028284545.1 Rhodothermales bacterium | reverse complement strand
GAGATACGGACGACCGTCATCCGCTGCACCCGCGTCAATGAGGCGCGCGATTCGCGGATGATCGAGGGCGGCAAGGACACGCCGCTCAAACTGGAACCGGCGAAGGATCTCGTCTGTGTCCATTCCGCGCTTGACCATCTTCAGCGCGACACGACGGTCAAAGGCACCATCAGCACGCCGGGCCGCGTACACAACGCCCATCCCTCCTCGGCCGACCTCCGCTTCGATCTCGTACGGACCCACGCGCTGCCCCGGCGCAAGATCTTCCCTTCTCTCGTGCTCTTCGATAAGCGCCGGCACAAAGTCAGCGGCATGCTCCCCTATGACAGAAGCACTACGCTTCTCGGCTGCGAGGAGTCGGGTCACCGCCCTGTAGACCTCGGAGTCGTCCCCACATCGCGCACGAACAAAGGCGGATCGCTCATCCGCGGGGCGTTCCAATGCCTCATCAAAGATGGCGTCGATCTCTCGCCATCGGTTTGTTCGAATACCGCTCATCTCAGCCGGGTTTTGCTGCGCCTATCAACTCATGTATTCGCAGAACCGGCTCGCGGGGGGTCATCTGCGTCTACGTCATCGTCTGCAATCGAAGTATAGAGCCATGCACGCGCACGACGCCAGGCTCGTTTGACCGTCGACAGCGACTGACCGGTCACTTCTGCGATCTCCTCGTACTTCATGCCTCCAAAGAAGCGCATTTCGACGAGTTCGGCCAATTGCTGGTCCTGCTCGGCGAGCTGCTCCAGAGCGTGGTCCAGCGTGAGTAGCTCCTCGGCCTGCAGTCCGACCTCGGGGCCGACGAGGTTCAGGGCGTCGTCAAGGGCAAGCTCGGCGACCCCGCCGCCACGCTTCTGCGCGTTGCGCTCCCGGGCGTAGCTGATCAGAACAAATCGCATCGCTCTCGACGCGATTGCAAAGAAGTGCGCCCGACCCTGCCAAGAAGGCGCCTCGCCAGCCGTCAGCTTGATGAACGCTTCGTGGACGAGAGCGGTAGTGTTCAACGTGTGCGCCCGTGGGCCTCCCCGAAGCCGGGCACGCGCCAGGACTCTGAGCTGATCATACACCAGCGGAAACAACCGGTCGAGTGCACGCCGGTCACCCGCACCCGCAATCACCAGCAGCTGAGTGACACTTTCGTCCAGACTATTTGAATCGCCTTCTTGCAGAGACTCGTTCGCGTCAGTATTTCCGGGGTCTTTCATCAGCGCGGCTGGTCATCGCGATACCAGCGGTCGCGCACCTCGAGTCCGCGCGACTCGAGCCAGTCAACCACGATGCGTAGGGCCTCGCCGACACCGCGCGTCGCCATCGGGCTTCCGAAACGCCGCACGCCTACGAAGATGCCGTGCTCGCGAGGGACAGCTTCGATGAGGATGTCCTGTTTCAAGCCGTGCTCTTCGACGTGCACGGCGAACACCATTCCCTCGTTTGCCTCATCCAGTAGGTGATTCATCACGATGACGTACGCATCCTGTTTTCGATATACGCCCGGTGGCATCGATCCGACGGTGCCGAGGTCGCCGGACAGAAGCGCGTGCTGCATGTTGTTTCCTCCAATATCTGGAACCGGGTCGGCGACATGACCCCTGCTAGTTAGAACGGCGTGATAAATCGCTTTTCCCTGCCGTCGCCATTTCTTTGCATAGCGCGTTTCAAGGAACTGCGACGGTGGCGTAGCAACAAGTTCAGAAAATACAGTGCTTTTTGCGGCCTGATCGCGCGCGAATTGGAAGTACTCGGCGTGATCGGTCGTCAAGACGACTTTCCCCGAGGGCTTGAGCCGATCAGCGAGCAGTTGCAGGAAGTCCGCTGACAACAGTCTTCGGCCACGGTGCTTCCGCCTCGGCCAGGGGTCGGGGTAGTTGACGTAAACCGTATCGATACTACCAGACCGAAGCACAAAACGCGTCAGGAAGACCGCGTCGCCCTTGAACATTCTCACGTTGTCAAGTCGCGCTCGCGAAAGCCTCCTATACGCGCGATGGACTGATGAAGCCGACGTTTCGGCCCCAAGTACGTTCGCCGATGGATCAGCTCGTGCAAGTTGCTCGAGAAACCATCCGTTGCCGAACCCGATCTCAAATATCAACGGCCCTTCGCGGCCGAAGATCGTTCGGCTGTCAAACGGCAGCCTTAGCTCACCTGGCGATACAAACACTGGCCACGTGACTAGTTGCCTGCCTCTTCGGCGGACTCAGGCTGGCGCGCACCCATCTCCCGATCAAAGAGAAAGAGGCCCGGGCCGTTTTCGCCAACGAGACTTAGTGCATCGATCGCCGACCTCGCGTTGTCCTCTTCTTCCACCTGTTCGTCTATGAACCACTGTAACAGGGACTGAAGCGGGTAGTCGTGCTCGCGAGTCGCGAGTTCATAGAGATTCGCGATCCGTTCTGAGATGTACTGCTCGTGTTCAAGCACCGACTCGAACGCCTGGAGTGGGGTCTCGAAGTGAACCTCAGGCTCTGGCAGTGCCTGCAGCTGGATCTTCGCATCTCGTTGAATCATGAAGTCGTAGAGCTTCATCGCGTGCGCAAGCTCCTCTTCCCACTGAAGGCGCAACCAGCGCGCGAGGCCCGGAAGATTCTTGCGCTCCATTTTGGCCGACATCGCCAGGTACAAGTACGCCGACTCCAGCTCCGCGTGGATCTGGGCGTTTACGGCGAAGACCACTCCTTCTTTCATTGCGACTCTCTGTGTTATTGATCATCACGGGTGATATTAGCCCGAATATCCGGCAGGGGAAACACGATTGCTCATTTTGGGGTTCGCCTGCTCCACGAGTTCGCCAAAGCTTGGCCGAAAGCCCCGCAAGGAGCCTCGCCGAAATCCACGCCAAACCATGCGCATCCTGGATATACGTGCCGTGAATCGCAACGCGTCAACGAAATGGTGCGCCCTGCTCTCGTGCGCGCTACTTCTGTCTGCATGTTCTTCGCCTGACGACGGCGGCGCGGACGAACAGGCGCAGGTCTCGGAGACTGCACAGCTATACCCCATCAAGGAGGTCGGGAAGTGGGGCTACATGAATCGTGATGGCCACCTCGCTATCGCTCCCAAATTTGATGCGGCCTGGCCCTTCTCCGAAGGACGGGCCATGGTGCAGAGCAACGGGCTACTTGGGTATATCGATGCGACCGGCGACTTCGTCGTCGAGCCGATGTATGAGGACGCCTGGTATTTCTCGAACGGACTTGCGCCGGTGCGCGATGACACGCAGTGGTCGTTTATCGACCGCGATGGTCGAACTGTAGTAAGTGGCGTCTTCGAAATCCGTCCCGATGATAGCGAGGGCTCAGGCGTCGTAACAGTTGAACTCGACCGGGTGCGCGTTGATGGACGCTATGGATTCAAAAACGCCAACGGGCAGGTTGTCATCGACCCAAAGTATGACCAGGCGTGGTACTTCGTCGACGGACTGGCGCGCGTGCAGATTGACGGCTTGTGGGGCTACATCGATCGAAACGGCGATATGAAAATCGAGCCCGAGTTCGATGTGGCGTGGGATTTTGAGGACGGCATCGCACGCGTAAAAGTGGGTGACGCGTTCGGGTACATCAACTCGGCAGGAGAGTACGTCTGGGCACCTACCAGCTAGTTGCCCGGTTCAGCTACCCCGGCTGCCCTCTCGATGAAGACCCCAGGTTCGACTTCGATGCGGACGGCATCGACCCGAAGACCGGCGGCCTCAAGCGACCGGGTCACAACATCCAGAATAGCGTTGGCGCTGTTGATGCGGGGTTGAAGTGCCTCCTCGACGTGCCGGACGCCCTGCTCGCGCAACGCATTTGTGATCTTGGCGAGAGCCTCACGAGTCGCCTGCGCACCGCTCCCAGCACTCGTTCGTGCCCAACCGAGTCGTGTCTCCAGCTCTAACTCCGCCAGATCAGGCTCGACGCTGACAACGCGGACATCCGGTACGGAGATGTGCAAGACATTTCCATGCGCGCTGATGTTTTCCGCGCCCAGGGCCGCGACGTCGAGGCCATAGTAGACCGTGCCGGGCACCCGAACTGTCGCGCTGGTAGTCCCGAGGTCCAACGGTACCACGCCAGGCAACAAATACCGGCTGTTCTGCGAAACCGTGGTCACCGCGACCTGCAGGGACCCGGTCACCAGAATGGACTCAGGCGCTTCCGACTGCAGCGTGGATATGACCGTAGTTCGGGCAGTCTGAAGA
Organism: Rhodothermales bacterium; assembly: GCA_028284545.1. Lineage (GTDB taxonomy): Bacteria > Bacteroidota > Rhodothermia > Rhodothermales > JABDKH01 > JANQRN01. The sequence continues at coordinate 2,962 of JANQRN010000189.1, read as the reverse complement.
TCCAGCCGAGGGATGTTCAGCCGTAGCCCAAGCATCGCCCCAATCACGAGGAATGCAAGTCCTGCCGCGACAAGCGCGAACCGGCGCCGCCATTTTCGGGTCAACATATGGCAAGATGCTGATGGTCAAAGACCGATGAATCCACACTCCGCTGCCCAGACCGCACGCGCGAATCCGAAACGTCTATCCTACTGACGCCGTTCAACCACGTCACAAAGAATGTACCCCAATGCCGCAATCTCCACATATCCTCTGGGCTGACGACGAGATCGATCTGCTGAAACCGCACATCTTGTTCCTCGAGTCCAAGGGGTACACGGTAACGAGCGTCTCGAACGGTGCCGACGCGGTCTCGAAGGTAAAGGCTGACCGATATGACGCCGTCCTTCTTGACGAGCAGATGCCCGGAATGGGCGGCCTGGAGGCGCTGGCTGAGATTAACCGGCTCATGCCCGACTTGCCCGTGGTGATGATCACGAAGAGCGAGGAAGAGCGGATAATGGAGGAGGCCCTCGGAAACCGGATCAGCGACTATCTCACAAAGCCGGTGAACCCGAGCCAGGTCTTATTGACGTGCAAACGCATCCTCGAACGATCACGGTTCCGTACCCAGGCGACGTCTCAGAACTACCTCCAGTCGTTCAACAAAATCACGTCCGCGTTGTCTGACCGACTCTTCCACGATGAGTGGGTGGAGCTGTACCGCGAGTTGGTTCGGTTCGACATCGACCTGGAGGGAGACGAGAGCGTCCGACAAATCCTCGAAGACCAGTACAAAGAGGCCAATCGGATTTTTGGTCGGTTTGTGGAGGAGCACTACACAGACTGGATCGCGGACAAAGCGCTGGTCGCCGGTGAGGGCCGCCCGGTACTCTCGCACGAAGTTGTACGGGAATCGGTGCTGCCTCTTCTGGATCGAAGCAAGCCCGTTGTTTTCTTCGTTATCGACTGCATGAGGTTGGATCAGTGGCTGACATTCGAGTCGCTGCTGTACCCACTCTACGAGATGTCTACGTCGTTCTACTACTCCATCCTTCCAACGGCCACTCCCTATTCGCGCAACGCCATTTTCAGTGGCATGTTACCCAGAGACCTTGCGAAGGCTTATCCGCGGTTGTGGGCGGAGGGCGAGGAAGACGAGCATTCGCGCAACCGGGACGAGGAGCTGTTCCTAAACAAGCTGCTCGAGAAAAGCCGGAGGGACGTCCGCCTCAGGTACGACAAGCTTGTTGCCTCCAACGATGGCCGCGACTTTCTCGCGCGCGTGCATGAGCTGAAACAGTTCGACCTAAGTGCCGTCGTGGTGAACTTCGTCGACATACTCGCCCACAGCCGTTCCGATTCAGCGGTATTGAAAGAGATTGCGCCCGACGAACGCGCATACCGGGCGCTGACCAGGACATGGTTCGAACATTCGTGGCTGTTCCAGTCGTTTCAGGAGCTCGCGAAAGACGATGTCACTGTGGTCATCACGACCGACCACGGCGCCGTAAGAAGCCTGCATCCGACGAAGGTTATCGGGGACCGACAGACTTCTACGGCGCTCCGGTACAAGTACGGGCGCAATCTGAAGTGTGACGACAGGCACGCGATCTTCGTAAAAGATCCGGCTACGTACGGCCTGCCGAGCGGCGGCGTCAATACGAACTACATCATCGCCAAAGAAGACTTCTATTTCGTCTACCCGACGAACTACAACCAGTACGTAAATCGGTACCGCGACACGTTGCAGCACGGCGGATCGTCGCTCGAGGAGGTGATTCTGCCAATCGTCACACTCAGACCGCGCACCTGATGACCGGCCAGGCGCACCGAATCCTCTCGCGTTCGCAGTCCGCCACCGAAGACGCAGGCCAGGCTTTCGCCCGCAGTCTGCGTCCCGGGGATGTAGTTGCTCTGTCTGGCGATCTGGGATCGGGCAAGACGACGTTTGTCCGCGGCCTCGTTGCGGGACTTGGCGGCGAGTCAGGCGACGTCGCGAGCCCTACGTTCGCGATCGTTAACACATATCAAACCGCGGTCGCCCAGGTGCACCACATTGACGTATATCGCGTTGGCGGCGAATCCGAGCTAGATGAACTGGGCTTTGACGAATACATGGACGGTGCGGCGATAGTGGTAATCGAATGGCCTGAGCGCGTCTTGGCACGACTTCCGTCTGCGGTGCACCGAGTCTCGCTCACGCATGGGCAAAGCGGTACGCGAGAGATCATCCTGAGCCAACGAAATGACTAGCGTCGGCCGCGCGGTGGACTACCTACTTCGTTTACCTCGATACGACAAACGAGGGGCCAGTGCCCTTAAGCCGGGTTTCGAGAGGATTATTGCCCTGCTGAAGGCTATCGGCAATCCGGAAGGCGCCTACCCATCTGTCCTGATCGCCGGAACCAACGGAAAGGGATCAACGGCGTCGTTACTGTCTGCGATCGTCACGGCCCACGGTCTGCGTGTGGGGTTGCACACGTCTCCGCATATTCATCACGTAACCGAGCGGATGCGGATCGACGGACGCCCGGCTGATGTGACCTGGCTTGAGCGTGCGGTTGCGCACAGTCGCGTATACTTCGAAAGGATACAACCCAGCTTCTTCGAGGCGACGCTTGCGCTAAGTCTGCAGTACTTCGCGGAAAACGGAGTCGACATCGCAGTGGTCGAGGTCGGGCTGGGTGGGCGACTCGACGCGACGAACGTGCTTAAGCCGGTTGCCTGCGCAATATCCCGGGTCGGGTTTGACCACATGGACTACCTCGGAGACACGTTGGAGGCCATCGCCGGAGAGAAGGCCGGGATCATCAAGCCCGGCGTGCCGGTGTGGACCAGCAATGATGACGCAGCCGTGGTCGACACGCTGCGGAACGCCGCAGATGTCGTCGGCGCACCGCTCACCACAACAGGCACCCTCTTCCCGTGGTCGGCAACCGTGCCTGGGATTCGCGACACCGTCCTTGACGCGCGGTCTGAC
>JANQRN010000165.1 GCA_028284545.1 Rhodothermales bacterium | reverse complement strand
GAGGTGCGCTCGACACCGGTGCCCGTAGCGCCCGCGACGCAGTCGCCGAGGCAGACCTCGTGTTTCTGGCCGCTCCCCTTGCAGCAAACATGTCGCTGCTGCGCGAGGTAACGGATGCCCTCCCGCGCGGTGCAATCGTGACGGACGTTGGGTCTGTCAAGCGTCCAATCGAGGAACTCGCGAAGGAAATGGTGCGGGACGACGTGGCATTCGTGGGCGGACACCCGATGGCTGGTTCCGAAAAACGAGGCATCTCGGCCGCTGACGCATACCTTTTCGAGAATGCCACCTACGTGCTCTGCCCACCCGAACCGTTGCCGTGGCACCCATCGCGTATCAACAATCTGATCGACCTGCTGCAGGCACTCGGTGCCCGTCTCCTGATGATGTCGAGTCACCGCCACGATGCACTCGCGGCAACAGTGAGTCACCTTCCTCAACTGATCGCTGTGACATTGGCTGAGTACGCCGCTAACGTCAACTCGACAGATCCGACGGTCACACAACTTGCGGCGGGTGGCTTCCGGGATATGACCCGGATTGCCTCGTCCCCGTACGAACTATGGCGGGAGATCCTTGCGGCCAACAACGGACCCATTCTTGATGCCGTCGCGGGCTTTTCCGCTGCCTTGCGTTCCTTGCGAAATCGGTTGATTGAGGAAGACGAACCTGGTGTTCGATCGATGTTTGACTCGGCGCGCGAGTTTCGGGATGCGGTACCTACGTCTTCCAAGGGCTTCCTTCGTCCGCTTGCCGACGTTTACGTCGCGGCGGCAGACCGCAGGGGCGCCCTGCACTCGATAACCAAGGCGCTCTTCGAGAACGATCTGAATATCAAAGACATCGAGCTGCTAAAACTACGGGAAGGAACTGGAGGCACGTTTCGCATCGGATTCGATTCAGCTGGAGACGCTGATCGGGCCGCTCGGATCCTGACGGCAGACGGTCACCGTGCCCATACGCTCGAAACTTGACAGACAACCATATGATGCAGGACAACAATCGCAAGACCCCCCTATTCGACGAGCACGTCGCGCTGGGAGCCAAGATGGTATCCTTCGCAGGCTTCGAGATGCCAATCCAGTACTCCGGGATTATCGACGAACACAAAGCCGTGCGCTCCGCGGCCGGTCTGTTCGACGTCAGTCATATGGGCGAAGTACGAGTGCGCGGTTCCCACGCTGCTAGCTTCCTCCAACACCTGGTGACAAACGACGTCGAAGCGATGTACGATGGGCGTGCAATGTACACCGTGATGTGCAAACCAGACGGAGGCATTGTGGACGACCTGATCGTCTATCGAATTTCTGCAGACGACTATTTCGTTGTTGTTAACGCCGCCAACGCCGCGAAGGACCTGGAATGGATGCGACAAAACAACCCAATGAACGCAGAGATTATCGACGTCTCCGACGAAATGTCGCTGATCGCTATCCAGGGACCAAGGGCGTTTGAGATTGTTCAGCCACTGACTGATCACGATCTGACTGGACTGAAATTCTACCACTTCCTTGCGATGCAGCCGGGAGAGTTTCTTGGGTGCGAAGATGCATACCTCTCGCATACGGGCTACACGGGCGAGTCCGGCCTCGAGATTTACTGCGAGAATGCCAGCGCCGCCCGCGTGTGGAAGGCCCTGCTCGAGGCTGGCGAAGGACTGGGGCTCAAGCCCGCCGGCCTCGGCGCCCGAGACACCCTCCGCCTTGAATCCGGATTTTGCCTCTACGGCAACGACATCACCGAGGACACCAACCCGATCGAGGCTGGTCTTGGCTGGGTCACCAAGTTGGGCAAGGGTGACTTCGTCGGCAGCGAGGCTATCGCCGCAGTCAAAGAGACGGGACCACAGCGTAAGCGCATCGGCTTCGTGATGCTCGATCGCGGCATTCCGCGATCGGGATATGTCATCTATGATATTACCGACAAGCCGATCGGCGAGGTGACGAGCGGCTCACAGTCACCACTCCTCGAACAAGGTATTGGGATGGGATATGTCGAAAACGACCGTTCCTACACGACACCGGGCTCTCCCGTGTTCATTGGCGTCAGGGACCGCCGACTCCAGGCGGAGGTCAAGAAGCCCCCATTTCACAAGGAATAGGTGATTCCGGCCCTGCCGGGCCCCCGTACCCAGCTATACGAGGTGGACTATCTAGGGACTACCGCCTTACTTTACATGGTTAGCTCCCCCGGCTTTTCCCACCACCGTTCATGACCAAACGGAAAGCCGGCAAAACGACCGGAGTCCCAGGACACCGCAAGCGCGAAGTCCTGGGCATCGTACTCATTACGATCGGCGTTCTGCTGGCACTCGCCATCGTTACCTATAGCCCGAGCGACGACTACCTCGCTGACCGATTCTCAATCGGCCAGGCGCTCAGCCCCGGCAGCAACCAGGCCGCCAACGCGCTAGGCCTCGTCGGCGCGTGGCTGGCCCAACTCTTTGTGGTTCGCATGATCGGCTACTTCTCGCTGATCTTCGCGCTCCTGCCTATTGCGTGGGGATACATCCTGTTTCGGCACCGAACACCGGTCTACCTACCGCTCATTAGCGGTCTGTCGGTCGTAGGAGCGCTCCTGATCGCGACGCTCGCTGGCTGGATTGGGCTTAGTACCGGGATTGACCCAACGACGATTGCAGGTGAATGGGGCCTGGGTTCGGCGGGTTGGATGCAGCGAGTCGTCGGGGTCGTCGGATCGCTCGCGCTACTCATTGCGTCGATCTCGATCGTCGGCCTCCTGCTTGTTGACCATGACATCCAGCGCAGCCTTGATCGGCTCGAGGAGTTCTTCGGCGGCCTCCGGGAACGCTTTCGCGCCTGGCGATCGAGCGGTAAAGCTCGGCGGGCGGAGAAGCGCGTATCCGGGCGCGAGCGTCGCGAGAAAATTGCCGCGGACAAAAAAGCCGACGCAGCCGTTGTCGAGAAAGACCAGGAAGGTGACGACGAGCGCCTCTCCCTTGCTGAAGCCGCTACCCGCCGCGAGCGGGAGCGACAGCGTCGACGCGCTGAGGCCGGTAAGACCGCTGCCCGCGAGGCCAGGCGTGCCCTGCCGGATGAGCCCGAGCCGTCAGGCGACGGTCATGTTTTGTCACCCGTCGTCGTCGGCGATCCGCAAGAGGGGCCGACGATTACCGTCAAGGAGAGAATCGAGGAAGAGCGCGCTGACTACGTAGACCGCGAAGAACAGCTCGTTGCGAGCGAGGACCTCGAGTTCGAAATGCCGGACCTTGACCTACTGGATGAGCCGGAGGTCGACAACGTGGGCATCGACTTCGATGAGTTGGAGGAAAACAAACAGGTATTGCTAGACAAGCTTGCCGTCTACAATATCGAGATCACAGACATCAACGCGATCGTCGGGCCGACGGTAACACTTTACGAGCTCACGCCCGCTCCTGGTGTCAAGATCAGCAAGATCACTTCGCTTGAGGACGACCTGGCGATGGCTATGGCCGCCCGCGGAATCCGAATGATCGCGCCAATTCCCGGCAAGTCCGCGATAGGCGTCGAGATCCCCAATCGGAAACGTGAATTTGTTCGCATCCGCGATCTCATCGGAACGACGCGTTTTGCAAAATCCAAGATGCAGCTGCCTCTGGTGCTCGGCAAGTCCATCGAGGGTGAGGTCTATATCCCAGACCTCACCAAGATGCCCCACCTGCTCATTGCCGGCGCCACGGGATCGGGAAAGTCAGTGGGCCTGAATGCCTGCATCACGGGCCTGTTGTACGCCTGCCATCCATCGAACCTCAAGTTCGTGATGATCGATCCCAAGAAGATCGAGCTGCAGCAGTACACGCGGATAATGGAGCACTACATCGCGATGCCCGAGGAGGCTGAGGATCCCATCATCACTGATGTGAAACAGGCACTCGCGACCCTTCGGTCGTGTGAGCGGGAGATGGAGGAACGTTACGATCTGCTCTCGTCGGCTCAGGTCCGCAGCGTCGTCGAGTACAACAAACGATTTGCAGCCGGAAGGCTCTCGGAGGACAACGGCCATCGACACCTCCCATACATCGTTGTAGTCGTGGACGAGTTGGCAGACCTGATGATGACCGCGGGCAAGGAGATCGAGGGACCAATCGCCCGACTCGCCCAGATGGCGCGTGCAGTCGGTATTCATCTCATTCTTGCCACGCAGCGGCCATCCGTTGACGTGATTACCGGGCTCATCAAGGCAAACTTCCCGGCACGGGTGGCCTATCAGGTTGCCTCAAAAATCGATTCGCGAACCATCCTCGATCAAAACGGCGCGCAGGGCCTGGTGGGCAACGGTGACCTCCTTTACATGCTTGGTTCGAACATCGTTCGGCTCCAGGGACCTTTTGTCGCGGACGACGAGGTTGATCGGCTTACCGATTTCATTGGAGACCAAACTGGTTCGGGGCCCTATCGCCTGCCACTGGTGGAAGAAGGACCCGACGCCTCCGGAGCCGGGTCTCTCGCTGCGAGCGACAGGGACGACCTCTTCGACGATGCTGCGCGCGTGATCGTCAGGAGCCAACAAGGGTCAGTTTCACTCTTGCAGCGCAAACTGTCGGTTGGGTACTCACGCGCCGCGCGAATAGTCGACCAACTCGAAGATGCAGGCATCGTCGGCCCATTCGAGGGCTCGAAAGCGCGTCAAGTCCTGGTGCCGGACGAAATCGAACTGGACTCTCTTCTCTCTTCGTCCTAGTCTGTTGGCAGCCATGGGGTGGACTGCGCAACATCACCGGGCAATATCGCGTCCAATGGAGGACGCCTTCGTCTCAACAATCGGACTACCAGATGGGTTACCTCATTATCCTCGGCGTTCTTGCGCTGATCGTTTTTGCCGCGGTTGGACTCTACAACCGCCTGGTTTCGCTACGAAACCGCTTCAAGAACGCGTTCGCACAGATCGACGTACAGCTGAAGCGACGCTACGACTTGATTCCGAATCTTGTCGAGACGGCTAAGGGCTACCTGCAACACGAACGGGAGACGCTGCAAGAAGTAATCGCCGCACGAAACGCGGCCCAATCTGCGAGCACAGCTGCAGCGTCCAATCCGGGTGATCCAGCGGCGATGCATCAACTGGCGCAAGCCGAGGGAAGCCTTACAGGTGTTCTGGGAAGACTCTTTGCTCTCGCTGAAGCATATCCGGACCTCAAGTCCAACACGACGATGAATCAGTTGATGGAAGAGTTGCGGTCAACGGAGAACCGGGTGGCGTTCGCAAGACAGGCCTACAACGATGCCGTGACGCAGTACAACACGGCACGCGAGACTTTTCCCGCTGTGATTTTCTCTGGACCGATGGGCTTCAGCGCAGCAGAGCTATTTGAGGTCGAGTCTTTCGAAGAGAGAGATGTCCCAGAGGTGTCCTTCGACTGACGTCACCCGGCAGTGCGAGCCCGGGAGTCGATTGGTCCGACACACGCAATGAACTTCTTCGAACACCAGGATTGGGCACGTAGGCGCACGGCGTTGCTCGTATTCCTATTCGTCGTCGCGGTTGTGCTCGTCGTGCTGGTGACCAACGTGGCCGTACTCGCGGTGCTCGGGATGAGCGGTGGTGCCGACGCACTACTCGCTTCAGACGGCAACGCGCAGGTCCCCTGGCCAATCTTCGCCGTTGTCGCGGTCTGCGTCGTCGGGCTCATCGGCGGGGCGAGTGGCGTGAAGGTGCTGTCCCTTCGCCGTGGAGGCGGAGCTGTTGCCGAAATGCTCGGAGGGCGGCTGGTAAACGAGCTCACCGAGGATCCGCAGGAGCGGCAACTCATGAACGTCGTTGAGGAAATGGCGATCGCCTCTGGGACGCCGGTACCACTCGTCTACGTGCTTGACGGCGAAACTGGCATCAACGCATTCGCCGCCGGTCACGGCCCGGGGGATGCTGCTGTCGCCGTCACCCGGGGTGCCCTCGAGCAATTCACTCGCGATGAATTACAGGGTGTTATGGCCCACGAGTTCAGTCACATTCTAAACCGGGACGTACGCCTCAACACACGCCTCACCGGACTCATAGCCGGCATCCTTTTCCTTAGTATCGCAGGCCGCCTGCTCCTTCGTGGTGGGGCACACGCACGTATCGGGCGATCCAACGATCGCGGTGGTGCCGGCGCCGCCGTCGCGATCGGGCTCGTGCTTGTGATCGTCGGTTATATCGGTGTTTTCTTTGGTCGCCTGATCAAGCAAGCCGTCTCCAGGCAACGAGAGTTCCTCGCCGACGCCTCAGCCGTTCAGTTCACCCGCAATCCCGATGGCCTCGCCTCAGCGCTGAAGAAGATTGCCGGATGGTCCGACGGCTCGTTAGTAGCAGCGCCGGCCGCTGAGGAGGTTGGGCATTTCTTCTTCGCCGACGGGCTCAAGGCGTCGCTCTTTGGGAAGATGCTCTCGACACATCCTCCGCTGGCCGAACGAATCCGACGGCTGGACCCATCCTTCACCGGATCGGTGGCTGACGGACGTGATACAGCGAATCGTGTTGACGCGCCTGTCGCCGGACTTGCGCCTTCAGACCAGGTCACAGCGACGCCCACCGAGGTGATGGCGGCTGTCGGTACGACGCAACCCGACAAACTCGTCTACGACGATGTATTGGAATTCGAGGTGCCCACTCTCCTGCGCGATCAGCTCACAACGACGTTTGGCGCTGTGGCTGTTGTCTTCGCCATGTTGCTGGACGAAGACGTCGATCGGCGGGCCATGCAACTTGATCTCCTCACATCGCGCCTGCAGCGTACGATGGTTGATGAGATCGAGACGACTCATGCCGTCGTGGCCGCGATTGACAAGTTTGCCAGACTTCCAGTTGTCGACCTGGCGATGCCATCCTTGCGCGGCATGTCAGACCAACAATTTGACAAGCTGCAGGGCGCCATGGATGACGTAATCGACGCAGACGAACACCTTTCGCTGCACGAGTACGCGATCCGATCGATTGTCCGATTCCGATTGGCATCCCATTTCGGAAAAAGGCGCGGTCGCGCCAAGACGCGATTGGCCAACAATAACGACGTTGCCGTGCTACTGTCAGGACTTGCACACATCGGCCACGATACTGAAGAAGAGGTATCTACTGCCTACCAGCTGGCCCTCAATCGCCTGGAAAGTAGCGAAGGGATGCCTCCCTTCCCGCTTCAGCCATCAGCGCGCGACATCGACGAAGCGGTCAGCCGGCTCGCGATGCACTCGGCGACGACCAAGCAAGCCATCGTTGATGCGTGTACCCACTCGGTTCTGGCCGACGACGACGTTCGACTATCCGAAGCAGAGCTCATGCGCGTCGTAATCATCGCGCTTGGCTGCCCGCTACCGCCGTTCCTCCCGACGGTGACAACTGCTTGAGATGCCTACTCGAGGTACAGGTCTTTCGACCGCTCTACCTCCTTGCCGGTACCCATGTCCTTCACGAGAACAACCAGCGTGTAGAGCCCCGGTTCGACGTCGCTTGCGTCCATGATCAGATACTGCGCGTCGTCGGCACCTGAGCCAGTTCCGGGCTGCCGGACGGACACCGACGCATCGTCACCACCGAAAATACTTCTCACCACTCGGCGAACACCTTTTGCGTCGTCTCGTTTCTCCAGCCGGCCCTCTATTTCGTACCTCGAGGCACCGTCCTGCAACGCCAGGTTGTAGAACTCGAAGTATAGATAGATTGGTTGCTCGCGCGAAAAGACACTCCACGGCGCAGGACGAATCGAGTATCCGTTCCGCAAAACTTCACCGGATGCAAGCGGCTTGTCGTCAAATGTCTCCTCAACACCGTAGGCCAGCATAACGTCTGACATCCGCAGGCTACTGTCCACGAATTCAGGGATCGTGACCTCGCGTCGCTGCACCGCGACGGAACCTCCGCCACCCAACTCAAGCTCGACGGACACCTCCTTCTCGCCCGCTGCACTCCTAAGCGTCTGGGTGTTGATCCAGAGGCTCTGTTCATCGAAGTCTTGAATCTGGCTGACCTGAAGCCCGTAGATGGTGCGGCGCTGCTCAACCTCGATAGACCGATCGCCGGCGATCACAAACGTTCCCTCGTTCGCGGTAACCTCTATGAAATCCGCTGCCGCATCGTAGTCGGTGACAGGTATCCCGTAGTGCACGTAAACATCCGCCGAACCATCACTCCCCTTAAAGGAATTCACTAGGTACGGCAGCTCAATCTGGCGACCCGGCGCCTGATACTCATACGTCTCGGGAGTTTCGCGGATCGTCTCAGCCGCAGCGATGACGTAGTCATTCTTCCACGGCAACGCCCGCTGCGAGATCGCCTCGGCGCTCGGAGAATACAGACGATACTCTCCCGTACGGAAAGGATCCTCGAATATGAATCTGAAATTCCCGTAGTCCCAGATGTTGTACGTATTCAGTACCTCGAACGCCTTTAGTTCATTGACCGATTCTTCGCGCGCGGCGAGCGGGTCCGCGACACCGCCGGAACTCGCAAATCGATCTGGACCCGTGTCGTCTATGCTCTGGTCGGGAATAATCACGACGTCGACATTCGGTACGCCATACCTGATCAGAATCTGTCCCCGCTCTGTGTCCCAACCACGTCGTTCCACCTGCGGGACGCCATAGAGTAGATCAGCATAAACAAGGCGGGAATAGTGCTCGATCTTACGCTCGTTATACGGCGTCAGATAGCGCGGGTCTTTGCTGGTCCAGAACCGCGAAGCGTACGCCACGGGATCAGCATCGTACTGGTCTTTCTCGTCGTCTGGTACGATGAAACGGATGTCGTTGAATACTCGCTGCAGCTCTTCGTCAGATAACGCAAGTGCCCGTTCAAAGCTCTTTGCGCCTGCCTCGGGGTTGCCGCCCCGGTAGTTGGCAAGCCCGAGGTACATCCACATTCCGGGATCATCCGGAAAGAACACGTACATCTGTTGAAGCGTCGTCAACGCTTCACTCCAGTCCCCGCGCAGCGCGTAGACTTTTATCAACTGATCATACACTGAGCGCTGTCGTGGGTTTGCCTCGAGTGCGATCGAGAGATGCATCACGGCCCGATTGTAAACGCGCGAAGCGCGCTGACTCAGATCTCGGACAGGGACACCGTTTCGCTCAAGCTTGTCGACGTCGAATTCGTCGGCAAGGAAGACCTGACCCGGTTCCTCAAACTCGGGAATGAACTCACGTCCAACCGTCAGCAGCGTGCTGAGCTGATTTGGGTCATCAATGTCAAACGGAGCCCCCGGATCAGTCGTCGCCCCTTCGAGATCCAGCGGTATTACATTCTCCAGATCGCGCTCCAGGTTTTGCTCCGGTACCCGCCACCGTCGCGCGAGATCAAACCCCGGCATCATGACGGCGTTACGGTATCGCCAGAAGTCCCTGATGTAGCCGATTCCCAGTTCTTCATGCGCAAACGCGTTCCGCGGATCCATCTCCAGGATCTTCTGCGCAAGCGTGCGGCGTCGCGCCTCTCGCAGCTTGTCCGTAATGAAGTTCCAGGACTCCTCGCGCAGATGAATCAAGTGAGCAACGAGGTACTGCACGTTTTCGGGCTCGAGCTCGATCGCCTTGTTCAGCGCGCGCTGCGCCTCCCGGCGGTTCTTGAGTGGGGTCTCTGAATAGAGCCGGGCCAACAGGAAGTATGCCTCCGAGTCATCCGGATCTTCCGTCGTTGCGCGCTCGAAGTGTCGAAGGGCATCGTCAAAACGCTTCTCGCGGAACGCCAGGATTCCCGCGTCGCGGGCCGCGTCCTGCGCAACCACGGGAGCCACCAGTGGAAGCGTCAGTGCTAGAATCAAACCGGCGTAAATACCTGATTTGGCCATAATTGCGGTCTTTCGCGATAGTCAACTCGGGTTATCAAAGCGTTTATGTCCCCCGGCTGACGCGGTTCCACAAAACGGGCCGGCGCGTCTGAGGGGCTTCGTTTTTGCCCAGGGGTAATGAGGCAGTGCAGACTGCCGATAAAACAGTCAGATTTCGACGAGACATACGGGCCACGGCCACCTATTAATCACACCGTTCCCACCAGTATTCGATAATGAATCAGGAATCTCTTGAGCAGGAGGTTCACGCACTCGAGCAGAACATCAATACCATTCGGCTCGAACTTCATGCCGCAATGGACAATCACGCCCGACTAGCGCGGTTGGTTGACTGCTCGCATGAAGCTCTCCTGCGATACACCACAGACGGCACCGTCCTTTTCGCGTCCCCTGGTACTGAAAATGTCCTCGGGTACACGGGCGAGAGTTTCCCGGGACGGTCAATCTTCAAGTTTGTGTACCCGGATGACGTTGACCGGCTTCGCTCACTTGGCGTTGTCACCGGGGCGACCGCGAACACGACCCTTCGAATGCGTCACAGTTCTGGAGCATGGATACCAATTCAGGCCAGGATAAACGTCGTTCCCTCTGAGGATGGCGCCATACCACTGGAGGTAGTCGCTGCCATCCGGCCAGAGGCCGAGATTCGGGATTCCTTTGACGGCGATGGAGCCGACGGCGCCGGCGACACAATCAACGGCCGCCCCCGCGTCGAGCTTGAGCAGATGCTGCGTCGTGCCCAGGCGCTGCACACTGTCGGCCAGTCGTTGATCGGCTACAAAGACCTTCAGCACCTCTTCGAGAAAACAGCGGAGAGTATCGCGAAGGCCCTCCCCGCCTCAGATGTGCGGATCCAAAAGATCGACATCGAGGCCGAAGAGGTGAAGCTGTTTGTGCAAAGCTGCAGCCCCGATCGTCGCATGGCAAAACCTCCGTACTCAGAAGTATGGCAGGGCACGTCTGGGTGGGTGCTGACCGAACGCCGCCCACTGATGCTATTCAATGGAGGTGATGATCCCCGGCAAAACGATTTTGACCGCGAGCGTAGACGCCTGTCGCGGAGCGGCGCTACGATCGAGGTTCCCCTGTACTCTCAGGACCGCGTACTTGGAATCCTGACCGCGGTAAACACCGTCGACGAACCCGATTTCGCTGACGAAGACGTCGAACTGATGGAGGCTATCGCGAGTCAGGTCTCTATCGCAATCGAACACGGGCGACTTGCCGAGCGGCAGCTGAAGAACGCCGCTAGACAGGCTGCCTTCTCCGAGGGTCTCCGAAAGATTCACACGATTCGATCGCAGGCGTCAACAAACCTCGATTCCACCCTGCGCGACTTTCTCGACGCCGGTTGCGAAATCGTGGGAATGGAGTTCGGCTTCGTAGCTGAAATCAAGGACACTTACTTCGAGATCAGGGCATCGAACGCACCCAACCAGGCCCTGTCTCCAGACCGGCTCGAGGCCTTGCGTCACACGCTCTGTCGTGAAACGCAAGAGGCGGACGCACCGATCGCGTTCCACGATCTACACGGGCAGAAGCGCCGGAGCTCAGACTCTGAATACGCCGAGCTTGGACTACAGTCATACGTTGGTGCACCGATCTGCGTCGACGGTCGACCGTTTGGGACACTCAGCTTCGCCGCTCGCGCAAGCGTTGATCCGGTAAGCGCCTTGCAACTCGAACTCGTCGAGCTGATTGCCGACAGTCTTGGCGCGCTCATCGCGCTCGACGATCGGGAGAAGGAACGCTCAATCAACGCTGAGGCCCTGCGCCGGTACGCCCGCGACTTGGAATCGGCGAACAAACAGGCCCTTGCGGCGACAGAAGCCAAAGGCGAGTTCCTGGCCAATATCAGCCACGAGATACGGACTCCGATGAACGCGATCATCGGCATGACGAGCCTCCTGCTGGACACGACGCTGAACTCGGAACAGGAGTACTACGTTGAGACCGTCCGCAACTCCAGCGACGGACTCCTTACACTGATCAACGAGATCCTCGATTTCTCGAAGATCGAGGCCAACGGAATTGAACTTGAGGAGTTCGCGTTCAACATTCACGAGTGTGTCGAAGAGGCGCTTGACCTCGTCGCACCGAGGGCGGGTGAGAAAGGCCTTGAGCTTGCGTACCGCATCGAAGGTGCCGTCCCTCACACAGTCCTGGGCGACGGGACGCGCATCCGGCAGATCATGGTCAATCTGCTCGGCAACGCCGCAAAGTTCACGGAAGAAGGCGAGGTCGTCGTTCGGGTCAGCAGCATGGCACTTGGCGCCGACAAACACGAGGTGCAGTTCTCCGTTCGCGACACCGGGATTGGTATCCCTGCCGAAAAAATGGACCGCCTCTTCAAGCCGTTCACGCAGGTAGATGCATCGACCACGCGACACTACGGCGGCACCGGACTCGGGCTGACCATTTCTATGCGTCTCTGCGAGATGATGGGCGGAAGAATATGGGTAGAGAGTGAGCCCGGTGTTGGGTCTACATTCCATTTCACAGTCGTAGTAACGGAGACCGAACCTCAGCCAACCGTTAAGCTGTCGGACTCTGTGACCGGGCTCCACGCGATCATCGTCGATGACAATGCCACGAACAGGCTCATCCTCAGGGATCGCCTCAGGAACTGGCGGATGGAGTCGGTCGAGTTCTCCGGTGGCCCAGCGGCACTCGATTGGCTCGCGGAGCACGGCGCTCCCGACATCGCCCTCCTCGACTACCAGATGCCGGACATGGACGGTGTCGAGTTAGCGCGCGAGGTCCGCTCTAGATTCCCGGATCTCCCGATCATGCTGCTCAGCTCGGTCGGGCAGCGCGTGAAGGACGAAGCCATCGATTTGTTCATGACGAAGCCGATCAAGCACGAGCGGCTGTACAAGGCGATCCTGGAGGTGATGGGCGAGCGATCGTCAAAAGAAGAGGCGGCGCCTGTGGTCGCGGCCGACCGCTCGATGGCCGATCGGCATCCCTTACGAATTCTGATCGCCGAAGACGTACTTGTGAACCAGCAAGTGGCGTTGCGCATGCTGGATCGACTTGGCTACACCGCCGATGTCGCCGCCAATGGCAGCGAGGCAGTTGAACTCGTGAAAGCATCGTGGTATGACGTTGTCCTGATGGACATGCAAATGCCTGTGATGGACGGTCTGAGTGCGACCAGCACAATTCGATCGGATGTCGATCCGGAGAAGCAGCCGCATATAATTGCGATGACTGCAAACGCGATGGCGGGGGATCGAGAAAGGTGCCTCGAGTCTGGCATGAATGACTACGTCAGCAAGCCAGTCAAGATCGAGACGCTCGCAACTGCTTTGCAGAAGGCACCTTCGCGTCGTTCCGGGCAACAGCACGGAGCACCCCCGCAGAATGGCAGCGCACCCGCAACCAGCGTGGCCGCCGACCGCATGGCCGCAGATGTCCCGTCCGCCGACAGCGCAGGCTACAAACGGTTTGACGGTAACGGTACCCCCCCGCCGCCTCCTCAACCGCAAGGATCAGGAGGTGTTGACAAGAAGGTTCAGTCCACGGTTGACCAGCTCACCAGTCACCTGAACCAACTCGCGGGAGAGGACGACCCCGAATTCCGTCAGATGATCATTGCGAGCTTCCTGCAAACGGCACCGAACTTCATCGCGAAGATCGTGGAGGGGTTGGCCCGGGCAGAGCCGCGCAAGGTCGAATACGCGTCGCACTCACTTAAATCGAGCAGCCAGCTGGTAGGTGCAAGCCGCCTGAGCGGTCTCTGTTACGAATTGGAGTCCCAGGCGCGCAACGGAAACCTGGAGGGCATGGGAAACCACGGTGTGCTGATCGAGCGGGAGTACATGATTCTGAAGGCGGCGCTGAAATCCGCGATCGCCGACTAGCTATTGGCCGAATAGCTATAGGTGAGTTGCTATCGCTGACTAGCTATCGCTGTTTGAGGCGCTCCAGCCTTCTCTTCGAATCACGGGCTGCGATGTCTGCCCGCTTGTCGTATTGCTTCTTGCCACGTGCGATGCCAATCTCGACCTTGGCTCGCCCATTCTTGAAGTAGATCCGCAGCGGGATAATGGTGGCACCCTTGTGGGTTGACTCCTTGTCCAGTTTCCGAATCTCACGTCGGTTGAGAAGGAGCTTGCGAACGCGCATAGGTTCGTGGTTCGCATACGTCCCCAATTCGTACGGGTTGATGTGGGAGTTGTGCAGGAAGACCTCGCCGTGCTCGACACGGCAATATGCATCTTGGAGGTTCGCCTTACCCTCGCGTAACGATTTTACCTCCGTTCCACGAAGTACCATCCCCGCTTCGAACGTATCGCCTATCTGGTAATTGAACCGCGCCTTTCGGTTCGTCGTTACGATTTTGATCGCATCAGCCATTCTGCATGCTGCGCTATACCACTGGCAGATGGTCGCCGTCGGCGTCAGGCGTCGCCGCCTTAAGGCTTACCAGATTCAACTCGGGCGGTTGATCCGTACCCGAGTAGTAGAAGAGATAGTCGGCCAGCTCGGTCAGGCTTGCCGTTGCAAGATCGTCGAACCGAAACCGAAGATCTTCTTCGGCAAACATCGCCACTTCAGGGTGGACGGCAGTACCCAGATGGTCTCGTCTGCGGTCACATAGCGCAGCAATGTCCGATGCTGCTCGGATCATGGCGTCGCCTGCCTCGTCACGCCGCATAGCAAGTAGTCCCCAGACCATCGGATAATTCGTTAGCTCGTACCATTCACGACCGAGATCCAGCGATCCGGTTGGGGCCCCCTGTGGATCACTGCCAACCCACAGGTGGTTCACATCCGCTCCTGGGACCTTTTCGCTCGGCACTGCCAAGACGCGCTTGCCGTAGTGCTCCTGCAAGACGACGCTGGCCACAAACGATTCCTGCGCGGCGTCAGGCGGCACCACCAGCTCGGCGGTGAAATCCGCGAGTGAGCGCGCAAGGTAAATCTGTGCGTAGGGGTAGCTCCAGCTTGACAGCGCGAAGGCGGGAAGCACGTCAAACCGCTCCGAGTTCGACAGCGCCGACGTTGCGGGGATGAGCGCCACTTCGACGGATCCGTCGGCCAGGGCGCGGGTGGCCTCCTCTGGCGTAAGCCTGACGATGCTGGTACCTGGAAGGCGTTTCTCCAGCGCGTCTGCGAGGATGTCCGCATAGGGATGCTGCCAGACTGCTGCGTTGCCTGGTCGCTTCATAGGCGTGCCTTCGCCGCGATCAGGAGGTTTCGTCGAATCGACGCTCTCTGATACGTGCTGCCTTGCCTCTCAAGTCGCGAAGGTAGTAGAGTTTCGAACGCCTCACGCGACCGCGACGCACGACGTCTATCTTGGCAAGCTTCGGCGAGTTCAGCGGGAAGATCCGCTCAACGCCAACTCCGTTCGAGATCTTCCGTACCGTGAACGTTCGTCGAGCAGCCGCCCCCTTGAATGCAAGCACGACACCCTGGAACTGCTGGATTCGCTCCTTCTCACCCTCGACAACCCGCACGTGAACGTTCACCGTGTCGCCTGCCTCGAACTCGGGTATATCGTCTCGAAGCTGGGTGGCCTCAATCAGGTTCATCACGTCGGTGCTCATCGTTCTTGCGCAGTTTGGCGGTTTGGGGTTCCGGTTCTGGGCGGCCAAGTGGGGCCGGGCAGATCTGGTAATATACGGCTCTCGTTTCTCTAGTGCGAATGGGAGTCGTCTGGCGAGTACAGGTCGGGACGCAGGGCCCGGGTCCGCTCAACGCGTGCGGTCTCCCGCCACTCCTCGATTGCCTTATGGTCACCGGATCGAAGCACTTCCGGGACTTTCCACCCGCGGAAGTCAGCAGGTCGGGTGTAGACGGGGGCGCCAAGCAGGTCATCCTGAAACGAGTCAGACAGCGCCGACGCGGCGTCTCCGATCGCACCGGGAATCAGCCGCACGACGGCATCGATGACAACCAGGGCCGGCAGCTCGCCGCCGGTCAGGACGTAATCACCGATGGACAACTCGCGTGTCACAAGATGTTCGCGAACACGATTGTCGACCCCCTTGTAGTGCCCCGCCAGGAGAACGAGGCGACCCACCATAGAAAGCTGGTTGGCGCTTTGCTGGTTGAAGACCGGAGCGTCCGGGGTGAGAAACACTACGTCGTCTATCTGAGGTCCTTCGGCGTGTAGCGACTCAATGCATTTGAAAATGGGTTCTGGCTTCAGCACCATCCCTGCGCCGCCGCCAAACGCGTAGTCGTCAACCTTGCGGTGAGGATCGTCGGAATACTGGCGAAGATCGACGACGTTGATCTCTACCAAGTTGGCGCGGCGCGCCCGTCCCAGGATTGAAGCCGCCAGCGGTGCCTCAACTAGCTCTGGTAGCGCCGTAATCAGATCAATTCGCATCTCCCGAAGCCGGTTTATCCCCCCCTTCTAGATATCAATTAATCCCTCGGGGAGTTCGACAATTATCCGCTGACTTTCCAAGTCCACCGACACTACAAACGGTGAAATAGCCGGGATGAGGACGTGACCGGTTGACCGCCGAACCGACATGGTAGGATGGGCAGGAAGTTCGAGCACGTCCTCCACAACACCGATGTCCTCGCCGCCGGAGTCACGAACGGACAAACCAATGAGTTCGTCCAGGAACCACTCATCCGGATCGAGCGGCGGAAGCATCTCCTCTTCAACATACACACCAGACCCTCGCAGCGCTTCGGCATCCTCGCGCGTATCGCTGCCGCCGAGGTGAAGGAGCACCGTAATCCCATGCTTTGAGGGCTGGAGGCGGGCGTCAAGAACCCGCCAACGCCTCGCGCTGTCCGCGCGAGCACCAACGTCGACATGCTCCAGGCTGAGGAATATTTCAGGGCCATCGGTTTCCGGGCGCAGCTTCACTTCACCCTTGACCCCATGCGGCCGAACGATGGTCCCGATGCGAATAGGCAAGTCGGTCTCGCTCTTGCGCTGCGAATCCCCTACTTCTTCTCTTCGTCGCCGGCACCTTCGGCATCCGGCGATTCTACGACTGCCGCCGCTTCTGGTGCTTCCTCAGCCGCTGCGACTGTCTCTACCGGCGTCTCACCGTCGGACTCACCGGCTTCTGATTTCTCTGCAGCCTCAGATGCCGCCTCGGGCGTCTCCTCTGCTGAAGCCTCAGCTGCGTCGGTAGCTCCGGCAGCTTCGGTATCACCCGCATCAGCCGTCGCCTGCGCTTCATTGCGGGCCTCCTGCTCTGCCTTAGCGGCGTCGGCGACCGACTCGCGTTCTGCCTTGGCCTGCTCCTCCGCCTGCTTGCGAGCCTCCTCTGCCGCGACCCTCGCCTTCTCCTCCGCCTCAGCGCGCGCCTTGGCCTCGGCAGCCGCTGCAGTTGCAGCCGCAGCCGCTTCAGCCTTCAACGCAGCCTCTTTGCGATCCCGAGCGGTCGTCTTGCGGCCCTGCTGCTGAAGCTCGGTATGCCGGGTGCGATGCGCCTCGACCGCCTCCCACACGGCGTCGGCCTCAGAACCTTTGCGGCGCATGTGCAACGCAAGCATCAAGCCCTCGCGACTGAGAATAGAGCGCACGGTATCAGTCGGCTGAGCGCCTTGCTCGAGCCAGTAGAGGACCCGCTCTTTGTCCAACTTGATAACCGCGGGTTCTTCCATCGGGTTGTACCGCCCGAGGTCCTCGATGAATCGCCCGTCTCGCGGGCTGCGCGCGTCTGCCGCAACCACTCCGTACAACGGTCGCTTTCGTCTTCCCAGACGCCTTAGTCGAATCTTGACTGCCACGTGATCTCTCTATGTTTGTTCTTTCTTGTCGCGCGAGCGACCGTTTAGTCTGACTAGTTTCTTGACAGCGCCGCAAGGTCAACTGACCGTCCCTTGCCGAGCAACTTCGTCATCGTCTTCATCATTTTCTTCATCTCACGGAACTGCTTGAGCAGCTGATTCACATCAGTCACCGTGAGCCCACAGCCCTTTGCGATCCGACGCCTGCGCCCGCCGTTGATGATTTCGGGGTTTCGACGTTCATCGAGTGTCATCGACTGGATGATCGCCTCGATGTGCATAAAGGCATCGTCATCGACCTCAAAGTTCTTCAGCTGCTTGCCAACGCCCGGGATCATCCCGAGGAGGTCTTTCATCGACCCCATCTTTTTCAGACGCTGAAGCTGGTCGTAGAAGTCCTCCAGGTCAAATCGCTCGGAGGTGATCCGGGAGCGTAGCTTCTCGGCCTGAGTTTCATCGTACTGCTCCTGCGCCTTCTCGACAAAGGAAACGACGTCGCCCATCCCGAGGATCCGCTGCGCCATGCGATCGGGATAGAACAGCGACAAGGCGTCCAACTTCTCGCCCATCGAGGCGAACTTGATCGGCTTCTCGACGACCGTCCTGATGGACAGCGCGGCCCCGCCGCGGGTATCGCCGTCGAGTTTCGTCAAAACAACGCCGTCAAAATCGAGTCGATCGTTGAACTCCTTCGCCGTGTTCACGGCGTCCTGCCCGGTCATGGCGTCGACGACGAACAGAATCTCGTTTGGCTCAACGGCATCGCGGATCGCCTGGACTTCCTCCATCATCTCCTGATCGACATGCAGGCGTCCTGCCGTGTCGATGATGACAACGTCACGGGCATTCTTGCGAGCGTGCGCAACAGCCTCTCTGGCAACCCGGACGGCGTCTTTGACCACCTCACCATCCTCTTCGACGGCGTACACCGGGACAGAAATCGAGTCCGCCAGCGTGCGCAACTGGTCGACGGCAGCGGGACGATAGACGTCGGCGGCGGCCACTAGCGGTGACCGTCCACTCTGCTTAAGGTGCAGTGCCAACTTCCCGACGAATGTCGTCTTGCCCGAGCCCTGCAATCCGGCGATCAATATGACCGACGGTGGCTTTGCAGCAAATCGGATGTCCTCCTGCTCGTCTCCAAGGAGGTGGACCAGCTCGTCGTAGACGATCTTGACTAGCTGCTGTCCGGGCGCTACAGACGTGAGCACGCGTTCGCCGAGCGCCTGTTCACGAATCTTCTCCGTGAAGTCCTTGGCGACCTGGAAGTTCACGTCCGCATCCAGCAACGCGCGCCTGATCTCACGCATCGTCGCGGCAACGTTCAACTCGTTGATGCGCCCCTGGCCGGCCAGGTTTTTTATGGCGCGATCGAGTTTGTCGCTAAGATGGTCGAACATTCAGCAGCGGCTAGCAGGATTCCTGCAGAAGATGGCACAGACCAGCGAAAATACGGCGCATGGGCACTCTTTCCAACGGATTCGGCTCCTGAAACCCGCTCTTCCTATCTTCACGCAGTTTTTTCAATTTCGCTCTCCTTATCTGTGCTCACCAAAGGGCATGCCCGCGACCTGCTCACGGCGATCCGCTACGGTCTGCCCGATTCGTACCGCCGTTACGCCGACGCAGCAATAGCCCGCCGGCTGTTGCGGCTGACCGAACTGACCGGGAGCCAGGAAATCCATGCCTTTTGGCCGCGACCGGACGTCGAGATCGACATCCGGGATTGCCTCCAAACGCTGGGCGCCTGCGCAAAGCTGTTCTTTCCGGTTATCCTGCACCACCAGCGCCAACCACCAGCCGACGGCACGCCTCGAATAATGGAGGCTGAGGCCGCCGGGGAGGCCGAACTGATGTCAAGCCGTTGGGGCCTTCTGGAGCCCGACAGCCGATACGCGCGACCCTTCGCGGCCGAGGCAGCGATCATTCCCGGGTTTGGCGTTGGTACGAATGGCGTGCGCATCGGGCACGGCTGGGGCTTCTACGACGAGCTCCTGGCAAATGCCGAATGCCCGATAGTCATGCCCTGCTATGAGGCATGCGTCCTGCCGGAAGTCGCGGGCAAGAAGTACGATATCAGACCGACTATCATTGTTACGGAAAGTCGCATTCGTCGGAACTCGCCTCGAATGGCGGTGTAACCAATAGTCTGGATCGGCGTACGAATTCTCATCACCCAATTTCCACGTTAAGCCGCACAGGCGATGAAAACCCGGTCGAGGACGCGAACTATTGAGGAGAGTCCGCTCGTTTTTGACGAGTTCGAGGATTCGCTCGACATCGAAGCGCTGTCTGACGAAGAGCTCGAGGACTTCTTGTTCGACGACGACTCGCCAGACTCCGCTCGTGGCCTCTTCAACCTCCCGACCGTAGCGGGCCTGTCGATAATCACGGTAGGCATTGCCTATCTATTCCAGCAGCTGGGTATCCTAAGTGGGTTCTCTGGCCTTTCGGCTGTGGCCGCCATGCTTCCATGGCTTGCCGGAATCCTGATCATCCTCCTCGGGTTTGGCGTACTGAGCTGGCGCCCGTCTCGCAAGAAGAAGCGAGTCAAGAAGGCGATTGAGGTCCCGTCTGGGAAGAAGAAGATCGTCGTTGAGCCCGCACCGCCGACCGCCAGGCAGTCGAAGAAGCGTCGGCTCGAGAAATCGCGGGACAAGAAGATTGCTGGAGTCGCAGGCGGTATTGCGGAGTACTTCAGAATTGATCCCACGCTGGTCCGTATCGCGTTCGTGATCGGCATGATTGCCTCGTCGGGGTCGTTCCTGTTTGCCTACCTCCTCCTCTCCTTCGTGATGCCGACGCCGCAGCCGCGTGCGGTCGAAGATCGCATCACGATTATTCGAGACTCGTAGGCACCTGCACCGAATATCGGTCTGCACGGGGCAGAGCAACTTTTCTGGAACGCTCCGTATACGCCCCCAAACCTTCGAACTTGCAGTATCATGACTGGAACACGCCGCCTTACCCGCTCATCGCACGATAAGATGATCTCGGGTGTCTGTGGAGGTCTGGCCGAGTACCTGGACCTCGATCCGACGCTCGTGAGGGCCGGTTACGTCGTCCTGAGCATTCTGTCCTCGGGATTCCCCGGCGTGCTCGTCTACTTTATCCTCATGGTCGTGATGCCGCAGGACTAGGGGTCCCACAGCGCGTCACGCTGCCACGTCTGCAACTGTCCCCGCGGCAACCACTGAGGCCGCCTTCGGTCTCAAGTGCTTCTTCAGCGCCTGATTTACCTGCTTCCTGGTTACGGCTCCGATCTGCCGCGGATAAGCGGACAACTGATCGATCGGGAACCCGCGCTCGGTATTCGTCAGGATCGTCTGTGCAAGGCGCGCTGAAGAGTCCTGCCGAACGAGGTAGGACCCGATCATCGTTTCCTGTGCGCGCGACAACTCCTCATCGGTAATGCCTCGCGACACAAGCTTTCGTACCTGTTTTAACACGGCCTCCACTCCTCTGTCCAGCGTGTCCCGTCCCAGCGTTACGTTGACGGTCCACATCATGTCGTAGTGGACTGAGACCCCCGACAATCCTGATCGGATGCCGTATGTAAGGCCCATGTCGTCTCGGATCTTCTGCATCAGACGCGACGAGAAGTTTCCTCCCAGGACGAAGCTCCCGATCATGAGCGGCAGAAAGTCCGGATCAAGTCGATCGATGCCGACCCGGTGGCCGATAGCGACATCGATGCTGGGCTTATCGTGTACGTAGATGCGTTCCTGCGCTAGTCTCGCGGTCGACCGCCCGTCTCGTACAAACGTCGGACGCCCCCGAGCTCGAGGCCAGGAATCAAACATGCCTTTGACCGCGCGCCTGGCCGCGCGGGTTTTCACATCTCCGACGACGACGACGATCATCTCGTCAGGTCCGAAGAGCGCCGCGTGGGTCGTTCGCAAAGTCTCGGCGTCGGCATCCTGGACAATTGCGAGGTCAGTCGAAACCTCACGCGCATAGTTGGGGTGGCCAGGGTCGAACCAATGCCGCGAGAGCGCGTCCCCCGCCAGTACAGCGGTGTGTTGCAACGACTGCTTGAGGCGGGCCTCAGCCCGACCGTGGAGGAGATCAACTTGGCGGGCGTCCAGCGCAGGAGCACGAAGCTCTTCCGCGAATACGGCAAACAGCGTTTCGATCGCTCCCGAAAGAGCGCGTCCACTGAATCTCGTCCGCACAACACCACCGTGGTAGGCCCGGGTTGCCCCTATTTCGTCGAGGATTGCGGCGACCTCAAATTGATCGCGATACCTGGTGCCTTTATCGAGGAGAGCGTTTACCAGATCAAGCGATTGGTCCTCACCAGCCGCGACATCCGGATACGCACACATTGATCCGGCCACGCGGAATACGCCATCCTCGCCGTAAGGCAATACGATCAACCGGCAGGGGCCGACACGTGTGTCGGTGACGAGTTCAACGACACCTTGAGAAGAGTGCTTCTTAGACGCCATTGTCGCCTCCCGCTTGCGCCGGAACGTAGAAGCCCGTCGTTCTGCCACTGGTAACGAGCGTCCGCTCCGCGACCGCGGCAACGTCTGCAGCGGTCACCCGGTCAAGTTCCTCGAGAAAGCGCGGGTAGAGTCGCCAGTCGCCAGACGCGATGGCCTCGTTGAGTTGCGCTGCGATCATGAACGAACCGTCTCTCGCCATGGCGGCCTGTGCACGCAGTCGGGTCTGCGCGCTACTGATTTCGTCGTGCGTGGGGCCGGTGACGGCGATGCTACTCACCTCGGCAAGGATCGCTTCCTCCAGTTCTCGAAGGTCGCGACCCGGCAGGCTGTTTGCGTAAACGTAGAACAGCCCCGGATCGCGCATTGACGCGCTGCCCGCCGAGACCCCGCTGGCAAGCCCGTCCTCGACCAACCGACGATAGAGCCTGCTCGTCTTGCCGCTGCCCAGTATGCTCGCAAGTACCTCCAGGGCCGTGCTGTCCGGGTCCAACGCCTTGACGCTCTTGAAGGCGACCATGACCGCGCCGACCTGACCCGGCATGTGCACTTCGACGCTTCGCGGACCCTTTTGGGCAGGCTCAAGCGTCGTGCAATCCGGAAAGCCTCCCTTGGAAACGGGAATTTCGCCGAAGCTCTTCCGGATGATCTTCAGTGCCTTACGCTCATCAACCCTCCCGATCACCGACACAGTCGCGTTGTTCGGGTGGTAGTAAGTATCGTAGAAACCGCGGAGGTCGCTGGCCGTCACGCCCTCGATGTCCGAGCGCCATCCGATCGTCGGATTGCCATAAGGATGGGCGGCGAACGCTGCGCTCCAAACTTCGTGGTACAGTTTGCGCATCGGCTCGTTTTCGCCGCGATCAAATTCGTTCAGAATCACGGTCCGTTCCGCCTCGACATCAGCGGGTCGAAGGAGGGCGCCGCGCATCCGGTCGGCCTCGATTGTCGCGGCCAACTCGAGATGCTCTGACGGCAATTGCTCGTAGTAGTTCGTGCGATCAAGCCACGTCGTGGCGTTGACCTGGGCTCCCACGCGCTGGAGCACTTCGAAGACGGAAGAACCCGAGCGCTTGTTGAATCTCTTCGTCCCCTTGAACATGAGATGTTCGAGGAAGTGGGTTGCACCCGTTAGCCCAACCGTTTCGTTGCGGCTGCCAACACGATACGTGACCATGAGCGTAGCCACCGGCACTACGCCACGGTCCATCACGAGGACCTGCATGTCGTTCGCACGGAGGCGGAACTCCCTGATGCCGCCGACCTCCTGGACAAACGAAAAGCCTTTGTACTTGCGAGTATCTTTTGGCACGATATCTCAGTGGGCGTCAAGCCAATTGTCAGCGATACTGAGTTCCACTTCGACCGGAACCTCGAGTGGCAGCGCGTCAATCATCCGCGACTTGACGATGTCCTGTAGTTCATCCTCCTCCCCTGCGGCGACCTCGAATACAAGTTCGTCGTGAACTTGAAGTAGCATGCGGCTGTCAAGCGACCGGTTCTGCACTTGTTCTTGAATGGACAGCATGGCCACCTTAATCATATCTGCCTGCGTCCCCTGTATCGGCATATTGAAGGCTATCCGTTCCGCTGCAGCGCGCTGCACACGGTTTCTCGCATTTATTTCCGGAATGTAGCGCCGCCGTCCCATGAGCGTTTCCGCAAATCCGATTTCGCGAACGCGCTCAACCTGTCTGGCAAGGAAACCGGCTACCTTGGCGTACGACCGATTATACCCGTCGATCAACTCCTGCGCCTCAGCCCTTGGACAACGCAATCGCTGTGCCAGACCAAAAGCGGAGATTCCATACGGGATACCGTAATTGACCTCCTTCGCCCGACTCCGTTGCGTTCGCGTAACCGCATCGGGCTCGATGCCGAACATTCGGGCGGCTGTTGCGGTGTGAATATCTCTGCCCGAGGCGAAAGCCTCCTTCAAGCCTGGGTCGTCGGCCATCGATGCGAGAATTCGGAGTTCGATCTGCACATAATCCGCCGAAAGCAACCGCATACCTCTGCCGGCCACAAACGCTCTTCGAATTTCGCGCCCCCTCGCTGTACGAATAGGAATATTCTGCAGGTTCGGATGCTGGCTCGAGAGTCTCCCGGTCGCGGCGACGGTCTGATTGAAGCTGGTGTGTACGCGGCCTGTCTCGGGATTCACAAGCGCCGGCAACGCATCGACGTATGTGCTCTTTAGCTTCGACAGTTCCCGCCAGTCAAGGACTAGTGCGGGTAGTGCATGCTGGGTCGCGAGCTCTTGCAGGACAGACTCCTTCGTCGAGGCCTTCCCTGTCGAGGTCTTCGAGATGACCGGCAGACCCAGCTGCTCGAATAGCACTTCGCCGAGCTGCGCCGGCGAGCCGATATTAAACTCGCCCTCTGCGGCCGCGAAGATCTGTTGTTCAAGCTCGCCAAGCTGCACCCGCATGGATTCAGAGATCTCGGAGAGCACCGACGTATCGACGCGGATGCCCGTTTGCTCGATTTCACCGAGCAGCTTGACAAGTGGAAACTCGAGATTGCGGGATAGGTCGTCGAGGCCGTCCTCTTTCATCTTCGCAGAAAGGCGTTCGACAAGCTCCACGAGCAGAAGCATGCGCTCGCACAGGAGGTCAGCCAGTTCCGCTGGCGGTACGTCAACCAGTGCCTTTCTTGATCGTCCTTTCCCCGTTAGCGCTTCGAGCGTAGCTGCTTTCTTGCCAATTGTACCTGCCACCACGGCTTCGAAGGCATGGGGCTGCTCCGGTGCGCACAAATAGTGGCTGACCATGGTATCGAATACCTCACCCGACACGTGCACACCCGAGCGCCCCAGCGTCACAAACATCGGCTTGAGGTTGTGGCCGACTTTGGTGGCCTCAGACTCAAGGAGTGGTCGCATCCGCTCGAGGACTTCCTGCGACTCGAGGCCATCCGGTAGCGGCAGCGGGATGTAGGCCGCCTTAACGTGGCCGCTCCCGTTTTCGTTCAGCGTTCGCCCCACAGCGCAGCCAACGACGGCGGCTTCCATGGGATTATCGGCGTCTGTCAACAAAACGTCGACGAAGAGCTTGTCGACATTTTTGAACTCCGATATCAGGCGGTCGAGCCTGTCGACATCCGCCACCAGGACGAACTCTGAGTCAGACCGGTCGACTTCCTTCAACTCGCTGGGCGGCGCAGCATCGCTGCTCGCGACGGGCGCCGAAAACAGAGACCCTTGTCCCGTCTCCTTGGCCTGGAGTCCCAGGATCCGCTCAGTCCTTCTCAGGAGCGTACTGAACTCTAGGTCCTCAAACGCTCTTCGAATCAGCGGCGCGTTTGGCCGCGCCTGGTGCACCTCTGCCCAGTCGAGATCAATGTCCAGGTCGGTCTTGATCGATACGAGCTCCTTGCTCAAACGTGCCTGTTCCGGGTACTCGAGTAAGCCTTCGCGCGCGCGTTTCCCCTTGATGTCCCCGGCGTGTTTGAGGAGTTCCTCCACCGAGCCGTACTCCTGGATCAGAACGCGCGCGGTCTTTTCGCCAATTCCCGGAACGCCCGGGACGTTGTCGGTACTGTCACCCCACAGCGCCTGGATGTCGATGAACTGATGCGGTTCAACACCCCACTTTTCGCGAAAACGCTCTACCGTTATCGGATCGAATTCCTCGCCCCGGTACGCCGGGCGAAACAAGGTCACACGTTCAGATAGTAGTTGCTGGAAGTCTTTGTCGGGCGAAACTATGACGACATCCGCGCCATCCTCTTCGCCTTTTCGGGCAAGGGTCCCAATCACGTCGTCAGCCTCGACGCCCGCGATCTCAAACACGGGTATATCGAACGCCTCTATAACCTGCTTGATGCGCGGGATGTTGTCGATCAGCTCATCGGGTGGCGGCTCCCGGTTGGCCTTATAGTCTTCGTACATCTCGTCGCGAAACGTCCCTCCTTCGTCGACGGCGTCAAAGACAACGGCAATGTGCTCAATCTTGTGATCTTCTATGAGCTTCAGCAGTGCAGACGTGAAACCATAGGTAGCAGACGTGTTCTCCCCCTTCGAGTTGACTAACGGCCGATTGATGAAGATGAAATGCGACCGGTACGCCAGCGCCATGGCGTCGAGGAGATAGAGTCGCTTGCCGTTGGGGTCCGAGGCCATACTTGGGAGCGGGTGGGCAGATGCAAACTGTAGCGAGCGAAAACTAGCAAAAGCCCGTGACAGGAACCTCACTGCGACGCCGCGTTGAAAAGCGACCACTCTATTCCCCTACCAGACCCGGTTGACGTGAGCGACAACAAAATCATCTTCTCCATGGTCGGAGTTGGCAAGACTTTCAAGTCGACCAACAAGCAGGTACTGCGTGATATCTACCTGTCATTCTTCCACGGCGCGAAGATCGGAGTACTCGGCCTGAACGGCGCCGGGAAGAGCACGCTCCTGAAGATCATCGCCGGGATCGACACCGACTGCAGCGGCTCCATTGACGTACAGAAAGGCATCTCGTTCGGCTACCTGCCCCAGGAACCCGAACTCGACGATAGCCTGACAGTCAAGGATATCGTCGAAGAAGGCGCGCACGAGGCTGTCGGCCTCCTGAAGAAGTATGAGGATATCAGTGCAAAGTTTGCTGAGCCAGACGCTGACTACGATGCGCTGATGGCCGAGCAAGCAAAACTCCAGGAGAAGATTGACCACCTCGGCGCGTGGGATATCGACAGCAAGCTTGAGATGGCGATGGACGCGCTTCGGTGCCCGCCGGGCGACACCCCGATCTCCGTGTTGTCGGGTGGCGAGCGCCGTCGCGTTGCACTCTGCCGATTGCTGCTTCAGGAACCGGACGTTCTCCTTCTTGACGAACCAACAAACCACCTCGACGCCGAGAGTGTAGCCTGGCTCGAGCAGCACCTTGACCGATACGAGGGCACGGTCATCGCCGTCACCCACGACCGCTACTTCCTGGACAACGTCGCGGGGTGGATACTCGAGCTGGACCGCGGCCACGGTATTCCGTTCGAGGGCAACTACTCCAGCTGGCTTGAGCAAAAACAGGAGCGGCTCGCGCAGGAAGAGCGGCAATCGTCCAAGCGCAAACAGGCGCTCGCACGCGAGTTGGAGTGGATCCGCACAAACCCAAAGGGACGCCGTGCCAAGAGCAAAGCGCGCATCGCCTCGTACGAGAAGATGCTCGCTGACCAGCAGGAAGCCCGCGACGAGTCCGTCGAGATTCCTATCCCGCCCGGGCCTCGTCTCGGCGATGTCGTCATCCAGGCCGCTGGCCTGACAAAAGCGTTTGACGGAAAACTCCTCTTCGATGACCTGACGTTTAGCGTCCCGCCCGGTGCCATCGTCGGCGTCGTCGGCGCCAATGGCGCGGGGAAGACAACGCTCTTCAAGATGTTCGTTGGTCAGGAGTCCCCCGACGACGGTGAGATCAACGTCGGCGACACCGTCCAGCTTGGCTACGTCGACCAGAATCGCCCGCTCGATCCGAAGAAGAGTGTCTGGCAGGAGGTCTCCGACGGCCTCGACGAGGTCCATGTCGGCAAGCGAACGATCAACTCCAGGGCTTACGTAGGTCGATTCAACTTCGCGGGCTCTGATCAACAGAAACTCGTTACCGAGCTATCTGGAGGTGAACGTAACCGCGTACACCTGGCCAAGATGCTAAAGGAGGGCGCCAATGTCCTTCTGCTGGACGAGCCGACAAACGATCTCGACGTCAATACCCTGCGTGCGCTTGAGGAGGCGTTGCTGAACTTTGCCGGATGCGCCATCGTGATTTCGCACGATCGATGGTTCCTTGACCGCATATCTACACACACGCTTGCCTTCGAAGGCGACAGCAATGTGGTTTGGTTCGATGGGAGCTATTCAGACTACGAGGAGAATCGGCGCGAACGCCTCGGCGCTGAGGCAGATCGACCCCATCGCATCAAGTACCAGAAGCTGGTGCGGAACTAGTAAGGGGTGTGCCCCACGACTTGTTGACCCTATCAGGCGGGCAATCTGTGGGACCGGGGAAACGTAGCCGATACCAAGCGGGTACACGACCCCTATGAGCGTGAGGAAGCCAGAATCCGGTCTTGCCGACAACGAAGGAATTCGCATGTTGACGTGCGTTTCCGCGGCGCTCATAGTTGCGATCGGCGTCGTGAACCTCTGGCCGGTGCCGTCGGGCCAAAACGCACTCGCGGACCTCTACAGTCCGAAAGGCCAGGAGGTCATCGAGATTGCCGAGGTCATCCCGACGCGCCAGGCCAAACGAAAGCCACCACCTCCGGCACCGCTGCCGCCCGTAGAGGTGGCAGACGACGACATGCTGGAGTTCATCGACCTGCAGCTGGACTCTCCTCTTGTTGTGAACGAGTATTCGGAGGATGCAACAGACGAGGACGCGCTAGCCGACGCCTCTGCGCCGTTACCGCGGTCTCAGACCCAGGCCAAATTGGTGCGCTTTGCGCCGCCAAATTATCCGGCGGAAGCGCGCAAGCGGAGAATCAAAGCCGAGATCCTTGTCGAGGTTGACGTAGATGAGCGCGGTGTCGTGCAGGACGCACGGATTGTACAACGATTTCTCCTCGGCAAGTCTGATACGGAACGAGAAGAGGTCGAACATCTCGGATATGGACTCGAGGAATCCGCAGTCGAGGCTGCGATGGCGTCCCAGTACCGACCCGCCAAAGAAAACGGACAACCCGTCCGAAGCCTGATGGAGTTCTACGTCTCGTTCGGCACGTGACGCTCGGATGCGGACCTTCAGATCGTCCCGCAGAACTACCTATCCAAATAGCGTACCGACGGGTGTCGGATTGAAGTACGTGGTTGCGGGATGATCGTAGGTCACGATCTGTTGAACGATCTCGTCCAGCTCAGACTGATTCCTGACAAAGTCGATCTTGTCAACGTTGATGATCAGCAACGGGCCGGAGGTGTACTTGAAGAAGTACGAGGTGTAGGCGTCGTTGAGGCTCTGGATATAGTCGGGATCCATGTTGACCTCGTAACTGCGCGCACGCATGCGGATGTTGTGCATCAAGCGATCAGTCGTGGCCTGGAGGTAGACAACGAGATCTGGTGCTCTTACCGCGGACTTCATCATCGCGAACAGCGTGTCATAGAGGGCCAACTCGTCGCCGCTCAGGTTCAAGCGCGCGAAGATCTGATCCTTTTCGAACGTATAGTCCGCAACGGTAACGCGGTGGAAGAGGTCGGGCCCAGGTAGCGTGCTTAGCTGCTTGAAGCGACTGGCCAGAAACGCAAGTTGCGTCTGAAATGCCCACCGCGCCTTGTCGGCGTAGAAGCGCTCAAGAAACGGATTCTCGTCGAACGCCTCACCAACTACACGCGCGCCCGTACGCTCCGCCAGGAGTTTCGTGAGCGTGGTCTTCCCTGCTCCGATTACGCCCTCGACCGCAATCAGCGAGACGCCCTCTCGAATGGCCACTTGACGCAAGTCCGCGCCCGTCTTCTCGTCACTCATTCGTAGCCAACTCGAGGCGTTTGGTTCTTGTCTTGTCGGGGCAGTCTACAAGCAGTTCACTGACAGTCATGCCGCCGGTTCCGGGCAAAACCCGCCCGGGCGCAACGTCTGCCAACGGCGCCAGGACGAAGCGCCGTCGTCCAATCTCTGGATGCGGAATGACCAGATCGGGTGAGGCCAGAGCGTCGTCTCCAAAAG
>JANQRN010000143.1 GCA_028284545.1 Rhodothermales bacterium | reverse complement strand
TTGACGCGCGGTCTGACAAACGCCGCTATGCCGGTCTGCACGTCGGTCTTCGCGGACGGCACCAGGCCGAAAATGCCCTGCTTGCTATCGCGGTCGCTGAGCACATTTTGGGTGCCCGACTGGACCCGCGCCGGGTATCGGTCGGCTTGCACGAAGTCGAGCGGCTGTCGGGTATATCGGGAAGACTGCGTGTCCTGGCGGAGTCGCCGCTTATCGTATCCGACGCGGCGCACAATCCGTCTGGTGTCCAGTCGGCGCTGGCATGGCTGGCCGACGTGGCGCCCAGCGTCGGCCGTATCTCCGTCGCCCTCGGCCTGATGGGGGACAAAGCGGTAGACGAAATCGCCACGCTGCTGGCGCCGAGGCTCGACCGACTGTATCCGATTGAGATCGCGTCTTCCCGAGCAATGCCGGCGGATGAACTGGCAGGCGTCTTCCGGCGGCTGGGAGCGGACGCGATGCCCTTCACGATCGCTCCTGCCGGAAGCGTCGACGCAGCCATTGACGACTTCAGAACGCGAGATTCTGACGTACTGTTGATCCTCGGATCGCACCAGGTTCTGGAGCAAACGCCGGTACGCGATTTGCAGTGATTCCATCCGAATCGGCCCTCGATTGCCGGATTTCGTTGACATTAGCCCGGAATCCCCTATCTTGACCGACGGTTCTTGACTAACCACAATTGAACCGACGCTCCTTCAAAAGTGGCATCCGCCACTCCTCTCCGAACGCGCGTCGATCTATCCCCGCCGACCGAGCTTAGACTGTTTCCTCCGCGCCGACCTGGCGTAAGCCGCCTTTCGCCAAGCGATAGTGGCTTGTCCCCGTTCCTTCCTGCGTTTCGCCCCAGAAACGATAGATCGAATTACCCGGGATTCGAGTGAGCACCCTCTCGTCGGCAAGCATTCTAGCAGCATGAACATATCCGACCTGAAGGATCAGAAGCTTCCCGAGTTGCGGGAGATCGCACGGGGGCTGGGCCTCTCGGGCTATTCCGGGCTTCGCAAGCAAGAGCTCATCTATACGATCCTCGAGGCACACGCCGAAAAATCTTCCGCTTCCAGCGCTTCTGCTGGCAACGGCCGGAAGGCCACATCCGGCGAGGAACAAGAAGAAAGGAAGCCGGGACAGCCCAAGCCATCCGAACCCGCTGGTTCGGCTGACGAAGGGCAGCCTGAAGCAGGCCAGGGCGACAGGGAGCGCGAGAAACGCGACCGAGGTGAACGTAGCGAAAGAGGTGGCCGAGACCGGGGTGACAGGGGAGAGCGAGACTCCCGGCAGGGGGGCGGCCAGGGACAACGTGACCGCGGGCAGCGCGGCGACGGTGACGGTGATCGAGAAAACCGGGACCAGCGACGCGAGGGCCGGGGCCGACGAGGCAGAAGAGGTCGGCGCGACGATAATCGTGAGCGCGGCGACCGTGACAACGACAGCCGCTCACGTCGGTCTGATCGCGGAGATCGAGGCGATCGAGGCGATCGCAACAGGAACAGAGGCGAGCGCTCTGATCGGTCAGAAGGCCGCGGTAACCGGGATCGGGACAGGGACCGGGATCGGGACAGAGACCGGGACAGGGAACGAGACAACCGTGACGGCGACAATCGCAATGAGGGCCGTGGAAAGCGTGGCGACCGCCGTAATCGGCGCGGACGTGACCGTAACGACGGAGGACGCGGCGGCCGTGACGATTCGCGCTCTCGCGAGGAGAGTAGGCGCAACAAGGAGGCCCAACGGCTTGCCCGAGAAGAGCGACTGCGCAAAGTCTACGAAGGTCGTCCCGACTACATGTCGAAGTACGACGCTTCAGATACCGAACTCGAAGGGATGATCAGAAAGGTGGGCGTGCTTGAGGTCCTGCCAGACGGATACGGTTTCCTTCGATCTGCTGAATACAACTATCTGCCCAGCCCAGACGACATTTACGTCTCGCCGTCGCAGATCAAACGATTCAGTCTTCGTGTGGGTGACACGGTAGATGGCGAAGTACGCCCACCAAAGGAGGGTGAACGATTCTTCGCGCTCATTCAGGTGAACACGATCAACGGACGCGACCCGAAAGAGATGGAGGAGCGCGCCGGATTCGAATACCTCACCCCGTTGTACCCAGACGAGCACCTCAACCTGGAGGGTGAGGCAACCGAGTACAGCATGCGGGTGGTGGATCTGTTTTCACCAATAGGGAAGGGGCAACGAGCCCTTATCGTCGCGCAGCCGAAGACAGGCAAGACGGTATTGATGCAGAAGATGGCGAATGCCATCGTAGAGAACCATCCTGAGGCCTATCTGCTAATTCTTCTGGTCGACGAACGGCCAGAGGAAGTCACCGACATGCAGCGCAATGTCCCGAAGGCCGAGGTCATCGCCTCTACCTTCGATCAGGACCCGGAGCGGCACGTCGAGATTGCCGACATCGTCCTCCAGAAGGCGAAACGCCTCGTGGAGGCCAAGCAGGATGTCGTAATCCTCCTGGATTCGATTACACGACTGGCGCGGGCGCACAACGCCGTAATGCCGAACACCGGCAAGACGCTGTCGGGCGGCATCGAGGCTGGCGCGCTGCGCGGTCCAAAACGATTCTTCGGAGCAGCACGCAACGTCGAGGAGGGCGGTTCGCTGACGATCATCGGAACGGCCCTGATCGAAACGGGCAGCCGAATGGACGAGGTGATCTTTGAGGAGTTCAAGGGTACGGGCAACGCCGAACTCGTTCTCGAGCGAGAGCTGGCCGACCGCAGAGTCTACCCGGCCATCAATGTCATCAAGTCGGGAACGCGCCGCGAGGAGCTGATCATCAACGACGCCAAACTGCAGCGCATCTGGATCCTGAGAAACATACTCGCGGACATGGATCCGTTGCGGGCGATGACGTTCCTCCTAGAGAAGATGCGGGGTACGCGCAACAACGACGAGTTCCTCGTCGTCATGAATTCGTAGCAGCCACCGCCGGTTGCATATCGCCGGTGGGTTCGGGCAGCATCCGGTAAACGAGTACCGCCATCGCGAGAATCGCGATCGCACCGATGACGGTATTGGATGTGTATCCGTAGCGCGTGTACACCGCACCAGCAACCCCCGTACCGAGGCTCATCCCGAGCTGGCCGGTTGAGATCGCCAGGCTCATCAGCATCCCGCGCCGCGACTCCGGGACCAGCGCGGTCATGAGCGATTGCAACGGACTCATGCGTAACGCCACCATGATCATCGCCATAGCAAACAGGGCGTAGGCGTACCAGATGTTCGTGATGAGGTAGGTCGTTGCGACCATCACGAGACCCATTCCCACACACGACGTAACGATAAGAGGCTTTCGGCCAAGAACGTCTGATACCCGACCTGCGAGCGGGCCGGCAACAACATTTGCAAGTCCGCCAACCAAGAACAGGGACGCCGTCTGCGTCTTGGATATGCCTACGACAGACTCAAGCCAGAGCGGGAGATAGAAGACGTAGATACCGATGCTCAGGAACATGAGAAAGTAAGACGCCGAAGCCACGACAACTGATCGGCTATCGAGAAGCTTCCAATACTTCTTCGCTACCGACCCTATCGTGAGTCGCGATTGATCTCGTGAAACGTCAGGCTGCGGTACGAAGAAGAACACGAGCAGGGTGGCGAACGTCATCGTGATCGCGAACATCAGGAAGGGCCACCGGAACCCGAAAGAACTCGCAAGTATCTTCCCGATCGGGATACCGAGAATCTGACCCACGGCCATGCCGGACATTATCCACCCGTTGGCCCATCCGCGACGATTGTACGGGAAGTAGTCACCGACAAACGACACCGCGGCACCGCTGAGCATTCCGCCGGCCATTCCTGCCAGTGCGCGGACTACGAGCATCGACGAAAACGTGCTGACAACGGCGTGTAGGTACAACACCAGGGCCATTGCAGAGCAGCCCGCAAGCAGAATCCGTCTCCGGCCGACCTTGTCGGAAATGGGCCCGATCACGATGGCCATCACGGCCAACAACACGGTATAGGAAGTGGCCAGCCATCCGAGCAGCGACTCGGGAGTATTCAGCGCCTCCCCAATCTCTGGGAGGATCGGCGCCATGATGATCACCTGCGAGCTGGCCGAAAACATCATCAACCACAGCGCGGCGATGACTAGGCGATCTGTTGTGGCTCGAGCGGGCAACTTGGGCGTCGGGTTGGCTGCTCGAACAGGGCCCCTGTTTAATTGTTTCTATCGCGTGGAGGGCCGTCCCCACTCGTAGAAGGGCGGTTTTCGTGGCGCTTACCCGGCCCCCGTCTGGCTAGATCAAGCGGATCGCCGTATCGGGGAAGAGCTGGAGCGTCGCCAGCCGGCGCACTGCGAACGCCTGCCTTGTCGTCGATTGGAAAGAGAACGGTGAACGTCGTGCCCACACCTTTTTCGCTCTCCACCTGGATCTCGCCGTCCATTATTTCGACCAGCTTGCGGGTAATTGCGAGGCCCATTCCAGAGCCCTCGTGACTGCGGTCGGCACCGGAGGACTCCTGTCTGAATTCGTCGAACAGGTGCGGCAGGAAACTGCTTGAGATACCGACGCCAGTGTCAGAGACGCGGATGGTGCACTGGTCATTCTCGCGCTTCACACCGATGGACACGCCGCCCTTCTCCGTAAACTTAATCGCGTTTCCGAGAAGGTTATTGAGAATTCGATCGAGGCCGGTGCGATCCAAACGACTGACAACGCGGTCGTCTGCATCCACACGCAAGTAAAGGCTCTTTTTGTCCGCAAGCGGCTTCAGCAGGCGCGCGCCGCGTGCAACCTCCTCATTTACGGCGACGGGCTCAAGCGACATGCGCATCCGGTTCGACTCGAGTCGGGCGAGGTCGAGTACGGAGTTGATCGTGTCGAGCAGTCGGCGGCCGCTCTGCTCGATGAGATTAACGAACTCGCTGTGTTCGTCGCCGATTTCTTCCGACAGAATCTGAGCGAACCCGATGATGCCGGTTAGCGGCGTCCTGATTTCGTGGCTCATGTTGGTCAGGAACGTCGTCTTCAGTCTGGCCATCTGCTCCGCGTGATCCTTTGCAGCCAGCAACTCGGTCTCGTACCCCAGGCGTTCGGCCTCAATCCGCTCCTGGTGCATCGAGACCGCAATCATCTTCGCGATATCCACGGCCACGTTGCAGTCTTCCTCGTTGAAGCCGTCTTCCCGGTCAGACCCGACGTGAATCACGCCGACCCATTCGTTCTTGACGACGAGTGGAAGCTCGATGTAAGACCGCACTCCCGCAACGAACATCCTCGACCGCACACCGCTGTCGCTGCCGACGGCCCTATCCATACTCGGGTAGTACAGGTAGTCGGGCGTGTCCCTGTCTGGAGGTTTTGATCCGAAGTCCTGTAGCGGTCCAGACTCCGCTTCAGCTAGCGACAGTTGACCCGAGCCGGTTGCGGTAACGAGCAGCCGCCCCTCACCGCGCAACAGGTTGATATCGAGGACTGACGCGTACGTCATGGGTACCAGCCGCTTCAGGTGCGCCAATGCATTCTCGGCTACCGCATGTGCGGTCTCGTCGCTCAGTATTCCCTGGGCGATCAGGTGTAGCGCAGCGATACGGTCGGTGTACTTAAGAAGTTCGTTCTGCGCCTGCCTTCTCGCGGTCACGTCTCGGATCACGGTCTGCAGCGCAGATTGGCCGCGGTACTTGATTGGGACCGAGTACGCCTCGACCCAGCGCTGGGCGCCGTCGACGGCTCGCACCGGTAGCTGTATTGAGTCTGGCGAAGCCTCTTCAGACTGACCGCGGATCAGTCGGTCTACCTCGGGCCAGACCTCAGCAGGGAGGAACTCCAGGATCGAGTGCTCGATCACGTCCTGGGGATCGTCACAGGCAAGCGAGACCGCCACACCGTTTGCGTACAGGATGGGTCGGCCTCTCGTTATGATG
>JANQRN010000132.1 GCA_028284545.1 Rhodothermales bacterium | reverse complement strand
ATGACGCTGAATTCGTCGTTGTCGACGCCGTTGCCCATCGTCGCGAGCACGGTCTGAATCGCTTTCGCATCGCTCGACGACTTGAGCTCGTCGCTGTCGGTTTCTTCGCAGCTCGCGAGAATGATCACCGAACTGGCCGATTCCAGAGACACCATGTCCAGATTGGTGAGCGACGACACGTCGCCGCTCCGCGTGACGAGCCTCGTCGTTGCAAGCTCCGGAACCCTGAGGCGCAGGATGTCGTCCATCTCCTCCTTATCGCGATCCGCAAGGATCACAACGCAGGCGTCGCTTTCGCTCTCGTTGGCCAGGATGAGTTCACGCAGGATCTCGATGATGCGTTGCTCGTTCCAGCCCAGTATCAGCGTGTGGTCGGTTTCGATAACCTTCGAGCGGCCTCGTTTCAGCGCATGAATCTTCTGATCGAGCGCCGTGGTGATGAAAGCGATCAGGGCTGACAGCATGACGATCCCTGCAATGCCGGCCAGTATCGCGAATACCTTGTACGCGGCATTCGAGTAGATGTCCTGGGCCATGTTGCCCGGGTCGGTAATCTCGAGGAACGTAATGTACAGATTGCCGAAGAAGTCGAGTTCGTCGTGCTGCTGCGGGATCTCCGGGAACATCGTAAGGAGCGCACCGCGCAGCAAGCCGATCAGCAGGAAGGTGCCGACGAAGACGAGCGTCAACACTTTGAAGATAGACGCGCCGCCCTTGGCCATGAAGGTATCGAAACGATAGCGCATGCGCGCCTGGCGTTTCTTCCTGGCCGACGACTTCTTCGCAGGCCGCGGCTCGGTGATCTGTGTCAGGTGCCTGACTTTGGCGGTTTCCGTCAGGTCGTAAGGATCGGACTGGATGCCGCCGGATTCGTCGCCGGACGTGGACTCGCTCTTTGAGGGCTCGGTCTCCGGCGCCTCAGGGGAGTGATTCACAAACTCCTCATTGGCGACGTCGGGCACGCGAATGGAATTGCCCTTGTCGTCGACGAGGTAAATGATGGCGCCAAACGCTTTCAGGCGCGCCGCGAGGTCGCTTGCGTGATCTCGCTCGAGGTTCCTCGCGAGCGTAACCGGCTTGCCCGAGAATAGACGGTCTATGACGTCCGGGCCTTTGTTGAGACGTTTCGAGAACTCGGCGCGCACGTCCTCGACGCGATACCCCTCGGCAACCTCGCCCCTGAACGCAACCCTGTACTGGCTGGCCATGCTGAACCCCTTGGCCGGTCATTCGGCCAAACTGGCAAACACAGGTAAGATACTGCTGGCTCTAGGTTTTTTGGCCAACGCAGGTCACAGATTTTGTAAAAAAGTGACGTCCGGGATGATACCGGCGTCACACTCTGGCGCGTATGCACCGTCCTGCATGCCGCGGAGCTCAGCGCTCCGAAACAAAAAAAGCCGCAACTCTATGAGCTGCGGCTTTCTCTGATTTAAGAGCCTGGCGGTGTCCTACTCTCACATGGGGAGACCCCACACTACCATCGGCGCTGAGCGTTTTCACTTCCGAGTTCGAAATGGAATCGGGTGGTT
>JANQRN010000127.1 GCA_028284545.1 Rhodothermales bacterium | reverse complement strand
GGCGAAATCGACATAAAGGACACCGTCAAGAAGTCCTTCAAGGTCGAGCGTGGCGGCCTGCTCGAGGTCGAGGCCGACCGCGGCAATGTCGAGATCAAGTCGATTGCCGGTGACGAGGTGAATATTACGGTCGACCGCCACGTGTCGGTGGATCGACGCGAGGAAGCCAAAGAAATCCTCGAGATGCACAAGCTAGAGCTCGCCCGCAAGGGGGGCACCGTTCTCGTCAGCTCGCGTGTCGCTGAGCGCCGTTTCAAATGGCGAAGTTGGAAAGGTGATGACAAACTGCGCGTCGTCATCACGGTCGAAGTCCCGGCTGACTTCGAAGTCGACGTCGTGACGGGCGCGGGCAACGTCGCGGTTGCTGACGTTGGCGGAGAAGTGAACGTCCGGTCAGGTGCGGGAGGTATCGAGATACGCAACGTCGGCGACGAGGTGGAGGTTGTATCGGGATCTGGCGACGTTACGCTCGAAGACGTAGCAGGTCCCGTCGAAGTGCAGACCGGCGCGGGCAATATCATGGTTCGTTCCGCTGGCGATGCGCTCTCGGCAGCCACCGGTGCAGGCAACGTCACTGCCTACATCGTTGATCAGCCGGATGAGGACTCCCGCCTGGTCTCAGGAGCAGGCAACGTGACTGTCTACCTTTCAGAAGACGTTGGCGTATCCGTCGAGGCACTAGCGTTTGGCAACTGCTCGACCGACTTCCCGCTCGAGGTGGAAGGCAAGTGGATGACGAAGACGCTGAGTGGTGATCTCAACGGAGGTGGCCCTGATCTTGCGATGAAGTCCGCCGTCGGAAACGTCACGCTGAAGCGCCTCCGTCGCTAGAAGACTCCAAGGAAACCTTAAGGCTCCGCAGCCGTTTTGTATACTTAACACTGTTAAGTGCGTCAGATACGGTAATGCGGAGTGTCTCGTAGCTCTGAAATCTCGGTAGATCGCGCCGCGAGCGCGCAGATGCGTTCCCGCATCCTGGACTCGGCGACGCGCATGCTCGTCGACTCCGGATACGCAAGCCTTTCGATGCGGAAGCTCGCGCAGGCCATCGGGTACTCGGCGACAACTATCTATCATCACTTCGATAGCAAGGACGACCTTTTCCACGCGCTGGTTGAAGAGGGGATGTCAAGGCTCAGCGACGTGTTGCGCGAGGCACTTGCAGCGTGTACTGGTACCGAAAGCGGGGTTCGGCTGCGTTCGCTATGTCACGCATATGTGACGTTTGGGCTCCAGAACCCTGAGTACTACGAGGTGATGTTTGTCGCGGCGCCGCCCTCGCTTGAGCGCTTTCCCATTGACAAGTACCGACGGGCACGCGGCAATCTTGATCTCTTCGCAACAGTACTCGCTGATGTGGCAGTCGAAACCAAGCATCGCGCCAGGCCTTTGGACACGCGGCGCGACGCGACGACGATATGGGCCATGCTGCATGGCATCGTATCACTGGTCAACGCGCGCCGGGTAGACCGGCGAGTCGATATCGATGGCCTGGTAGGCGACTCCGTTGCCCGCGTCGTTGACATGTACGCACCCAGCGACGTAATGCCATGACTGCTGAATCCAGGCTCAAGATCCACACTGCTCCGACGGGAACGGGAGTTGCCGCCCTGGGGCGAACACTGCCAGACTTACTGTATGCCTCTGTCGCTGAATGGGGCAACGCCGTCGCGCTGACCGATAGACGTAGTGGCGACTGGGCGTCTATCGGGCTTGCCGATTTCGCGCGCCAGTCAGAACTGATGGCGCTGGGTCTAGTCGACATCGGCGTCAAGCGGGGCGAACGCGTTGCGCTGTTCATGGACAGCGACGTCGGATTCTGCATGGCGGACATGGCGTGCCTGCTCGCCGGCTGCGTTGATGTCCCGATCTACCTGACGCAAACCGACGAAAGTATCAGCTACGTGATGGGGCACTCCGGTGCAAGGGTCCTCGTCGTGTCAACTGTTGCCTATCTGAGGAAGCTCGGCCCGATATTGGGCGCTGAACCGCTTCGAACTACGCTGCGCGCGATCATCCTCGCCGACGGAGGCGATGATGCCGACGCCATGGCGTCGGTTCGCGCTGAGCTCAACCATCCTGCGGCCCTGCTCACGTTTGACGACCTCGTCGCTCGCGGTAGACTGGTGCTGGAGACCAAAACGAGCGCAGATGGCGCAGATGGCGCGGATGCGGATTCCGTGTCGCTGGGGGAGCAGGTGAAGTCCCTTCTTTCGGATATACAACCGAAAGACCTCGCCACGATTATCTACACGAGCGGTACGACGGGTGTGCCGAAGGGCGTGATGTTGTCGCACGAGAACATCTCTTTCAACGCTGTTACCTCTTTCTCGGGAATGACGGGGTATCGTCGTGGACCGGGCGGTGAAGTGGGTCTGTCGTTTCTCCCACTGACTCATGTCTTTGCCAGGGCCCTCTACTACGGATTCCTCGAGTCCGGGACTTCCATTTCGTTCTCGACACCAGACACGATTGGTGACGATCTACGCGAGTTGAATCCGACTGTCTTCGCGGGAGTCCCCAGGGTGGTCGAGAAAGTCTATGCGAGGTTCCTTGAGCGCGCCGCTGTGCTGCCGAAGCCAAAACGCAAACTCTTCGAATGGGCGCTTGGCCTGGCTCGTCAATACCGCATCGGAGAACAGCCAACTGGCATGTACGCTGTGAAGCTGAGACTCGCTGATCGTCTCGTTTTCTCGAAGTGGAGAGAGGGCCTGGGCAACAATGTTGCCTACATCATTTGTGGCGGCGCGGCGCTGAGCGGCGAATTGGCGAACATCTTCGCGGCCGCTGGTATTCAGATTCTGCAGGGATACGGGCTAACAGAAACAAGCCCGGTGATTGCGTTCAATCGGCCAAATCTGAACCGTGCCGGCACAGTGGGTGTCCCGATACCCGAAGTGGAAGTCGCCATCGCAGAAGACGGCGAGATTCTAACCCGTGGCCCTCATGTGATGCTCGGCTACTACGATGCGGCGGAAAAGACCGCTGAGGTCATCGATGCCGACGGGTGGTTCCACACTGGAGACATCGGTGAGTTTGACGGCGACGGATTCCTGCGAATTACCGACCGAAAGAAGGACCTGTTCAAGTTGTCGACCGGCAAATACGTCATGCCTCAGCCGCTCGAACACAAACTCGCAGCCGAAGCACTCATTGATCAGGCGGTCGTGATCGGTGTTGGCCGGAAGTACTGCACTGGTCTGATCTTCCCAAGTGAGTCCGCGCTACGAACACTGGCGGGTACCTATGGGCTGCCGACTGACAACTCCGTCGACTGGTACTTCGGCCAACCCCGGATTCGCGGTCGCTTTCAGGAACTCGTGGACAAGTCAAACGCCGGAATGGACCACTGGTCTACGATCAAGCGCTTCAAGCTGATAGCGCAGCCACTGACAATCGAAGGCGGATTACTGACGCCAACAATGAAAGTGAAGCGCAGTCGCCTTGCCGAAGTCTTTGCCGAGGAGATCGAGGGGCTTTATGTCGAGGAGCTCTCGTAATCACGAACCAATCTCGAATTTGATGACGACTAACACAGCCAAGCCTCTGGCGCCGCCGCCACCGTTTCAACGGGTGGCGGTCCTGGGTGCTGGTACCATGGGTTCGCAAATAGCAGCCCACTGTGCGAATGCGGGTCTGCAGGTCACGTTGCTCGACATAGCGCCCAAAGAGGGTCGACCCAACGCGATCGTCGAGAAGATGTTCAAGCAGGCCACCAGGCTGAAGCCCGACCCATTCTTCAGTCCGGAAGCCCGCAAGCGAATTCGTCTCGGAAACTTCGATCAGCACTTTCATATGATTGCGGAGGCAGACTGGGTCATAGAGGTTGTCGTTGAGCGGATGGATATCAAGCGCCAGGTCATGGCGCGTATTGAGGAGCATGCGCATCCCGCCGCGGTGATTTCCACGAACACAAGTGGACTGCCGATTAACGAGATCGCTGAGGGTCGGTCGGAGGGTTTTCGTCGACGCTTTCTCGGCACACACTTCTTCAATCCGCCCCGCTATCTGAAGCTGCTTGAGCTGATTGCGACACCCGACACAGATCAGGAGGTACTCGATCGGGTCGCCTGGTTTGGCCGCGCGCACCTGGGCAAGGGGATCGTAGTCGCCAAGGATCGCCCCTACTTCATCGGTAATCGAATTGGCATATACGGAATGATGTCGGCGATCCGAGAGTTTGCCGAGGGCAACTACACGATCGAAGAGATCGATCTGCTAACGGGTCCACTCGTAGGTCGACCGAAGTCCGCGACCTTTCGTACGGCCGACGTCGTAGGCCTCGACGTGATGAAACACGTGATCGAGAACCTGCACGATGCCGTTCCAGAAGATGAGAGCGTTGCCGCCTTTGTGGTGCCCGACGTGTTGGAGTCGCTGGTCGCAGGCGGCGCTTTAGGTGCCAAGACGCGCGCGGGCTTCTACAAGAAGGAAGGCAAGGATATCCGGTCGATTGATCCCTCCACCGGGCAGTACACAGACGCCGCGCCCCTGAACCTCGGCGACACAAAGGCTATCAAGGCCAGTGGCGGGTTGGCCGAACGCGTCCGAGCGCTGTTCGATGATGATGGACGCGCCGGTGCGTTCTTCCGCCGAAC
This sequence comes from Rhodothermales bacterium, assembly GCA_028284545.1. Lineage (GTDB taxonomy): Bacteria > Bacteroidota > Rhodothermia > Rhodothermales > JABDKH01 > JANQRN01. Next base: position 639 of record JANQRN010000127.1, on the reverse strand, counting down.
CCTTCTGGATATGCTCGGTTACGCCGCCAGACGGGTGCCGGAGGTGACGGATAGCCCGGCGGACGTGGATCGGGCGATTTGTTGGGGTTTTGGCTGGGAGGCGGGTCCCTTCGAACTCTGGGACATGATCGGCTTCGACCGGGTAGTGGAGGCGTTGGACGAGGCCGGCATAGTCGTTCCCGAATGGGTCGCGAAGATGCACGGTGGCGGTCAGAAAGCGTTCTATCGAGGCGCTGTGCCCACAAGGGATGTCTTTGTGCCGTCGTCCGGTGATTACAAAACGGATGCGGTGCCGGCGGATGAGTGGGGTCTTGCCAGCATCAAGGCGCGGCCGGAGGCAACGCTGTGGAGCAACGACGAGGCGGCACTCCTGGACCTGGGCGACGGTGTGGCGTTGTTCGAGTTCCGCTCCAAGGCAAACGCGCTTGGTCAGCAGGTCATGCAGGGCCTCGTCGAGTCGATCGACCGAGTTGAGGCTGACCGAAACCTCCGCGGACTCGTGATCGGAAACGACGGTAGCAACTTCTCGGTCGGCGCGAATCTCGGCGAGGCAGCGATGGCGCTCGCCATGGGCCAGTTCGACCTGATAGAGGCATCCGTGCGTGGTTTCCAGCAGGCCATCCAGAAGATCAGATACGC
>JANQRN010000118.1 GCA_028284545.1 Rhodothermales bacterium | reverse complement strand
GTGACGGGTCACCAGTTGGATTCAGGAAACCCGACAGCCCCGACGGTTCAACGACGTCGGCGTGCCGCGGCGACTTGTGCCCCTGAGTCATGACGCCGTACTCGACATCCATCTTCGCAGGGTTGAACGCGTCGTTCTGTGAAGTGTAGGGGTCGTCAGATCCGATCCACGTGGTTGTCGTGGGCTGACTTGGGTCATCGACGGGATTCGCGGGAGACTCGTCCGCATGAATCGTCACGACACCCACGAATTGGGATGCCCCGAGACGACCCAGCGTGTCGGTGTCGGCTACGTTGGTCGCGGGCAGCACCTGCGGAAGAATGGGGCCGCCCAGATTATCGTAAGCGCTGAACGGCGGGAAATTTCCGTGCCAGGCGAACTGAGCGCGAAAATCCTCCTCTGGCGGATCGATCTTCACCCCGTCGCCACGCGTGTCGAGCATTGCGTTTAGTCCCCAACCCGTTCCGTTGCCGATGACGAACCGGGTTTCCTTCGCGACGGACAAGCGCCACTGATAGAAGAAGTGGACACCCTGCAGCGTCTGGTTCGGCAGCTCGATCTCCGGGTCGTCGTCCGTATTTCCGGTGTTGGTGAACGTGTACTCGATGACGTGGTAGTTGTCGTGGTGCTGCTGCGAGAACTGCATGATGCGTCGCTCCATCGTGATCCCGAGCAGTGTGTTGGCGACGTTAACAATCATCGCGTCAGGCACCATTCCCGGATCGACGCGGTCGCCCACCATCCCCGCCTCCGGTTCAGAGAGCGCACCATCGACAAACACGCCGGTCAGCGGCCACCGAGTGACGAGTTCAAATTGTATTGGGAAGAATTCGCCGCCTCCCGATACGCGTGGACCAACGTGCACTACGCGACGCCCGTACGAAGTACCAAATTCATCTGTCACGTCGGTTGCGCCGATCCATAGCGCCTTCGCCGCCTGCATGTCAGTGAACCGATAGACCCCCGGCCAACGCATACCATCCTGCTGGGTGCGAACAAAACCACACTCCTCACATTCGCTGCCGATCTCAGAATACCAGTTGTGCAGAGAGCCCGCGGCAAGCCACTTGTTCACAAACTGCGACGAAGCTTTCTGCGGACCAACTGCGGCAGCAAGAGCCGCAACCGACAGTGTGGCGACACAAAGTCGAGCCAGGCGCAAATTCATATGTCGAAGAGACGAACTGTTCAACGCTCTACAGGTCGATTCGGATACCCCAATACACGTCACGCGGGTTCAGGAAGGTGAGAAAGTTCATGTTCGGCATGTCGATGTAGGCCTTGTCGTCGAGCACCTGATCGACGCGGGATTGATCAGCTTCGACCCAACTGCCGTCGCGAAACTCGATGTAGCTTCGAGACTCGCGCTCCCAGTAGATCGTACCGGGGTCCGGAGCAGTTACGCTTTCGCGACCGGGAATGCGCACCATCGGTTGGTACGCGACGTCGTAGTCGCGGTAGGCGCCAATCTTGTCACTGCCGGGGATGTTTGTCGAGTAGTCAGGAGACTCGGGAAGATGCAGCGAGCGCAGGTACGCTGTCTGATCGTTGCCGTCGACAAAACCGTTGAACGAGAGCTGACGTCGGTTCAGCACGTTGAACACGTCAACGAAGAACTGAGCTCGCCTTCCGCCAAGGTTGAAGTTCTTCGTGATCCGCAGATCGAGATTCCACGAGTCGCGGAAAGACACATTGTTCAGCACACCGGGAACCGATCCGCCGCCCGTCCACGTGAACTTGGCTCCTTTTTGCCATGTGCCGATGAACGAGAGTCGCCAATCGGCGAGGGGTCGAAACGCACCCGTGCCGGGTCCAAAATCTGCAGGCAAGAGCAGATCGATGTTGGCGCGGCCGTACGGTCGGGGCACGGGTCGCGATGAGGCTCTCCTCCGTTCAGCATCGCTTTCGGCAAATTCCCGTTGCGCCGTCGGGTTCTCGAAGACACGCCGCAGGTTGAAATACCCTGACGTGAACACCATATACGTATAGTTGACGAAGCCCTGGAAGTATCGCCCGCGATTGCGAGAAAACGTGAACTCAAATCCGCGGATGTCCTCGAACGAGTTCGGTTCGCTAACGGTATAGTTGACCTGCCCGTCCCTGCTGACGTACTCGACGAGGAACGGCTGCAACGCCACGTCCTTGTAGTAGCCGGCGACGCGAACGAGGTACTGGTCAAAGAGAGATTGTTCGTAGCCGAGCTCGTACGCGACGGTTTTCGGCAGCGAGTTGTTCGGATCAGCCACGCGACTGATCTGACCGGTCTCCGAGAAGGCGCGAACGAGATACAGGTTGTTCGGGTCAGGCATGGACCTGAAGTGCCCGTAGTTGAAGAAGAGCTTACTCACGTTCGTCACCGGGAACGAGACGCCCAATCTGGGGCTCGCGGTCACGATGCGATCAGTTGTCGAACGGTCCAGCAACGTGTCCAGCCCGGCCGCCTGCTGGGCTGAGAACGCAGAAGTGAACGGATCATAGTCGAACCAATCGCCTCCCGCATGGAAGTAGTCCAGGCGCAAGCCGACGTTGGCGACCATTCCCTGAAACTCAAGTTTCGACTGGACATATGCAGCGCCCCGCACCGGCGTTTCATCCCACGCCGACTGCGAGTTCGAGCTCCGCAGGAAAGCGTCGAAGCTGCCGTAGTTGACCCGCGTGTCTGAGAGGTTGTACTCGATCCCGGACTTGACCTGCAGGAATCGGTTCAGTTGGCTGGTGATGTCAGCCTTCAGGTTGTACGCGGTCACGCGACTGGAGTCGCGGGCGTTACTCATTCCGACGCCCGTACGCATGCCATCCACGCCGAAGGTCGGCCTCGGCTGGAAACCGAACGGCGCTTCGTCGAACCCGACACCACCGATCGTGACGACAGCGGCTTCGTCGCGAAGCCGTCCCGGATTCGTGTCGTACTTGGAGTCGAAGGCGTTGACGCGCACTTCGTAGAACGTCGCCGGGTTGATGAGATGCGTGAACTTGGCACCCGCCATGAAAGTGTTCACCTCAGTCGGCGCCCAGTAGTCCGTCGAGAATATGCGCGTGTCGATGAAGCTCACGCGGCTCATCTGCGAGGCAATCCCGAACGGCGATCGGAAGACGCCGGGTTGGCCAAACCGGCTGCTCGCCGTGCCTGTCGTTTTGCCGCGCAGTCCTTCCAACGAAAGCTTCATGCCCTGACCGACATCCGACGTGACCTTCACGTGTCCCGACCACTGATCGAACCGGTCGGTCTGGAGCGGGATCAGATACATATCCTGGTCCAGGCGGAACGACGCGTGGAATCGCAGGTTGCCCAGTGCATCCGAGATGACAGGTACCGGTCCGCCGACTCCGATATCCACGTTGTAGTCGGGATCAACGACCTTCATTTCCTTCCGGTGCTGCCACAGGAAAGCTTCCCGCAGTGCTGCCGGCGTAAGGTCGTTTGTCGGGTCGTCGTCTTTGAGAAGCTCCTCCGATATCGCCACCCAACCCTCGAAGCTCGGGTATTGCAGCTGAGTTGCCTCATCCCACGCCCCATTCTCGGTGCCCGTCCACGCCACGTCTGGGTCGACGAAGGGCCGAACCCAATACGAATTCAGATCGTCGGCGCGTGCTCCGAAGTGCTTCTGGGCCGGGGGGCTGTAACGAAAGATGACGTCGCCCTCGTATCGGTCTCTCGACCCCTCTTTTGTCACGACGTTGATCACGCCTGAGCGGACATTGCCGTACTCAGCGTTGAAGCCCCCGGTCTGTACCTGCACTTCCTGGATCGACGTCAAACTGATGTTCGTGAACGGACTGTTGTTGCGCTCATCGCGTAGCGTGAGGCCGTTTACCGAAAACGAAAGCTCCGACGAACCGCTACCTCGAATGGACAGCCCCTGGATCCCGGCCTGCAGGCCAACAACGCCCGTCACCGACGCTACCGGCAACACCTCGATGCGGTCCGCTGCGACGTTGAGCTGACTGTTGGAGACATCGGTCTGCACGACAGGGACCTCTGCCGTCACAACGACTTCACCCATCCCGACCGTCTCGACTTCGAGAGTGAAGTTGATCGTTGTGGTCTGATCGATATTTACGCGCGTGCCTTCAACAACCTGGGCCGTAAACCCCACAAACGATGCGCGAACGGTGTAGGTACCCGGAGAAACGTTCAGGATCACGTAGTACCCGTCTGCGTCAGCTACGGCGCCCTGCGTCGTACCAACGATCGCAACGTTGACGCCGGGGAGCGCCTCTCCGATCGAGTCGACGACGCGGCCCGAGATCTTACCGGTCTGCGCGAGTACCTCCGATGCAAAAAAAGTCGAGGCGATGGCAAGACATCCAAATACAACTGCTCGGCTTGTTGTCGGGACGAGTCGCATGACGCTGCGCGGTGGCTTGTTTCGCGGTGGCCTGTATCACAGGCCTGTATCACGGGCCTGTATCGCGGCCGCAACGTAATCTTACGCAAAACTTTAGTCCGATGCCTGCCATAACTGTCCCCCACAGCGCATGGTGGAAACCCCTACAAAAGCGTTCTCGAATTGCCTATCGCGCCAGCCCGACGTAGATCCTAAGCGACGCGGCGTTGTTGATCCACAACACGTCCTCGTCCCCGTCGTTGTCCACATCCAGGAACAGCGTATCGAAGATCGACCAGTCGTCGATATCGGGATGCGCCTGCGGAGCCCGGCCCATCACGTCAAACGTGGCGTCGCTCTTGCCGAGTGACACGCCAATTCGATTCACGACGCCGCGTTTGCCGAAGATCAGGTCGTCCTGACCATCGCCGTTGACGTCGGCCAGATACGTATCCAGTCCGCCTTCAAAACCCTCCGGTCGGGGCCAGTTCTGGAAGGAAGGTTGCGTATACGCCCCGTTTCCAAGGGCCACATTGCGGTGAATCGGGACGGGACCGCTCGTGTCTCTCGAGTTGGTAAACACGACATCGTCGCCTAACCTGCCGTCGATGTTGCCAATCGTAAGGTCGTAGAACCGCCATCCGTTCTGCGAGCGATTCGAAGAACCAGCGTCAAATACGTTGCCGTTCTGAGTTCCCTTCGACCGCGCAAAGTACATCGCGTTTTCTGACGAGCGAAGCGCACTCCAGACGATGTCGTCATCGGCGTCGCCGTCGACGTTTGCTACGTGCACTGTGTAGTCCTGCCAACCTCCAGAGGTACCGAAGCGTTGGGCAACGTTGTCGGTAAACGTGCCGTCGCCGTTCGAGAATATGAAGTGCGTCCAGTTCGATGTACTCGAGACATTGTTGAAAATGATGTCGTCACCGTTTACGCCATCGATATCAGCAACGCGAACCTTGTATCCGTCCCATCCCAAGGTCTGCGGCACGGTATGCCGATCCAGGAAGTTGAACGTTCCATCAGCGTTCGACAGACCCACGTATACGGCATTCGTGTCCCGGTGGATGCTGAACGCGACATCATCTCTGCCGTCGTTGTCGAAATCACCGACAAGTGTCTCGTACGAACCCCAGCCCTCGTACACGGTTGCGAGCGGATGCGCGTCGGGGGCACCGATACTGAAAGTGCCGTCACCGTTGGAGAATCCAACCGCCACTTCGTTCGTGACGCCACTCGTTTTGTGATTCCACAGCAAGTCTTCCTGTCCGTCTCCATTGAAGTCGCCCTGGAGAAGCTCAGCTGGGGCAGAGACGGGCAGCGCAAAGTCCTGCGCCGTACGAAAGCTGAAGGTCTCTCCCGCCGTTCCCCGCGCCAGGCACTCCTTGATCTCGTAGTTCGTGGTCTCCCCCACGCTGGCAATCGACCCGTCGCCGACGTTCTTCATGACGTACGACATCGGCAACGCCGTAGTCAGCGCGGCGTTGCTTGTGAAATACTGCGACCAGTCGCCCGACTGGATGATGTCGAGCGTCGCCTGGGCGTTGCCGCCATATGAGGCAATCCGGATCTTCGACTGCGAGAGGATCTTTCGCTGTTTTGCCGTCATCGAGATCTCCACCGAGGTCCCGATACCGTTGTAGGCTGCCTGCACCGTCGCGCGGAGTTCCTCCTCACTGGCCGTCGACGTTATGGTGAACATCATCATGCGACCGTAGGTGACCGTCGACACGTACACCGGCAGGTTATCCGGACCGATCAGGCCATCGTCGACGAGGCGCTGCATGCGGTCGGCAGTGAACTCGCTTGTGAAGAAATCCTCAGGCGCCAGCGGGGCCTGATATACCACGTCGAACATGGACTGGACGAAGTACGCAGACAGGGTGGTCTCTGACGCTGACCTCTCCGTACTTCCTGAGGCGCTGCCGCTGAAGTTCAGGTACTTCCCTGACAGCCCGACCTGGAGGGCGAACTGTTCTTCAGAGTGATACTCCTCCAACTCGAAGAAAATCTTGCTCGGCGTGTCGAGTCCGGTAAGCTCAGCTCCCGTCACCATGTCGCGGATCGCGTCATCCACCTCAGCCTGACCAGGCTGAACGTCGCGGAAAGTCTCACCGCCGGGTAGATCCGGGATTGAGATTCGCACCGATGAGCGCTGCGGAATATTGAGCCCACGGAGACTGCCAATCGGGTCGGCGTGCGTACGCCCCTGAATCATGGCACCCGGGTATAGCACGTCGCGATCCGGACTGAAGATCACGATGTCCTCGGGGTTATCGGAAAGAGTGTACGGCGTCACGTTGCAGACGTAAACAACGTCCTCGGCGATGACGGGATCGCCATCATCGTCATACGTTTCGACATCAACGACCACTTCGGGCTCGTTTGGGTCGGGCTCTGGCGCGTCAGTCGCAGTAGGCGGCGTTTCGGAAACCGGAGGCACTACCGCGGACCACGACGGTAGCGAGTCGAAGTACTCGTCAACCTGTCCGACATCGCCTCCGTCGATCGGGCCGCCGTTGTCGCAGCCACCGAGGAGTGATCCCAATACGATGGCGGTGACGATCGCAGCACCTGCCTTTTGTTTGAACTCTCTGATACTGAACTCGCTTATGCTGAACTCGCTTAAACCGGTCATCGTCGCGCCTCCATGAAATAGTCCCTATTGCCTTACGCGCAGCTCGGAGCGAAAAAGGAACATGGCGCCCAAAAGGCGTCTTTTCAGGGGCCTGAGGCAGCTTTGGGTGAATTGGTCGGAAACCGCGTCTCTATCCACACTACCCAATCCTATCCTGCCGACGGTACGCTATGCTGCCCTCCCCCACGACCGACCGCTACGAAGCAACGAGCCTCCGAGAGGCCGGCAACGTTCACATTAAGCGCGCCTTCGAACGGAAGGTGCGCGCGCTTACCGCCCGTCCGTTCATCGCCACGGGCACCGCTAAGACCTGCGTGACGCTCGACCGCAACCTCCGCTGCCTGGTATCCGACGGGGACTGGGACATGGTTGTCGACATGCACACGAACTACGCGGGCGACAACACCGGGCCAAACCCCGGTGTGCTCGTGAGGGGTGCGTTCGCAAGTTGCCTCGCCGTCGGATACGCGATGTGGGCTGCCCGCCTGGGCGTCGTCCTCGACTCGCTTGAGGTCACTGTCGAGGCAGACTACGATGCGCGTGGCGAGTTCGCAGTTGACGAGTCGGTTGATCCGGGCTACCAGGCAGTCCGCTACACCGTGCGAGTCGAATCCGAATCCACGGATACTGAAGTGATGCAGGTGCTGGACACGGCAGACCGGTACAGCTCGATCCGCGATCTATACGCGCGGTCAATACCGATCGAGCGGTCGGTAGAGTTCTTGAACAACGACTGACACCCTCAAACACAGAATAGCCATGACACCCGAACTTCAACGACGCGTGCAGCGCTACGGCTGGGACCGCGCGTCTGACCACTACGAACAGTACTGGCGCGAGCAGCTTGCGCCCGCCCAGCGACTTGCCCTCGAGGCCGCCAACCTTCATCGTGGCGACAACGTCATCGACGTGGCGTGTGGCACGGGACTTGTCACACTCCCGGCAGCAGACGCAGTCGGCCCGGACGGTTTTGTGCTTGCAACAGACATCTCGGGCCGCATGGTCGAGCACACGCAAGGCGGCGCCGACGCTGCTGACTTCTCATGGGTATACGCCCAGCGAATGGACGCCGAGTCGCTCACGGTGAACGACGCAGACTTCGACGTCGCGATGTGCGTACTCGGACTCATGTACGTTCCCGATCCATATGCCGCCGCGTCTGAGATGCTGCGCGCACTCAAACCCGGAGGACGCGCGGTGAATGCCGTCTGGGGTGCACGAAAGAACTGCGGATGGGCAGAGATCTTTCCAATCGTCGACGCGCGAGTGAACACGGACGTATGCCCGCTCTTCTTTCAACTCGGGACGGGAGATTCGCTAGCGAGGACGATGCGAAACGCCGGATTTCAGGACGTTGAGGAACGACGGATCAATGTCGACTTGTACTACCCAGATGAGGCCTCAGCAATCGGTGCAGCCTTCGCTGGTGGTCCTGTCGCGCTGGCCTACGCGAAGTTCGACGACGAAACGCGAGAAAGCGCCCATGATGAGTACCTGCAGTCAATCGAGCCTTTCAGGCGCGCCGACGGGTATCATATTCCGGGGGAGTTTGTCGTGGTATCCGGGATTCGTCCATAGCGTGGGTCGTATACTGAATGGTGAGCAGCCTTCTCGGCATCTCGTCCAAACCACAGCATACGGCGATGCGACGCGCAGCAACACTCGTCCTATTACTCGCCCTTACTATGGCGATTCCAACGTCCGCCCAGGACTGGGCAAACTTCGATCGATACCAGGAGGCGAACGCTGAAGTCGGTCCGGTACCTGAGGAACGCGCCCGCGTGGTCTTCATGGGCGACTCGATAACGGAGGGGTGGCGCGAGGCGTATCCGGAATTCTGGGAGTCAAGCGATTTTGTCAACCGCGGGATCAGTGGAGAGGTCACCGCGCAGATGTTGATTCGATTCAGACAGGATGTCGTTGAACTGAATCCCGCCACCGTCTTCATTCTGGCCGGCACGAACGATATCGCCGAAAACCTGGGCCCAACGACGCTGCAGGCAATCACCGACAACATCAAGTCGATGGCCGAAGTTGCTCGCGCGAACGAAATTGATGTAATCATCGCATCAGTGTTGCCGGCATCCGAATACGGCTGGAGGCCAGGATTGGAACCAGATATCAAGATTCCAGCACTGAACGCGATGTTGAAGTCCTATGCTGAGACTAGCGGGATCAGGTATGTCGATCTTTTCTCGAGAATGACAGACGGCGAGAACGGACTGCGCGAAGAATTGACAACCGACGGGGTGCACCTCACACGGGAGGGCTACAGGGTAATGTCTGAGATCGTTTCTGCCGCGCTCGCCGGCTAGCGCGGCGTCAATTACAAGGAGGTCTGTCATGGCAGTAGACGAAGAT
>JANQRN010000091.1 GCA_028284545.1 Rhodothermales bacterium | reverse complement strand
CCAAACACGGTGCTGCGGGTAACGGGACGCCAGTTCCTTTCGAACGACGTCGCACTTCAGACCGAGGCGTTTGGCAACGCAACCATGTTCGTGGTCACTGAATCGTCTGGCGAGACGGCGGATGTCATCAAAGCACTGGAAGGCAATCTCACGGGTTGCATTTACTCCGCGAGCGACGGATCTGATGACGCCGCCTACGACGTCATCGAACCGCACCTGCGACAGCGCGTCGGGCGACTGCTGAACGACAAGATGCCGACGGGTGTCGCGGTTTCTCCTGCCATGAATCACGGCGGTCCGTTTCCCGCAACTGCACACGCGGGGTTTACCTCAGTTGGGATTCCGGCCGCCCTGCTGCGCTTTGCGATGTTGCAGTGCTACGATAACGTCCGACCGCATCGCCTGCCGGCCGTACTCAAGGACCAGAATGAGCTTGGCGCTTGGCGTCTCGTCGACGGGAAGTGGACAACGGCAGACCTCAGCTAGCTTCGCTCCCGTCTTTCGTGACGATATCTGAGTACATCGAGCAGGATCTGGCTTCGCGGATTTCCGCAGGCACAGGAATACCAGCGCGAATAACGGTTGGTGGCCTCGCGAAGACGTATGGAGTTAGCGCAACGCCCGTGCGAACGGCGCTCCGAAATCTCGTTTCGAAGGACCTGCTCGTGCGCCACGAAAACGGGCGACTCTCCATCAATGATTTCGAGGCCGATCGTGTGCCTAGCGCTCGCCTCAAAGAGCACGTAACCGTGTCACCGCCAGCGTTGCCGGCGGACTGGGATGCGGTACTGGCGCACGAGTTGCTCATCATGAGCCTGCGTGGCGAAGAAGGATTTGTGCGCGAAGAAGTCATGGCTGACAAACACGGAATTGGTCGCACGCTACTGCGAGGAGTTTTTCAGCGGCTGGCGGGTGGCGGATTGATCGAGCACGTTCGCCGCTGCGGCTGGCGGGTGCGCGCATTCAGCGCCGATGACATGGAGGCGTTTATCACGATCCGCGAAACGCTAGAGGTAAAGGCGCTTGATCTGGCCCGACGGGTCGAGGGTGCGCTTGATCCAACCGAGCTCGAGCGAATGCTTGACGGCAACTCAGACGCGGCGGTTGCCCGTGGACACATCGACAATAGATTGCACCGGTACTTCATCCGGCAGTCGGGCAACCGCTATATCGCTTCGTTCTTTGAAACGCACGGCGGCTATTACGCGGCACTCTTCGACTACGCGGCGCTGGGCGCAGACGAACTCAATGACATGGCTTCGCAACATCGTGACATCCTGAATAGCGTGCTGCGCGGGCGCTGGGCGCGGGCGCGAACCGCGCTGTCTACTCACATCTACTCGCAGCGAATTGTGATGCATAAGGTGATCGCCAGAATCTCCTAAATAACTACTGTTAGAATGGACGCAACGATTTTCAGCGGGTGCGTGCCCGCACTGATGACTCCCTGCAAAACCGACCGCACACCTGATTTTGATTCCCTGGTACGGAAGGGTGAGGAACTCATGGCTGCGGGAATGCGCGGGATGGTGTACTGCGGGTCTATGGGTGACTGGCCGCTTCTGACCGATGCACAGCGCATGGAGGGGGTCGAGCGCCTTGTTGAGGCCGGCATCCCGACCATCGTCGGTACCGGAGCACTGAACACGCGGAGTGCTGTGGCACATGCGGCGCACGCTGCTGAGGTTGGCGCGGCGGGACTCATGGTCATTCCGCGGGTACTGTCGCGCGGAACATCACCGACGGCACAGCGCAATCATTTTTCGGCCATTCTGACGGCGGCCCCGAATATCCCGGCGGTCATCTACAACAGTCCCTACTACGGGTTCGAGACACGTGCGGACTTGTTCTTCGACCTGCGGGCCGCGCATGCAAACCTAATCGGATTCAAGGAGTTTGGTGGCGGCCCCGCGCTGACCTACGCCGCTGAACACATTACGGGCGCAGATGACGCGCTGACGCTCATGGTCGGCGTCGACACCCAGGTCTTTCACGGCTATGTGAACTGCGGTGCCACAGGTGCGATAACCGGGATCGGTAATGCCATCCCGGAACAGGTCCTGCACTTGCTCTCGCTCTGCGAACTGGCGCAAAAGGGAGATGTAGAGGCACGCAAGCTGGCACGCGAACTCGAGCAGGCACTACACGTCTTGTCGACCTTTGACGAGGGACCAGATCTGGTGCTGTACTACAAGTACCTGCTCGTACTCAATGGAGAGAACGCATACGCGCTTCACTTCAACGAGAGTGACGAACTGAGCGCGAGTCAGCGTCACTATGTCGAGTCGCAGTATGATTTGTTCAAGGCATGGTGGGCCAATTGGCCCGGCGTCGCGTATCGCGGATGAACGCAACCGGGTGGCGGCGGCCTACCGACCGACCACAAACTGCCGTGTGTCGAATCCCCGTGTCGAGACCACCTTTAGCAGGTAAACACCGGGCGCGAGGGCGGAAACGTCGATCAGTCCGTCTCGAGAACTACCTGCTGTATAGCGGGGACGACTGTCCGCGAGTCCGAGGCGCCGACCCAGGATGTCGTAGACTTGCGCTTCGACGTTTTCGGCAGCGACGCCGAGCCGGAAGTTAACGGTGCCCGTCGCAGGATTCGGATAGAGCTCCTGAATGAGGCGCCCGCCAAGCTCCCCAGGCTCATCGTCGGCAAGCCCGGTGGTTGACTCGGGCATGAGATCGAAAGCAGACCCTGACGAGGGAACAACCGTGACGACGAAATCCGAGCCGCCCGGGTTCGCCGTCGTGTCCACGAAACCCCTCAGCGCGAGAAATCCGGCGCGACCCGCATAGCCAGATGGTATAAGGCCGACGTAGGAGCCGAGCAGGGCTGCATCGCTTGTTCTAGTGACATCGACTGTAAACGGTTCGCCTGCGTTTAACGTGATGTAGCTTGGTGATCGATCGCCGTACATGATACCGCTTGCGAGCTGCGCCCCGCCGCGTAGCGTGACATCGACTCCGGGGGCGTCTGTGGAACCGTGGTAGACGATGACTTCGAAGCTATCGGGATGCGCGGCAAATCGCTTTACGTTGTCGAGCTGATGCACAGCAATGTCGAGGGATCGTCCATCAGGGTTCGCAGCGAATCCCGCCGGATTTCGGAGCCCATTCACGATCTGCACGAAGTTTGTATCCGAATCAATCGTAATGGTCTCAGAGAAGAAGGCTTCGCTTACGGACGTACTGTTTCCCTCGGCCACCGACGCGGTGATTGCGACGCCTGATGGCACCTCGATGAAGTCGACGGAGACTTCGGCGGAAGTGACGTCTTCAGTCTTTCCGACGGGTATCGGTCCGACATAGTAATAGACATCAATGACGGGCAGCGTGGGGTCATTCCCCGCGTACGCACCCTGAACCATCTGCGCCGCCGCATCTGGTACGAGTAGGCCTGCCAGGAGCACGAAGCCTACCATTGCTGGCAGGCGGTCGGCATGGCGCGTGGAGTCTGTCGGCGGAAAGTTGTCCATCTGCGTCGAATCGGAAGGGGTGGAACGGAAAGTATCGGCGTTGAGTCGGGTGCGGTCAACCTCACGGGGCCGGAAGGCGAGACTGTCGATCGCCGAGGACAGAATAGCGCGACGGGCTATTGCCCCCCGGCAT
>JANQRN010000075.1 GCA_028284545.1 Rhodothermales bacterium | reverse complement strand
CCGAACGGCAGCAGGATGAGGATGAGCACGAGACCGAATCAACGGCGGACAACGGCAGCGACGAAGACGATGACAACGGCGTCGGCATGATGATTTCCCCGGGCTCGCTCGAACTGATCGAAGAAAACGAACAGCACTGGCTTTTGTCTTTCACGCCGAAAGGCGACGATGAAGAAGAGGATGAGTTCATGAAAGCCATGCAGGGTACGCTGCGTATCTCCAAACCCGGAGAACACCTCGAATTGCTCGACATTGCCAACGACAAACCCGTCAAACCCAAAGTGGGCGTCAAGATTCGCAATTTCAAAACGCGGCTGACTTTCGGCGAGGCCTTTGAAGACGGTCTGGTCGTGCCGCTGTCGTTTCACTTCGAGATCAAGGGGCGTGCTTATCTTGCGGTTGGTTTCGACGAAATGGAGAGCCGCGAATTTTCCGACTTCGAACCCGTTTCCGGCTCGCCAGAACCCATCAATAGTGAACAATAAACAATGAATGACGTTTTCGCGACACCGGCGGCGGCAGTGCTGTTCGCCGTCACGCTGGGCCTGAGCCTCCTGGGTCTGTACCGCATGCCGCGGTTGATCGACCGCTGCGTCATGCGGCCCTATCTGATCGCGCGCGGCAAAACGCTGGAAACCGTCGTGACGAGCGGCTTCGTACACGCCGACCTGGGGCACCTGCTGTTCAACATGGTGACCTTCTACTTCTTTGCATTTCCGATGGAGCGTTTCCTCGGCACACCCGCTTTCATTGCACTGTATTTCTTAGGCCTCGTCCTGTCGAGCGCCTGCTCACTCGGCAAAGCGCGCAACAATCCACGCTACGCAACGCTGGGTGCCTCGGGCGCCATCTCGGCCGTGCTGTTCGCCTACATACTTTATTTCCCGTTCTCGACGCTCCTGATCTTCCCGATCCCGGTACCCATCCCGGCGTTCCTGTTCGCCATCGGCTACGTCGCATACTCCTGGTGGGCGGGCAAGAACCGCCGCGACAACATCAACCACGACGCCCACCTGTGCGGCGCCGTGACGGGCATTGCGTTTGTCGTGATCACGGATCCGGGGATCCTGGGCAGGCTGTTCTGAGATAAGGCATAAACTCCGGGTTCTTCTACCCTTTTGTGGCAGGCACCGTTATGCATGTAGACATGGCCCGCACGATGGCGGCGTACAACCGATGGATGAACGAGAAACTCTATTCGATCTGTGCCGAGCTCTCCGACGACGAGCGCAAAGCGGAGACGGGCGCTTTCTTCGGGTCGATTCACGGCACTCTCAATCACCTGCTCCTCGGCGACAAGATCTGGATGGGACGATTTACGGGTACTCCGTTCTCTGTTAGCAGTCCGGAACAGGAGCTCTACTCGGACTTTTCGGAGCTCCGCTCCCAGCGCACAGCGGCCGACCAGGACATCGAAGACTGGGCATCACGGCTTACCGACGACGTGCTCGACGGTACGCTCGAGTTCACGAGCATCGTTAACCCGATACCCCGCAGCGACAAGATGTGGGTGTGTGTGGCGCATTTCTTCAACCACCAGACACATCACAGGGGCCAGCTGACAGCGCTCCTTTCGCAGCTGGGCAAGGACTACGGAGTGACGGACCTGATCTGGATGCCGGGGGTCATGTCCGACGGTTGAACGTTCGCTGGCTGAACCTGCGACAGCAGGCATTGCTGGGAAGGGTGCCGGCGATAAAACCCGAACCTCCGACCCCCGCATTGGGAGGGCCGGAATTCGGTTGGCATCCGGTCAGGGAATCATCCGCTTGTTCAGTTCTTCGGCTCAGGGGATCGCCAGATAGCCGTCCGCAATGCCTTTCGTAAATACGCTGACGGCATCGTGCGGATGCAAGCTTTCCATGTGCTCTACCCGCACCCAGAAATCGGCGTAGCGAGGCTCCTTGTTCAGAGCCTTTTGCACACGACGCCCGGCATCCTCGCAGAACATCAGGTTTGCCGCATTGCGCCGCGCGAACTCCTGTTCGTCTTCACGCTTGACCGCTGTCTGCACCGCAGTCTGAAGCGTGTCTTCGATCAGATCGATGAGTTCCGATATGGGAAATTCCGTCGTTCCGGGTTCCAGGCGCGTAAGGATGTGTACCTCGCTACGCTGGGAGTGCGGAGTCGCCGCGATACCCTCCTCGGTCCCCAGCCACGCCCTCACGTCCTTTGCGGATACCGTGGCCTGGTCGGCAAAGTCCTGATCGAACTGGGCCTGGATAATCTGCCGTGACAAGGCTGCGGAACACGGGCAAGTGGACGAATACTGAACGGTGACACCCAGTTCGAGTCGCAGCTCGCCGTCGACGAAGGTGCCCTTCAGCAGTACCGGGTAGCTGTTCCACCCGGCGTTGTCCGAGAGCAAAGCCGGCCGACGCAGCAGATACTCAAAATCGAACTGAATGAACGCCCTCGAGCTGAGTCCGGTGTGAGACTTGAGGACGTCGTCCAGCAGTTCGGTCATGACCGACGGCGTGAGCGCGTGGCTTTTGGCGCTCGCGTCAAGCATGAGGTACAGCCGGGACATGTGGATCCCCTTGGCTTGCGGATCCTCTAGGTTGACGTAGATCTGCGACTTCGCCGCGACGCTACGAGCAACACCGCCATCCGACACCTGGATCGGCAGGTGCACGTTGCTCATCCCGACCCAGTCCAGCGTGCCCTGCGGGTGCAGGTGCTCACTGGATGCAATGTCAGGCATTGCCGCTAACGCCGATGTGCGATTTGTCATACTGTTTCCTTAGCCGGTTTTACTGTGTTCCGGCGATTGTGAGCAATTGTCGAGCCGAGTGGGTAACGATATGTAACCTTCACAAGAGTGGCGCGGTTTGCGGTGAGCGCTCCCTGCAGAGCGTTTTGAGCGGAGAAACCATAAAACTCAGCGATCTGGAAGGGCCGAAGACCGGAGCGCCTCGGTCGGAGTCTCGTAAATGGGGCCTGCCTGCTCGTTTTCAAGTGATGCGGGCAATCAGTCACCAAGGTACTTGTGCAACCAGCCGTTCACCTGTTCGTGCCAGTGCAGGGAGTTGTGCGGCTTCAAGACCCAGTGGTTCTCATCCGGGAAATACAGGAAGCGGCTCTCTATCCCCTGGCGCTGTAACGCGGTGAACGCAGCGATGCCTTGTGTAACCGGCACCCTGTAGTCCAGCTCCCCATGTATGACGAGCATCGGTGTCTGCCACCGGTCGACATAGAGCGCGGGGTTGTGTTTCTCATGCCCCTCCGGATTCAGGTAGTACGGGCCGCCGTGTTCCCACTCGGGAAACCATAGCTCCTCGGTGGTGTAGTACATCGACCGATTGTCGAACACGCCATCGTGATTTACGAGACAGCGGAAGCGATCGGACCACTGGCTCGCAATCCAGTTGATCATGTAGCCGCCGTAGGAAGCGCCCAGTGCGCAAACCCGATCGCCGTCGAGGAAGCCGAACTGCGGCAAGGCCGCGTCGAGGCCGAGCTTGAGGTCTTCCAGGGGTTTGCCGCCCCAGTCTCCGGAGATGCTGTCGGTGAACGCCTGGCCATACCCGGTCGAGCCGTGAAAATCGATCATGACGGCCGCGAAACCCTGGCCCGCGTAGGTTTGCGGATTCCATCGGTAGTGAAAGTTGTTCGAAAAGCTGCCCTGCGGTCCGCCGTGAATCAGGAACGCTACGGGGTACGATTTGCCACGTTCGAACCCGGCGGGCTTGACCACAAATCCGTAGACGGTCGCTCCGCCTGCGCCTTCGAAGGAGAACTGCTCGTATTCGCCCATCTCCACATCCGCGAGCGTGCGCGAGGCCACATCCGTAATCTTGCGGCTGCCGCCTGTGTCATTGTCGAGTACGTAGAGCTCGTGCGGGGATGTGAGGCTGTTCATTGCGTAGACGATGTGATCATCGGCTACGTCGAACGGTCCCACGGTTCCACCGCCTACGAGTTTGACGGGCTCAGCGCCATCGAGGCCGAGCTGCCAAAGCGTCTTGTGGCCAACGTCCTGTGCGGCCATCAGAATCGAGCGGCCGTCGGCTGCAAACGCTATGGCCGACGGCGACCGGTCCCAGTTTTCGGTGAGCACGGCTTTTTTACCCGAGCGCAGGTCGTGAAGGACAACCTGGTACTGGTCCGACTCAAAACCCGGCCGCGACATCGCTTTGTACGCCAGGTATCGCCCGTCGGGGCTGACGATCGGCGCAGTGTCCGAGGCCTCGTTGTCGTCGGTCAGGTTTTGCGGCTTGCCCGGGCGACTCAGCGAGGCGGAGTAAACATCGAAGTTGGTCGACGTCGGCTCTTCTCCATTGCGCAGGCGCGCTGCGAAGTACAGCGTCTCGCCGTCCGGTGATAGGGCGTATTCCTCGTTGCCACCCCACACTCGCGAAGGCACATCGGCATCGAGCAGCGTAATGCGAACGGGCGCGCCGTCTGCAGTGCCGTCGTCATTGAGAGCGATCGAAAAAAGCTGCGAGCGTTTTTCGTCGAGCCAATGGTCCCAGTGGCGCATAAAGATCTGGTCGTAGTGCTTCGCCGTGACTTTACTGCCCTTTTCAGCGGCCATACGGTTTGCCGTGCAGGCAAGATCGTCGCAGCCAAGATACACGGACATGGAGACGACGAGCTTGTCCCCCGTCGGGGCGACACGGAACGTCGCAACATCCAGCGGCAGGTCGGTAACCGGCTCTGCCTCGCCGCCGTCGACGGGCAAGCGCCAGACCTGAGTGACGTCACTGCGATTGGACAGGAACAGGATATACCGTCCATCCGGCGACCAGGCCGGCGACGTGTCGTTCGCCTCGTGCGTCGTCAGGCGCCGCGCGTCACCGCCGGCGACCGAACTGATCCACAGATCGTAGCGCCCCCTGTCGGCGTCGAGATCGGTGTGTCGCACGGGATACACCACTGTGCCACCGTCCGGCGAAACCGCGGGCGCACCGATTCTGTCGATCATTACAAGGTGTTCAGCCGTAAATGGCTCGGCGAAGACTGGCGTTGCCAGGACAATCAGAACGGTGAAGCAGGCAATATGGCGCATAGTCGCCCCCCTGGGGCATTTCGGCGAAGCGCCCAGTTTAGATAAGAGACCGGCCATAGCAAGCCTGCCCGGACCCCGAGTAGCCACAATCGTTCCCGAGATGCAGGCTGACATTACCGATCCGGGTTCTCGAAGTAGTCCGACGCGAACAGCAGGGGTGCGTCTGTAAGGCAGTAGAGAACTCGCAAAAATCGGCCTATCGGGTTCTCTGCCAGGTCGATCCATCGGCCCGATCCTGTACCACGACGCCAAGGTCAGCGAGTTCGTCGCGAATCCGATCCGCGGCGGCGTAGTCGCGTGCCGATCGAGCAGCCAACCGCGCCTCGAACAGACGCTGGATCTTTGCAGTGTCTTCGTCTTCTCGCGCGGGCTGTCCGAACCAGACTGCCGGATCTTGCTGCAACAGGCCAAGCAATGCGCCGGCTTCACGCAAGGCGGCC
>JANQRN010000087.1 GCA_028284545.1 Rhodothermales bacterium | reverse complement strand
ATCGTCGAGTTCGCGGTCTTCGTCAGGTGCGTCTCGTTCAAGCAGTCGTTCGAGCAGCAGCCGGAGTTCAGGCAGGTCGTCGCGCCGCGGCAACTAACCGCCACTACCGGAGAGCAACCCAGAAACTGATTCGGCAGGCCGATATAGGAGAGGTGTGCCAGAACATCCCAGCCAGAGTACTACGTCAATGTTTCAACAGACCACAATAACACCACGAACAGAGCGGCCAACGATGCGGCGTGCAACAGGCGCCGCGGTTTTCGGCCTCGTGGTAGCCGTCATGCTGGGCATGCCGGGAGCCGCGTCGGCACAGACTTTCGAAGACGGGCTCCGATTCACTGAGCGCCAGCCGATGACCGGCGTGCGCTCTCTCGGGATGGCTGGCGCAGGCGTCGCGGGCATCGCCGATTACTCGGCGATGTTGACGAATCCAGCCGGACTCGGCTACTACCGCGGTTCGGGGTTTTCCGCGGGCCTGAACTTCTGGGGCACTGAAACGCGAGGGGATTTTGTAGCAGGGGATGCGTTGACGCGACTGGACAACACGTCGAGCGATACGCGTATCGGCCACCTTGCGTACGTGCACAAGGCCCCGACCCGTCGAGGCTCGCTCGTGGCGGGTGTTGGGATCACGCAGATACAATCGTTTGATCGTGAACTTGTGTTCCGCGGTGAAAACGATGCAAACTCGGTTACTGACTTTTTCATGCCGGTACCGGGTGAGTTCGAGATTGAGACGACGAGCGGTCCAGACAACGTGTTCGGGACGGCCGACGACGAGTTCATACCAACGTTCAACCGTGACCTGTCGTTTATCTCCTTCGAGGTATTCGCGATCGACCTGGATGTCGATGCCTTTGAATCCGGAGCTGATGTTCCGTTCTTCCCGGCCGTTACGCGCGGTACGGTAGAGCAGTCGGGTTCGATCCGCGAGACCGGGTCGATGCATGAGCTGAATTTCGGCGTTGCGCTTGAAGCCGCGGAAGGAGTCATGATCGGCGGATCGCTAAACGTTCCCTACGGCAAGTGGGAGTTGGATAGATTCGTCGCTGAAGAGGACGTCAACAACGACAACGACGGGACGGGCGGCTCGGTCGACTTTGACTACCTCGAGTGGACCCAGAGTGTAGAGTCGCGCATCGCCGGGATCAATGCTCGGGCCGGCATCTCGGTACGAACCAAATCCGGATTTACTGTTGGAGCCTCCGTGGAAACTCCGACCTACTATCAGGTCTCTGAGGATTTCTCGACGGTCGTGCGAGCAGAGTTCGACGATGGTTTTTCGGACACCTACGGAGACGACTTTGACGAGGACGCCGGTGCAGGTTCGTTCGACTACAATATCATCTCGCCGTGGCGGGTCGGCGTTGGCGTCGGCTTCACGAATGGCGACCTGAGCGTTTACGCCGACGCAGAACTGCTGGACTGGTCACAGCTCGAATTCGATGCGACGGACTTCTCGTTCGCCTCCGAAAACCGGCTGATTCGGGAACAGCTTGACGGCGTGCTGAACGTCAGAATCGGGGGTGAATACGACTTTGGTCGGGTAGTGGCCCGGGCCGGCTTTGCCATGCTTCCAGACCAGCGCGCCCAGACCGCGGGTCGGCAGGGTGCTGCCCGTGTCGAACGCGATCGTAACTACGTCGCCGCCGGTATCACCTACAAGGCGTCGAGGAGCTTTCTCGTCGACTTCGGATGGTCAGGCGAGCGATTTGACGATACGTTCGTGCCCTACGACGTGGAGGGCGCTCCGGTAGTGAACGAGGAAGTCCTAAGGGGCCGCTTCGCAATTGGCGTGAGAGCCAGAATCTAGCCGTCTATTCGTCTAGCCGGCTGCGGCTGTTGCGCGCTCGCGCATCCGCCGCCGGTACTGTGCCGCGGCTCTGTTGTGCTCCCGTAACGTACGGGTGAATACATGACTGCCGTCACCATTGCTTACGAAGAAGAAATAGCCATGGCGTTCCGGGGCAAGCACGGCTTTGATTGCGGTCGGCGACGGATTTGTGACGGGGCCGGGCGGGAGTCCGATGAAGCGGTAGGTGTTGTAAGGGTCGTCGATCTCGTAGTCCCTGAAGTATAGTCGACGCTTCTTGCCCTCAGTCTTGATGATTGCGTACTGCACGGTCGGGTCTGCCTGCAGGCGCCAGCGATCTCGCAGGCGATTCAGGTATACTCCGGCGATGACAGGTCGCTCGTCCACCAGGTCAGACTCCCATTCGACAATAGACGCTACATTGAGCACGTCGTCAGGAGACAGGGAAAGGCCGTGAACGTCACGTCGCGCGGCTGATGCCAGTACGCCATCGGCATACTCTTTCACTTTCTTTACAACGGTCTCGGCGTCGTTGAGCCAGTAGAAGCTGTACGTCTCTGGCAACATGTACGCGAACAGATGCTGCGTGTCGGTCCCGAGGGCCCTCGCCAGGGAATCGTTCTCGAGCGCTTTCAAAAAATCGTCTGGCTCAAACTCCATCTCGCGAGCAACGACGGCCGCGACAACTTCGGGTCGCGATCCGGGAGGGATCACAACGCGAACTGGTTTTTGCAGTCCGCGCCGGAGCGTCTGCAGGATCTCGTAGGAGGAGGCGCCTGCTGTGAATGTGTAGTGCCCGGCCTTGACCTGATCGCCCCAGCCGGTCGCCCGCGCGAGGAGTGCAAATCTTCCACGATCTCCGAGGACACCGGCATCGACCAGGGAGTCGGCTACTGCGTCCAAAGAGGCAGCACGTTCGATGTAGACGGAGCGTTCGCCCTCAAAAGCGCCGGTGTTGCCGCTGAACACGACCCAGTAGCCAACGGCCAACGCGATCAGGCCCGCGATACCAAGCGCGACCGCAATTCTCCAGATCAGCCTAGTCTTCATCTTGACGCAATTGCTGTGAGTCTACCCGTTCTGAATCTACTCTCGTCAATGGATCGTCCTGGTATCGGCGGCGCTCAAGCGACCGCGTTTCGTCGATGATTCGCTCAAACACGCGCCTGACAGCTTCTTCGCTGAGCGGTCCCCGGTTTCCGCGATGGACGTTCTCAAGCACTTCTGCCTCCCGCGTAGGGACGTATACGGGCGTTCCGGCGCTTTTCTTCAGTTTACCAATCACCGCTGCATATTCGACTCTTCGATTGACCAATTGAAGGATAATTTGATCGATACGGTCGATGTTTTTGCGCAGCTCACCGAGCCCGTCATCTCCGGGTTCTCCGGGCGTCAGCTGCTGCAGCAGTTCGATCAAGTCGGCGAGCTGCGCTTCGTGGGTCCCGTGTCTGGATTTCGTGGTCATGTCCGAAACGCTTGTCCGCAACGCTTGTCGGGATTCTCCCCGTCGAAATTCAGACGAGGGCGGCAGACGGATCTATCGTCTGGGTGAGGGGGCTTTCTCGCCCGGCGGCCACGTGATGATACGCAACGAGTCCGATCATCGCGGCATTGTCGGTCCGCAACCCGCGGGGAGCGACGTGCAGGGCTGCGCTGCGCCGTCTGCAAAGCGCTTGCGCTTGAACACGGAGCTGCTCGTTTGCCGAGACACCTCCCGACAAGGCGACCTGCCGAATTCCGGTTGCTCGCATGGCCTCTTCGACCGGCCGCAAGAGCATCTCGATCATGGCCTGCTGGAAAGAGGCAGCCAGATCGTGCAGGTGATCAGCCAGGTACGCCGCGCGTGCCGCCTCGTCATAGCCGTTAAGGTGATACAGGACCGACGTCTTGATCCCGGAGAACGAGAACGCGTAGTCGGGTAGCGTCGTGCGGGGAAAGTCAACGAATGCGGGATCTCCGACGCCGTGCTTGACTCCCATCGCCGCGCGTTCGATGGCGGGGCCCCCGGGATACGGGAGACCGAGCAGCTTCGCGACCTTGTCGAAAGCTTCCCCCGCAGCATCGTCGCGCGTCCTGCCGAGTCGCGTTCGCTGATGCCAATCCTCAACCACCAACAGCTCCGAATGCCCGCCAGAGACCACGAGGGCGAGGAACGGGAATGGTGGCTGTGCCAGGGCACCATCTTCTTGCATGAACGGCGAGAACAGGTGACCATCCAGGTGATTGACCGCGAGAAACGGGATATTCCGCGCGGCTGAGACGGCCTTCGCGAACGACATCCCGACAAGGAGCGACCCAGCGAGTCCTGGCCCGTAAGTGGCCGCGACATACGTGACGTCATTGATATCAACTCCCGCAGCCTCGAGTGCAGTCCGCGTCACCGGGAGCACGAATCTCTGGTGCGCACGAGAGGCGATCTCGGGCACAACGCCTCCGTAGCGCGCGTGGTCAATCTGCGATGACACGATATTGGACCGTATGGTCCCGTCGCATACCACAGACGCGGCCGTATCATCGCACGAGGTCTCGATCGCGAGCAAGATCTCGCAGGCCGAATTCGCTGGCTGCATACGAAATGGTCGATTTGGGCCGTTTGAGTGGGGGAGGAGAGAACAAGAAGCCGGACGAGGCGTTCCGGATAGTCCGTTATTCTGCATTGACAAGCCAGCTAACGGTACGATACCTTTGTAGGGAGCGCTTGCAGACTTTGCTTGAAGACTCTGCGTGAAGGCATTGTGAGCCATTTCGGGCACACCTGGCCGAACGCCCCAGATAGTACAGACACTTATTCACTTCCAGGCAACTGGTACGAAGCAAGTCCAACCTGGATAGGAGACTGATCTTATGCGTAGATACGGGACACTCCTGATGCTGATCGCGGTGCTGTCGTTCAGCGCGCCTGTGCACGCACAATTGCGAGACGGTCGCGTTGCGGCGCAGTCTGAGTCTTTGATGCAGGCTCCAGAGGGAGTCGGTCTGCTAATGAAGACGCTCTTTAATCCGGAGCACTTTGCAATGTCTCATGCCTTCGAGATGAGCGTTGGGGGCAGCAGCTATGGGTCTAGCTCGCTAGCCATGTACACGAACTCGCTGCAGTGGCGCTTTGGGAATAAGCTTGCAGCGCGTGCAGACGTCTCCGTTGCGTATTCTCCGTTTGGCAATAACGCCTCGGGGTTCTCGACCAACCCTGGTAGCGTCAGCGGTCGTAGTGCCGACGTGTTCCTCCGAAACGCCTCGGTTCGCTACCAGCCCTCAGAGAATGTGACCTTCAACCTGTCGTACCACCGAAGCCCGTACGGCAACTATCTCGGACCCTACGGTCGCTACCGTCCAGTTTACTAGGGAGCGTCCAGCACTCGCTATGAACATTGTTGGACGTTAGCTTGCAGGATTGGCGTTCGCAGTTGCGTGCGCCTTTTTCTTTTGCGGCCGCAGGATGATGGCTAAGCGAAAGACCGGGGGGGACAATCCGCTATGGAGTATCGGAATTGCGTTGGCGGTCACGGTAGCGCTGGTGCTGGTTTATGGATTGGTGGTCGGGGTCGTTGCACCGCGCGTAGACCCCGTTCGCGTGACAAACCCGGCTGATCTTGAAGGCACCACAATACAGATTGAGATCCTGAACGGATGTGGTATAGATAACCTCGCGGCCGAAGCACGGACGCACATGCGCCGGCGCGGATTTGACGTGGTCGGCGTGGGGAACTACGCCAGCCAGGATGTTGACACGTCGTTCGTCGTTGACCACACCGGTGACCTGCAGGCGGCTCGCAAGGTTGCCTCGGCGATCGGCATACCGGTTGAGCACATTCGGCAGGAAACTGAGGAAGACGCCCTGCTCGACGCGACGGTAGTCATAGGAAGAGATTACGAGAGCCTCTTCGCGTTTGCGGAACGCGACGAAAACTAGACACGGCTCCTACATAACAACAGACGAACTGAATGAATCTACCCGAGCAGCTGAAAGCGCTTGATAAGCGTGACCCACTTGTCAACCGGAGCACCGGAACGCCCACGGCAGCACTCGTGCGGACGGCGGTCGACGCCATCGCTGAGAAAAAGGGCTCGGCTATCTCAATCATGGACATGCATGACGTGAGCGGCGTAGCAGATTACTTCGTGGTTTGTACTGGTGGCTCAGACGTTCAGATAAAGGCAATCGCGTCGGAGGTCCGGTCGCGCATCCGAGACGAGCATGACGAGCGACCATGGCACGTCGAGGGCACTGACAGCCTTCAATGGGTCCTCCTCGACTACGTGGATGTAGTTGTACACGTGATGATGGCTGAGGCCCGCGAGTACTATGGTCTGGAGCGGCTGTGGGGGGACGCTCCGATTGAGACGATTGATGCAGAGGCGTCTGAAATCCACATAGCAATGCTGGCGGGCGGAGACACGAATGAAAGCTGATTCTCGCTACGTCGTGCTGATGGTGGTTGTCTTAGGTATGCTCTTTAGCGCCTGTGGTGGTGCACGGAACGCGGCGCAATCGCCTGATGAAAAGTTTGGCCACCGTTTCGACGGTACCGCCCCTGACGGCCGTTTGACAACGGTGATCGCACCACCCGACTCCGCTGTTTCTTACATGTTCTACCCGGCTGTCTACGACACGCTGCACATCAGGCATTTCCCTTCTTCAGGACCGGACTCTGAGGTAGAAGTGCTAGTCAAAGGCTCTTTCCCCGATTCCTGCAGTGAGCTCCACGACGTTTCACAGAGTCGTGTCGAGCACATCGTCGACCTGAATCTGCAAATGCGAAAGCCGCGAGGGACTGTCTGCGCCTCAGTGATGCGACCGTATCGGTTCTATGTGCTGCTGGACGGGCAATACCGCCCCGGGCCATACACACTGAAACTGAACGGTCGTGCGCATACGTTCGTGATAAGAACGGACGCCGACGCCTAGTGCTGCAGTTTTAAATGCTACGGGCCGGGGGCCGATACCCGATCCATGTTTCCACCCCGCAATACGGTCTTTCCCGCCGCTGCGATCGCGTTCATTTTCGCGTTGGCGTTCGCTGCTTCTGCCCCCAACGGAGGCGGGTCTCAGGCGAAGCGTGCCGGCGCGCCAGACGACGGCGACGGCTCACCAGGCAATTCTGGTACTTGCTACGACGTAGGCTGCCACAACACATTTCCTTTGAACTCGGGTTCCGGAACTGTTGGGGTAAACGTGCCGGCCTTCTATGCACTCGGCGACACGATCACGGTTGAGGTTTTTGTTGACCATCTCGGCGCGGCGCGGCATGGTTTTCAGATAACCGCGCGGGACAAGAACGGACAGCCCACAGGAGAATGGCTTCCGGGCTCGACCTCCAGACTGACCATCGGGAATCCCAACTACGTGACGCAAAAGCTGGCCTCCAGTGTTTCGAGTTGGACGATGCAGTACGCAATGCCGAAACAAGAGACCGCCGGTGACGTGACGCTGTACTTCGCGGGTAATGGGGCGGATGGTAGGTTCAATGCTGCCAACGATCACGTCTATACAGGGCAGGCTACGGTTGCACTGAGTACGTCTGCGGCAATCGATGAGACGACCTCGCCTGAGAAGATCAGTGCGGTTTATCCCAATCCGGCATCCGAGACTGTCACGGTCAGTTACGCTTCGCGCTTCGCGGTGGACATCGCGGTCTACGATACCGAGGGCCGACTGCGGGTGCGAACAAGCGGTGCGGCCACGGCCGCTGGGACGATCGATGCGGTGGTAGATGTATCTGACTTGCCAGTAGGCATCTACTTTGTCCGACTGCGTCCCGACTCACCCACCGGGACTAGCGGCAGTCGTTCCGGAGGGAGCACGCTGGTTCACTCCCTGGTCGTTCAGCGCTAGCGCGTTGATCAGTTAGTCTTGACCGCCACCGCCTGTGGCCGTGTCGACGGCGGAATCGAATCCTTGCATTAGCCGTCGCAGTTCTTCGGCCGTCTGTCGGTACGATGAGTCACCAGCGATCTCTGCGATTTCGCCCGAGAACGCGGCCGCCGCCTCAAAGTCGCCCGCCTGCAGGTAGGATGCGCGAATCATCTGCACAAATCGACCCAGGTATTCCTGCTCGCGCTGATTAAACGAATGCCGAAGGCGATGCACAACCACAGGCTCCATCTGTTTGATCAGCGACAGGCTGGCGTCATCCTCGCCGGCGGACTGGTATGCTCGGGCCATCAACAGGAATGACATCTCGTCGCCAGGGATGACATCGAAAGGAAGTTGCTCCATGATCAGATCGAGCAGCTCAATCGCACCTTCTTGGTCACCGCTTTCGACAAGGGCCTCGGCCGTGTGCGAGAAGACGTTCCGGTAGTTATCCAGCATGCTTCGAATATTGTCATCGAAGTAGACATCCGGATCATTGGTCCGACGGAATCGAAATTGCTTCAATCGCTCGGGAGTAATCCCGGGATTGACGCGACCTAGTTGGCTCGGGTCTTCATTCTTGATCGGAACGATTCGGAACGCCTGGCCCTCAAGCTGGAAGTAGTCCTGAAGGTCCAGCTGCCCGTCGGGACTGACAGTAACGGCAAAGTAAATCGGCCGCTCCCAGTTGTTTTGCGCATTCGTCACGACGATGTTCAGTGCGGCCTGGTCGGCGGCATAGAGAATGTTGGGCTCCGCGAACGGGTAGGGGCGCCCTTCAAGTCGCCACGTCATAGGGCTTTCGATGAGGCTCGTATCACCCACGTTGACACGCAGGTCTCCAGATTCCGCAAAGAGCGTTTTGTCAACGGGAAGAGTAACCTCCCGGGGGTTCCAGAGCGTGACACTGATGTCATCGATAACGTCGTCGGGCAGCGAGATTGGCAGCGGATCCGATTCTCGCGACGCCTGGTTCTTGAGCTGCCGGATGTACCACGGAGTGTTCAAGAGGGAAAGGTTGGTCACGCGTACGTCACGGCGCACTCCCTCGACTTCCTGCAAATACCACAGCGGGAAGGTGTCGTTGTCGCCGTTTGTAAATAGCACGGCATTATCTGCCACGCTCATCAGCATGTTGTAGGCGTAGTCTGGCGCAACATACCGTCCCGAGCGATCGTGATCGTCGTAGTTCTGGTACAACATCCACCCGGGTACCGCCATGAATAAGATGGCTGATACGCCGTAAAGGACCGAGGACGGTTTGTCGTTCGCCCCCAGTCGAGCCGCAAGCGACTCGATGATGCCGGTGGCCCCGATTCCGACCCAGAGCGCGAACGCAAAGAAGCTGGCGACGTACGCGTAGTCCCGCTCACGGGGTTGGTTCGGGGTTTGATTCAGGTAGATGATGATCCCGATGCCAGCAACGAAGAAGAGTGCGAACACGGCGAGCGCACGGCGCCAGTCGCGGCGCACGTGGTAGAGGGCACCGAACAACCCCAGCAAGAGTGGGAGCATGAAGTAGACGTTTCGGGACGCCTTTTCGCTTGGAGTCTGCATCAGGTACTCGCGCCCTGCCTCCGACTGCAGTCCAGTGATCGCAGGGGCATCCTGAACGTCGGATGCACGTCCCGAAAAATTCCATAAGAAGTATCGCAGGTACATATGACCCACCTGGTACTTCCAGAAAAACTCTGCATCAGAGCTGTACGCCTGATAAACCCGGACGTGCGTGGGCTCGGGTGACCATCGTCGTGGAAGCCGCACGTCGCGAATGGTCTGGGTACCCGTGGCGTTGTCGTACGTCTTGCCTGACAACAACGGCGTCTGTCCATACTGCTCGCGCTTCAAATAGGAGACTATGGCCTCCGTCGTCTCCGGGTCGTTTTCGTCAATCGGTGGATTCGCCGCGCTGCGGATGAAGATCAGCGCGTAGGTCGAGTATCCGATAAGAACCAGGGCGAAGCTCACTGCGATCAGGTTGGCGACCGGGTGATGGTTCTTGTGGGTCCACCAGATCGAAAAGACGACCAGTGCTCCCAGCGTAACTCCGAACGCCAGCAGACTGTTGAACTGCCCGGCAAGGGTCGGCAAGTATTGAACTACACCGGGGTAGACGATGCCAAAGGCCACAACCGAAACGACGCCCGTCACCGTTATCCCAATCACGCGCTGCTGCGTGGTCCAGTCGGGCTTGTCGTACTCGTTGAAGAAAACGATCAGCGCGATGAAGAAGATTGCCAGCAGGTTAAGCAGGTGAACGCCGATCGCGAGGCCAAAGAGGTACGCGATGAGAATGAGGTAGCGGTTTGCCGCAAGGCTGAACGGACTCGTGCTCGTGCCGAGCATCGCTTCTTCCTCTCTTGCCTTCTCGCTCCACACCATCACCAGCCAGACGACGACTGAGGTGAAGAGCATTGATAGCGCGTACACCTCGGCTTCCACCGCGTTGAACCAGAACGAGTCGGTCACGGCAAACGTGCAGGCTGCAATCACACCACCAGCGATCGCTGCAAACTGTTCGACTCCACCCCCGGACTGCTCACCCTGCCACTCACGCACCAATCGCACGACGATCAGGTACGTAAGGAGGACCGTAATGGCGCTGGCTAGCACCGACACCATGTTCACCGCCAGTGCGACATGCGACTGCGGGATGAACATTGCGAATAGACGACCAACGAGCATGAAGAAGGGCGCGCCGGGCGGGTGCGACACCTCGAGCTTGTCCGCAATGGCGATGAACTCGCCGGAATCCCAGAAAGACGCTGTCGGTGAGACGGTCAGGATGTACAAAACCAGAGCGTACGCCAACACGCAGAAGCCTACAATGCGCTCTGTTTTCTTCCAGGTCATGGTCTAGGAGTTCAGGGTATCAGGAATGGAACGGCGGCCACGCGAGTTCGCCGTCGGGCCGCTGAGGAAACGAAGAATATACCGGATTTATTGGCCCCGTTGGGGCGGAGCAACAATGATGACCAGCTCACCCCGCACGCGTCCCGAGCCAAATTGTTCGGAGAGCTGCGCCAGTGTGCCACGCGATACCTCCTCGAACTTCTTTGATAGTTCCCGAACGACCGCAGCGGGCCGATCAGCCCCCAGGGTCGACTCGAGATCCCCGAGCGTTCGGCCAATGCGGTGAGGCGATTCGTAGAGCACTATCGTCCGGATTTCGCCGCGGAGGTGTTCGAGCCTCGTCTGGCGTCCCTTTTTTACCGGAAGGAAACCGTCAAAGCAGAATCGATCGCACGGTAGTCCGGAGACAGTAAGCGCCGGGATAACGGCCGTTGGTCCGGGCAGAGCGGTAACATCTACGCCGGCCCTGACGCACTCCCGCACGAGATAGAATCCTGGATCGGAGACGCCGGGGCTACCCGCGTCGGTGACGAGTGCGACCGATTCTCCCCTCGCGATCCTGTCGACAAGCTGCGGAGCGCGGGTTCGTTCGTTGTGATCGTGGTAACTCAGGCACGGCGTCGCGATCTCATGGCGATCGAGCAGCACACGCGTTGTCCTCGTGTCCTCGCACGCGATCACGTCTACCTCTTTGAGGACGCGTAGCGCCCTGAGCGTGATGTCCTCGAGGTTGCCGACCGGGGTGGGGACCAGATACAACATGACTATCGGCCGCGGATCTTGTCGATAATCCGCCGGTGCAGCGGCTGCGTCGCTTGCAGGTCGAGTGTCACGTACGCCACGAGATAGATCGCGAAAGCCAACGTCACCACGTTCGCGATCCACATACCGACGCCTGGTTCAATCTTGTCGCGGTCTGCGAGCTTTTCTCCCCAGACCAGCGTGACCCAGTAGAAGACGAAGATCCCCATGGCAACAGCCCCGGTCATAGCCAGGCTGCTGCGGCGCATGCTAAGACCAAGTGGTGCGGCAACGAGAAGGAAGACCAGGCACGCTACCGCAATCGAGTACTTCTTGTGGATTTCAACCGAGTACCGGTTGATACGCTGCTCCTGCCAATGCACCGTTCGGGAGACATCGTCTATTTCGCCGCGCACGAGCCTGGCCGCGCCGGCGGCATCAACGTACACGTTACGGACTTCATCGCGGTCCAGGTTTGCGAGTGCGACGCGGCCCGGTACGGGATTGGCGTCGCCCCCTGCCGATGCAGGCGACGGTAGCGCCGCGTCCTCATCGAGACCAAGAAACGTCGAGTCGATGCCTGGGGCATTGAGCATCAAACCCCTCCGCGCCGCGGCGACAGACGCCTTTAGCGAGTCGACAAGGCGGACCATGTCAACCGTTCTCATTGTTCGGTCTGAACGACGGCCCTCACTTGGGTCGGTCCGGGAGAACTGCAGGTCGTCGATCGAAAACCCGAGTACGTGTTTGTCGAATTGTATCCGCTCGTAGCGATCTGGTGCCCCATCGCGGTTGTCCTTGTCCAGCCGATGCACTTCGCCGTCGGTGAGCGTCAGCACAACTCGCGCTCCGTTATTCCGCGTTTCAAGAAGGCCGCCCGCCGCCTTGATCTCCGCTCTGGACTGCGGCCCGTCGGTGTAATCGAAAACGGTCACATCCGAGAGCGCGCCGGACTGGTGGTCGATGTCTTTTACGAGAATCGAGTAGTCAGAAACACCCTCGTAGAAGACGCCCGGTTCGAGTACAAAGCCCGGGCGCTTCTGCCGGATGTCCTGCCACAAGACTTTTGCGCGAAAGTTCGACTCTGGTAGCACGATCGTGTTGAAGTATGTCATACCGCCTACGAGCATCGCCGCAGCGACCGCGGTTGGCCAGGTGAGCTGTAGGAACGAAACGCCACAGCTCTTCATAACGGCGTAGGAACGCGTCTCGGCCAGGCGCCCGAACACCATCAGCGTCGCGATGAGTACAGACATCGGGACCGCGAGAACAAGCATGTACGCGAGGCTGTATATGATCAGCTCCAGGACAGCTGCCAGGGGGAGCCCCTTACCCACGAGATCCGGCATGTGTTTGATGAGGAACTGCATCAACAGCAGGAACATCAGCGCAGCGAGCCAGCCGAAAAAGGGGCCTGGCAGCATGCGTAGCACCATCCTGTTGAATCTCGTCAGCACGTTCGCTTTCGGGCGGGTTTGAAGATCTCCTACTCCGGGTGGGATCGCCCTAATACGCCCACCGCTGAATACTGATTCTCCACGCGCTCAAAGCCACAGCACATGCAACAGCAGACGGCCGCAAAAGGCAGGGTCCACGGGACGCTGACCGTGAAGGAATTTACTTGCAACCCGTTCTCAACAACATGTTACGTTGTTCATGACGGGCAAGAGGCCGTTATCGTCGACGCGAGCCCGGCGAGTCCGGCGGAGGTCGAAAAGGTCGTGAGCTACATCGCAGCACATGGGCTTCGCGTGGTTCGGGCGCTGCTGACGCACGCGCACATCGACCACATTTTTGGATGTGAAGCGCTTTCGCGGCGTTTCAACGTCACCTGGGAACTGCATCCGGCAGACATGCCTTTGTATCAGCAGGCTCCACAGCAGGCATCGATGTTCGGTGTTCCGTTCGCGGGGGCGCCGCAGATCGACGCCAATCTGGACGAGTTCGAAGAAATCGAGGTCCTTGGCGCTACGTGGAGCGTCCGACATACGCCTGGCCATTCTCCCGGGTCGGTCACCTTCGTGGATGAGGCGAACGGGTTTGCGTTGGTCGGGGACGTCTTGTTCAACGGTAGCGTAGGTCGCACCGACCTATGGGAAGGTTCGTTTGCGATTCTGCGCGAGTCCATCGAGCGTGAGCTCATGCGACTGAACGACGACGTAGTTGTTTATTGCGGTCACGGCCCGCATACAACTATCGGGCATGAACGCGCTACGAACCCCTTTCTCCAGGACTAGACACTTAGCGCTTCGGCCCGCTGCACCACGCTGGAGTAGTGCGATTCATACATGGGTACGATGCGTTCCTGGTCGAAGTGCTCTGCTCGTCTTCGAGCCGCCGCAGACATGGAAGCGAGGTTGTCGTCGCTGGAAAGAATGGCAAGCACGCGGTCGGTAAACGCATCGACATCATCTAACGGGCAAAGGTAGCCCGATACCCCATCCTCGATCAGTTCCGGCAAGCCACCGATGTTGCTCGCAACGACTGGGACGTTGCACGCCATCGCTTCCAACGCCGCCAGCCCAAACGTTTCAGAGCCACTCGGCATCAGGAATACGTCGGCGATGGACAGGATCTCTTCGACGGGCTGCTGCTTACCAAGAAACCGGATGTCTTCGTAGACTCCGAGTTCCCGAGAGAGGTGTTCAGCGGGTGCGCGTTCGGGTCCGTCGCCTACCATCAGCAGCTTGACCGGGAGGCCGTGTGATCGCAGCCGATGAAACACCTCGACCACCTGCGTCGCGTTCTTTACCGGGCGGAAGTTTGAAATGTGCACCATCACCTTCTCGCCGTTCGGACAAACGGCACGGCGAAAATGCTCCTTGTTTTGACGACGGAAACGGGTGGTGTCGATGAAGTTGGGGATGACCTGGATGTCCCGCGAGATGTCAAAGCGGCAGAAGGTTTCTCGGCGCAGGTAGTCGGAAACCGCGGTGACGCCGTCAGACTCGTTTATCGAGTAGTTAACAACCGGCTTGAACGACGGATCACGCCCAACAATCGTGATGTCGGTTCCGTGTAGTGTCGTGACGATCGGGATTTTGTAGCCCTCGCCGGCAAGGATCTGACGCGCGAGAACTGCACTCGTAGCGTGCGGAATGGCATAGTGAACGTGCAACAGGTCGAGCTCTTCATATCGCGCGATGTCGACCATCTTGCTGGTCAGGTTCAGCGAGTAGTTCGGATACTCGAATAGCGGATACGTGTTGACATCCACCTCATGGAAGAAGATGTTCTCCGACAGGTTCTCGAGCCTGAAGGGCATCGAATATGCGATGAAGTGAATCTCGTGGCCGCGGGTCGCGAGCGCTTTGCCGAGCTCTGTCGCGACGACGCCACTCCCTCCGTAGACTGGGTAGCAGGTGATCCCAATTTTCATTGCAGGTTGTCCGTCTAGGAGGTTGTCCGACTAGGAGGTTATCCGGTTACGAAGTTGGCGCTTGCCGGCGTTACCCACTGGCCTTACGACGCCACGTTGCAGATAGAGGACGCTGACCGTCTTGCCGAATCGACAGGTCACGCTATCGTCTCTTTCGAATGCAAGGTGCTTGAAGTTTGTAATTGGCTTCGTTGGCCTCTTGGGGACCGCCGCGCGACTTTCGCACGACGCCTGCTACGAGGTTGTCTGCATTACTCCGGCATGGCGCTATAGTTGCATGTCGCCACGCAACCCCCGGAGACCACCGGAGTGAGGCCGAGTGGCAACGGAGTGTCTCTGGAACACCCGGCCGATGCCGAGGTTCGCAGGTTGCCAAATTCAAATCAATACCGGCATGCGGTACACGAAAGACGTCAGATTACAGTTTGCGCTCGCCGTTCTTACGGCGACGTTGATGGCAGTCCCCGCTAATGACGCTGTGGCGCAGTTCGGAGTTGCGGCCGGTGCCAATTTCGAAGACCTCGGCGACCTTGACGCACTCGACGCGCGCGCCACTTTTGATCGGGCAACCGGCTATCACGTAGGGTTGTTCTTCAATCTTGGCGCAGGTCGGGTGTCGGTCCAGCCCGGCGTTTATTTTCGCGATTTTGGTGAGGTGAAACTCGTCGAGGATGGCCGGTTTCGCGAACTTGCCCTGACGTCGATCGAGGTCCCCGTTGATGTTCGCATCAAGCTGGTCCAGGCGAGTGCCCTTGCTCCGTACGTCTTCGCCGGTCCCGTTGTCGGTTTCTCAAGTACGACGGATGATTCGTTCCAGGATGCGTTGCGCGAGCTGAACGTCTCGGCGAATATCGGCGGCGGTGTCGAGTTGTCACTTCCGGGATCCGACGTGGCCGTCATCCCGGAGATAAGGTTCGCCCGAAGCATCACTCGGTTCTTCCGGGATGGAGAGACATTTGATATTGCAGGTGCTGACTTCACGCCCGTGGAAGTCTCCCCGCAGAACGCGGTTATGCTTCGCGTCGGACTAAGATTCTAGTCTGTCCTCATCGCGACTCCAGCCCGACCACAATCGGGAAATGGTCGGTCACGGCCGCCGGGTCGTGCGAATGGATGAACTGCACTTCGCGCACGCGACGGTATAGTTCCGGTGACAGGAGGATGTGATCAACCGCTGACAGCTCGGTCGCTTCGGTCACCTCGTTCTCGTTTCGGTCCCAATGCGACGTGAACCGTTTCGATTGAGGGATATCGGCCATCACGTTGTGCAGGTCGTCGTGAGGTCCGGGACCGGCAGACCTGATGGTCTGCATAACGTTGGTGATCGGCTGGTTGCCGGCGATGTCGCGGGTTCCTGCATCAAAATCGTTGAAGTCACCCACAACGGCGACTGCGCGTCCCTGGTCGATCTCCTCCGCGGCAACTCTGCGGATAATCTCTGCCTGAGCCTCGCGCTTGTCCTTCCGGTTCGGGTCGTCTGGGCGGGCGAGGAAGTGTACACCGATCAGCGTTGTTGGAATTCCCGCAAGATCCAGCCGAACAATGATGTTCTTGCTGACGTTTTGAAAATGGCCGCCGGGCCCGGCTCGCACCATCATGTCTGTCCGCTCCACCTCGTCGACCGGCAGCCGACTGAGGACGGCCACGTTTTGCCCCGTGAAGAAGTCGCGGCCCGGGATCAGATGCGCCGAGAATGCCATGTCTGAAAGAGACTCGGCGAGCAGAAGGTTGAGCGTGTTCTCATTCTCGACCTCCTGGAGCACGATCACATGTGGATCAATCCATCTGATGATACGTGCGACGCGATCACGGTGTCGTCTCGCCGCAAGCGAATCCCCTTTTCTCGGGAAGTTCGCCTCCCCCTCGCGGCCCACGCCGTCAAACAGAAACTCAGTGTTCAGTGTGGCGAGGCGAATGCCTTCAGGATACCGATAGGCGGGCGGCGGCTGTGGCGAGAAGGTGGACCACGTTGCAGACGTGCCCGATCCGGAAGTTCTGCAGCCGGCCAGCAGGGAGACGGCCGCGAGAACAAAGACGGTACAGAGTGCGCCTGTTACCCGATAGAAACCCGATACTTCGAGCGAGGACACGTCGCGAGACGGCTTCAGGAGATGTCCTCGAAGAACCGGAAACGACGCTCGTCTACGTCAAACTCGTCAGGCGGGGTCACGGGTTCGTAGCCGGAGCTCCAGTTCGGGGACGTGCGCCCAATCATCGACACCTCCGAGTAGAAGTGGCGAGTCATCTCTGAGAACGGACGGCGGCGCCCATCATCGGTCTTCACCAGATATGCGATGCGAAGAGCCTCCTGCCATCCGAGAAAACGATGACCCTTCTCCAGGGATCCGTAGAAGTCACGCGTCACGGCGTCCTCGTTGAACGCGCTGAACTGGAACGGGTCGAGCACGACCGACTTGTAAGAGGTGCGACCACGGTAACCTGTCTCGACGCGATTGCGGACGACCCAGGCAACAAGCTCCATCTCACGCGGATCTTTAGTCTCTGAGAAGATGCATCGTGCCAGCCAGATTGTCTCTTCGTCAAGCAACTCCGGCGCTACGTTCGGAAGCGTTGACCAGTCGCTCAACGGCCGCGTGTATCGCGCGCCGTCGACTACAACGTACTGATGCGGCGAGATTGGTTCGATGGCGGGCAGGGGTGACTCAACGACAATCGTCGGCCCCGCGAACGTCCAACTCAATCCTGCGAGACTCAGCACTGCGATGCCGCCTGCCAGATTCCGCTTGGAAAACAATGAATACAATCGTGAAGACATGGATGATTGGGCCAACACAATAGGGGCTCGTACGCACCCTTGTTGTAGCTGTTTCGCCTGTTTTGGATCAAATGAGGGTCTTGCTCCGCATTTTCAGGACGGACGCAAATTACTCTCTCAGTTCGAATCTCCGGCTAAGATGCCGTGTAGTTTGCGTTGGCGTTCCAATAACCCCGCCAAAACTTCAGTCCTACAATCGTTCAAGCGTAATTTTGGCGCGCGCCAGGCAACAATGCTCCACAGATTCTGCGCTAATTCGCCGTGACTTCATGAAAATCGTCGCTGACGAGAACATCCCGCTTCTGAGAGAGCTGTTCGGTTCGTTTGGAGACGTCCACACCGCCTCGGGATCCGAAATCGGACCCGGAATGCTCACGGACGCAGATGCGCTCATTGTGCGCTCAGTCACCAGCGTCGACGAGTCGCTCCTCGGGGAGTCAGGTGTTCAGTTTGTGGGGACCGCGACCGCCGGTACAAACCATGTCGACATTGAATATCTC
Organism: Rhodothermales bacterium; assembly: GCA_028284545.1. Lineage (GTDB taxonomy): Bacteria > Bacteroidota > Rhodothermia > Rhodothermales > JABDKH01 > JANQRN01. Next base: position 52,902 of record JANQRN010000087.1, on the reverse strand, counting down.
CAGTCCCGCGGTATCACGTTTGCGCACGCGCCCGCGTCCAACGCCGACTCGGTAGCTGACTACGTCGTGGCGGCCCTTCTGGAGCTTGCGGACCGCGAGTCGGTAAGCCTAGAGGGGCGCGTGCTGGGACTCGTCGGCGTGGGTGCCATCGGTTCACGCGTACTCAGGCGCGCTGCCGCACTGGGAATGGAGGTTGTCCTGAATGATCCGCCCAGGGTTGAGGCGGAGCCGTCTCTACCCGAAACGGGCCAGGGAGGCGCCCCGTTTGTTGACCTGAATTCGCTGTTGTCGCGGGCGGATGTGGTCTCGCTGCATGTCCCGCTAGTCGTGGGCCGTCGTCATCCAACGGCAAAGCTGATTGCTCACGACGAGTTACGCGCGATGAAACCAACCGCCTGGCTGATCAACACCGCGCGCGGAGAGGTCGTTTGTGGCGATGCTCTGCTGCACGACGTCCGAAGCGGTGGCCGTCGGCGCGTTGTGCTGGACGTTTGGGAGCAGGAGCCCCTACCAGATGCCGACCTCGTCAGGGCAGTCACGTTCGGTACACCGCACATTGCCGGATACGCCTGGGACGGCAAGGTGCGGGGCGCGGTCATGGTCGCCGACGCGCTTGCCCGCGACCTTGAGGCGCCGCGCCCTGCCCTTGAGGTCCTTTCGCGCGAGCTGATCAGCGACGATCGCGTTGAACAGCTGTTCGTGGAGGCCGGGGAGGCAGAGCAATCGAGACTCCTGTCACTGGTGCGACACGTGTACGACTTTCGTACCGACTACGAGCGATTCGGGGAGTTGTCGCTGCTAGCCGAAGGCGAGCGTGGACGTGGCTTCACGGCACAAAGAAAGCACTACCCAAGGCGACGCGAACTTGCGTCGTTCGAAGTGACATTGCCTGCGGCAATCTCGTCGGTATTTGCCTCGAAGGTGGCACGCGCTTTTGGTGCACGGCCGTAAGCGTCAGAACCGATCAGGTGTCGTATCCATAGTCCCGCAGCATGTTGTCGGTGTTGCGCCAGCCGCTGCGCACCTTTACAAACAGCTGCAGATAGACGTCCTCGCCCAGGAAGGCCTCGATGTCTTTGCGTGCACGGATTCCAACCTTCTTGAGTGCGGCTCCACCCTTACCGATGATGACTGCCTTCTGGCTTTCGCGCTCTACGACAATATCGAGCAGGATGCGCGTCTTCTTGTTCGCGGAGCCCGCCTGATATTCAGCTACGTTTACCTGAACGGCATACGGGATCTCCTGTGAATACAGTTCCAGGATCTTCTCTCTCACGATCTCGGTCACGAAGAACCGCTCAGGGTGCTCGCTGACCATATCGTCGGGATAGTACCGTGGGCCGGCAGGGAGTCGCTTCTCGATTTCGGTGAGTAGACGGTCGACCTGAAAACCGGTCTTGCCTGACACGGGAACGACGGCTTCGAACGGCCGGATCTCCAGGTACTGCTCCACCAGGGGCAGCGCCGACAACGGTGTTGTCAGATCAGACTTCGTCACCACGAGCAGGGCGGGAACGTCGTTGGAGACGCGCTTGAGGCTCTGCAAATCCGGGGCCGAGTCAGTTGCCGCGATGACGAAGAGGACCAGGTCGGCTTCAGCGGTCGCGGCGCTGACGGCTTTCATCATGGATCGGTGCAGTCCGTATCGGGGGTCGATAATCCCGGGCGTATCCAGGAAGATGACCTGGTAGTCTGGCTCGGTCAAAACCCCGACAACCCGATGTCGCGTGGTTTGCGGCTTGCGGGTAACGATAGAGAGCTTCTGGCCAATGATGCAGTTCATCAGCGTGCTCTTGCCGACGTTGGGTCTGCCGACGATCGCGACGTAGCCCGACCGAAAACTCGAGTCAGTCAAATGGATGGCGGTTGATGGTTTCTACCATTTCGGCAACGGCAGCGGGGAGGCCCGTCGCGAGCGCACGTGCGATTATGGCGAATCCGATGGAAACCTCTGCGAGGTAAGGGACGCTGCGCCCGAATGCCGGGTAGTTCGACAGGTCGAGGCCATGGCCCGCATGCACGCTCAGGCCAAGAGAGTTCGCAAGCTCCGCCGCTTCTGCCATTGCGACGAGGATGCCGGCGCGCTCGTCATCAGACTCTGCGTTTGCGTACTTGCCGGTATGCAGCTCAATGCAGTTGGCACCGGCCTCAGCTGCTCCACGGATGAACTCGGGAACAGGATCAACAAATAGCGCCACTTCTTCGACACCTGCCTCGTAGAGTTTCGGGATAGTTTCGTCCAGCCTGTCGCGATTGGCGGTGACGTCCATGCCGCCTTCGGTAGTTATCTCGTCCCGCCGCTCGGGTACGATCGTGGCGAGTTGTGGGCGCGTCTCGCAGCAAATGTCAACGATTTCCGGCGCCAGGGAGAGCTCGAAATCGATTTTGCCCTTGATGGCACCGGCCAGGGCGGCAACGTCGGCGTCGTTGATGTGTCTACGGTCTTGACGGAGGTGAAAAACGATGCCTGACGCACCGGCGTTTTCACACAGCACGGCCGCCTCGGCGGGATCCGGAAACGTCTCTCTCCGCGCATTTCGGAGGGTTGCGACGTGATCGATGTTAACGAGGAGGCGGGTCAAGCCTGGTGCCTGTCTGGTTGCTTTTAGAGGGGTACCCTTGTATTTTCGGCGGACGATTTCGGACGGGGCGCGCCGCTCGCATCCATGGGCGGCAGGTAAGATAACCCATCGATCCCCGCTTAATCCTGTACGGAACCCGCATTAACGTCTTACATCCCCTACAACAAGTAGCGAAAAGCGATGGCCAGTAACAGCCGAGGCATGCAGTCAGCGATTCAGGTTGTGTTGATGATTGTGATCGTCGGCCTCGCCTACTGGCTGTACCATTCGCTGACCGCGCCCTACGAGGAGATCCGTCAGCAGAATGCGATCACCGAAACGACGCGGGCCCACATGCAGAAGATCCGGACGGCGCTTATCCGGTACGAAGCGGTGAATGACAGGTACACGGCGGATCTGGATTCGCTCGTGATGTTCTTGCAAACCGACTCCCTATACCAGGTCGCCGCCGACAGTCTTCTCGGTATGGGCTTCGATATGTCTCAGTTGCCGTTCTCACCGCGCTCTGGCAGTCGATTCCTGCTCTCGGTCAACGACACGTCGCGGGTGCAGACGTACCTGCTACGTGATCCCGACACCGAGGACCGAATTGGAACTGAACTTCCCGACGTGACGCTGCTCAACGCCTCAAGCTGGGAGTAATCCGTGTTCGCGCACGTCTGCGCCAGACCTGAAGAAGGATGAATCCAGGAGTTATTGCCGGGATTTCTTTCGCCAGCGATACCATGCGGTACGCGGAGGTCGAACACGAAGAGCACGGCAGTATGCTCCGTCGACTCGGTAGTTGTCGTTTCGACTTCGATATTGTCGACTGTCTTGCGTCTGGTAATCTGGACGATGTCTCGACACTCGGCGACGCGGTCGCTGAGATCTTCTCGGGAACGCCAGCACACCTGCTCTCTGTTGCGCTGGATCCGCGTCTGTGCTACTCGTTCAAAACGAGCGTCGCTGGTGACGCAAACGAGTCGACGATGACGTCGCAGGTCTTGAAGGAGCTTGCGCTGGTCGCTGACAACGAGACGCCGCTGTTTGTCCGCACCGAGACAGCCGGGATGCGGACGCTCAAGGACGGTAGGACGCTCTCGCACATCAGCGTCCTCGCGTTGCCCGAGTCGATTCGGGATCGCCTGAAGGGTTTTGCGGACAGACTGGGGGTGGGTCTGGTCGTGACATCGTCGGTCAACGCGTCTTCGGCGATGATCGGCTTCCTGGAAGACGCTTTGCGGAGCGCGGCCACCTCGTTCAGCGTCCTTGTTGGCGACCAGGGAACGCACGCCGAGATGGCTGTGTGTGTTCGAGGCCGTCGGTTGTCATCCGCCCTCGTGATTCCAGAATCATCTGAGGATGCGATATATGCTTTATGGGCTTTCCTTCGCCGCGAGGGCCTGTCGCCGGCAGACATGGACACTATATATATCTACGGTGAGAATGAACGAGACTCAGCGTTTCATGCCGTGCCGCGCCAGTGTGGCGCGACGCTGCGACAGCTGAGTCCGCTCGATGTTGTGCGTCTGCAAGCTGGCAGCGGGGGCGAACGCGAATTGTCTCCATACGTGCCGTGTGTCGGCGCCGCGATCGAGACCTCGGTCTAATGAGAATCATATCCGGCAGGTACCGCGGACGCCGGATTGTCGGACCGCGCGGTTCTGCTACGCGCCCTACGTCAGACCGTGTACGTGAGAGTCTTTTCTCTATTCTGGCGTCCAGGTACGAACTCGGCGATGCTGACGTGCTCGACCTGTTCGCGGGCTCTGGCGCACTCGGACTGGAAGCACTGAGTCGAGGCGCCCGGTCTGCCGTCTTCGTCGAAAAGAACCGGACGGCGTGTGACTGCATCCGGAGGAACATCGCGACGCTTGATGCCGTCGAGTTCTCCAGTGTGGTGTGCCGGGGAGTGCGTGCGGGTCTTTCGCAGATTACAGGTGACTCGCAGCGGTTCAACTTTGTGTTTGCTGATCCGCCCTACGCCCTGGATCCGTCGTTCCTGCTTGATGACGTTTCGGACGTTATGTCCCCGGGAGCCGTCCTGGTGCTGGAGCATGATAAACGACGAGCGTTTGACGCCCACCCGGAACACGTCATGACTCGCGACTTCGGCAGTACGAGAGTGTCATTCTTCGAGTATCTCTAACGTCTCGCGCATAGCGCTGTAAGTCGAAGAGTGGTATGTTTGTGCCAGGTAAACCGGGAGAAAGTGAACAAGCACAAACTCGCACTGTATCCGGGATCGTTTGACCCGTTTACGTTTGGTCATCTCGACGTCGTCAGTAGGGCTTCTCGCCTGTTCGACGCCGTTCAGATTACTGTCGCCGTCAACCGGGAGAAATCGCCGCTGTTCACGATCGAAGAGCGGTGTGCTATGGTGGAAGAAGCCGTTGTGGGTTTTACAAACGTGTCGGTTGAGCCGTTCGAGGGATTGCTGGTGGACCACGCTCGGTTGCGCGGAGCCTGCGCGCTGATTCGCGGATTGCGGCAGGTCGGCGATTTCGATTATGAGTTTCGCATGGCGTTCGCCAATCGGAAACTTGCCCCTGAGATCGAGACGGTACTTCTGGTTACCTCGGAGGCGCACGCCTTCACGAGTGCGTCGATCGTACGCGACGTGTTCCGGTGGGGAGGTGACGTATCGCACTTCGTGCCCCCTACGGTAGTCTCTGCTCTAGACAAAAAGCGCCGGGAAAATCAGAAATGATGACAGCACATTTATCGCTGAATCCGAACGTAGCCCGAATGCGACCGTCTGCGACGTTGGCCATCACGGCACGCGCCGCTGAGCTCAGACGAAAGGGAATACCGGTTATCGGTCTCTCAGCAGGAGAGCCGGATTTTGACACGCCCGAGCCGATCTGTAACGCAGCCATCGCGGCGATCAAAGAGGGCTTTACGCACTACACAGCCAACGCTGGCATCCTTGAGCTTCGTGAAGGCATTTGCCGCGCCCTCGAGGCTGACCACGGCGTCTCGTATACACCCGATCAGATACTCTGCTCGAGCGGCGCCAAGCAATCGGTTGCGCTGGCCGTGATGGCACTCTGCAGGCCGGGAGACGAGGTCATAGTCCCCGCACCATACTGGGTGAGCTATCCCGAGATGGTCACGCTCGCCGGTGGAACGACGAGGGTCTTGCCGACGACGGTCGAGGCAAACTACCGTTTCACGGCTGAGGCGCTGGACGCGGCGATCACGCCGAAGACGCGTCTTCTCGTGCTTTGCTCTCCTTCGAATCCAACCGGAGCCGTCTACGAACCGCAGGAGCTCGATGAGATTGCGGCCGTCTTGCGAAAACACGACCACGTCTTTGTGCTTTCCGACGAGATCTACCAGCACATTGTGTATGACACGCCGTTCACGTCATTTGCATCATTGCCCGGACTAAAGGAGCGGACCATCCTCGTCAACGGGTTCTCGAAGGGGTACGCAATGACCGGCTGGCGCCTCGGTTTCATGGCTGCCGAGCTGCCGATCACGAAGGCGGCCGCCAAGATACAGGGCCAAACCACGTCAGCTCCGTGTAGCATCACCCAGAGAGCCGGTGTCGCCGCGCTCGCCATGGACAGAAGTATCGTCCAGGAGATGGTTGACGCGTTTCGTGAACGGAGGGATTTCCTGCACGCGAAGTTGAGCACCGTTGCCGGATTGACATGCCCGCTTCCGGAAGGCGCGTTCTATCTCTTTCCTGACGTGTCGCGCTTCCTGGGAACCAGGATCGGCGACCGTTCCATCGAGACCTCCAGTGATCTATGCCTGTACCTGATGGAGGAGCACCACGTCGCACTGGTGCCTGGTGACGCGTTTGGGGCACCCAACGGGATGCGGATCTCCTATGCCGCCTCGACTGACGACCTCAGGGTCGCTGCCGACCGAATTGCAAACGGCCTCGCGGCTATCGCTGATGCCTGAAAAGGATCGCGTGTGGTTGCACGTACTGCTGTTCCTCCTCACGTTCGCCTCGGTCATGGCGACCTGGCTGGTATGGTCTGCACACGCAGGGGAGAGTCTGGCCGATCTTGACGCCGCGTTCTTTGGCGAGGCGGCCTCGTTTGCTGGTGCGCTCCTCTTCTTCTTGACGGTGCACGAGTTCGGACACTACTTCGCCGGTCGGTTCCATGACGTGCGCACCTCGCTACCGTATTACATCCCGCTACCGATGTTGGGCGTTGGCACCCTCGGCGCCGTGATCCGCATACGGGAGCAAGTGCCAACTCTCCGCAAGCTCTTCGATATCGGCGCAGCGGGTCCGATCGCCGGATTCGTGGTAGCGTTTGTCATGCTCTTGATCGCCTTCGCGACGGTGCCCGGTCCCGAGTACGTCATGACCTACGAAGGACACGAGGCGCTCAAAGACTACGTCGCGGAGTACAACCGTTTTCCCGACGCTCCTCTCCTCGAGGATGGCATGACCCCCGGCACCACCATCATGGTCGGTCAAACACTTCTGTACTGGCTGGTCGGCAGTGCATTTCCTGATGCCCCGCCGATGTACGAGATGTACCACTATCCGCTATTGTTCGCGTCGTGGCTCGCCCTGTTCTTCACGGCCCTCAATCTGTTGCCGGTTGGTCAGTTGGACGGCGGTCACATCCTCTATGCGCTAGTTGGTCCCGAATGGCACGGATACCTTGCACGCGGATTCGTCGTCTTGCTGTTGCTTTCCGGCTCGGTTGGCCTCATGGCCGTTGATCCCGACCTCATCTCTCCGTGGCTGCGGAAACTCGGACCGGCGCGTTGGATTGCGCTTTCTGGCCTGCTGTACCTCTATCTGCGGCGCCTGTTTGATCGGGACCACGCGTTGATCGCCCCGGCGTTGGTCGGCATTGTTGTGCTAACAGCCATCGGGATCGTGATTGGACCGGCGGTAACGCAGTTCGGCTACTCAGGCTGGCTCGTTTGGAGTCTGCTGATTGTATTCGTTATCAAGGTGGACCATCCGCCGGTGTTGTACTGGGAGCCGCTTACGCCCAACCGGCGACTGTTGGGCTACGTGTCGATTCTGGTGTTCATGCTATGCTTCAGTATCAGGCCGTTGTACACGGTCTAGTGACTCGGAACCGCTTGGTGGTCGGATCGTTTTCCGGACTCATCACACGCACCCCACCAGTTTTGCGGTCGCAGTTTACTCTATCGGTTCTAGGACTCGCGGCCTGTCTCCTGCTTTCGAGCTGCGATGCGGTACCGGGCGTTCGCGACCTCGGCGATACTCCGCCCGCTATCTCAGACCTGTCGTTCTCGCCGACGGTTATCGACATTTCGCAGATCGACCCGAGCGACATCGTCGACGGTGAGTTCGACGTTTCGCTGCAGATTTCGGCCACGGTTGAGGCCGGTGACCTCGATTCGGTCTACTTCGTCGTGCGTCCCCCGCTGCGGTCAGGCACGCCCGTGGCCGTCGGCACACTCGGTGCGGCTTCGGCATCCCGCTATTCCGTCTCAGAGACACTTCGACTGCCGGTGGGACAGCCGGGCAACTACACCGTCGTTGTCTATGCTGCTGATGCGGCCGGCCAACTAAGCAACCAGGTTCAGGGCAATCTCCTGTTGGACGCGACAAACGCACCGGGCAGTCCACCAGAGATCACGCTCGTTGAGGCGTTTCCCGAGGTGCTGACGCCGCCGGCCACGTTGTTCATCGTAGCGACAGTCACCGATCCCGACGGCGCAGTCAACGTGCTGCGCGTACAGATCAAGACGCCGAGTGGTGAGTCATTCAATATGTTCGACGACGGCGACACGGCGGGTGATGCCGAGGCCGGCGACGGCAAATGGACGGCAGCGTTTAACGTACCAGTCGGCTCGCCGGCAGGGCCGGCGGTGTTTGAGCTGCAGGCGTTTGATCGCAATGGCAACGAGAGCGCAGTAGTGCAGAAGACTGTTACCATCAACTAGTCATGCGCCGTCAGCGACCAACACTACTGATGATTCTCAGCTGCATCGGGATTGCGATGCTGCTGCTTCCCGGTGTCGCAGTGGGGCAACAGTTCGCGCCGAGCGCCGTGGATCAACGCGCCGCGCAAGCCCTCGAGCCCGCCGACGGAATTCTTGGCAACTCGGTGACGAATGTCTTCGCCAACGGCGACTCCGTCTGGGTAGGACCGCTGCTGAGTCTGACCACAGACGGAGGGGCTAGCTGGCAGGCACCCAACCTGGAGCTGGTTCTTGCCGGACGCAACGAAGAGAGTCGGGCCTTCTCCATCGATATCGAGGGCGAGACCGTGTGGGTGGGGCTGGGCTACAACGACGCCGCCAACGATGGTGTACAGACCGCGGGGGGGTTTCTCGTCTCCACCGATGGTGGGGAAACCTTCGAGTATCGCATCTCCCAGATTGACAGCCCGGGGGACACGACGGTCGTCTACGGTGTAAGTACGCTTCCAGCCCTTGACGTGATAGTTGACCAGCAAAGCCCACCATTTGATCTCGACTACGACCCGATCCGAGACGAAACGTGGGTCGCCGGTTGGGCGAGCGGACTTCGAAAATCGGTAGACGGTGGGAATACCTGGAGCCGGGTTGTGCTTCCGCCGGATACGCTGAGCGAGATCGCACCGGATCAGCCATACACGTTCCGGATCGAGCCGCGACGCGGTAACCTCGGCAACTTCAACCACATGGGCTTCTCGGTCCTTGTGGCTTCCGACGGTACAATCTGGGCGGGTACGCCGAAGGGCGTAAACGTCTCCTCGGATGGGATTGCGTGGCGCCGCATTGAGCCCGACGGGACGCCGACTTCAATGACAGGTAGCTGGGTTGTTTCGATCGAGGAGCAGCCTTCCGATCAGGGGACCGCGATCTGGATGGCGACGTGGGAGGCGCTTGAAACGGGAGATGCCGGCGGTCGAAGCGGGGTGTCTGTTACGCGCGATGGAGGTGAGACGTTTGAGCAGGTGTTGACAGGCGAGCGATTTATTGACTTTGCTTTCGCGAACGGGAACGCCTACGTCGCCGGTCGAACCAGCGGTCTCTTCGTGTCTGAAGACGACGGTGCGACGTGGACAACCATCCGGGATTTCCGGCTGGCGTCTCCTGACGATCGTCCCATCAAAGTCGGTAGCGACGTTCTGGCCGTGGCGGCCACCGACGATGCCCTATGGGTGGGGACTGAGGATGGCTTGCTGAAGAGTCTCGACGGGGGGCAGACGTGGTCCACATTTCGGGTCGAGGTACCGCTTCAGCCGGAAGTTGAGACCGAGGAGGTCCCACGCGTCGAGACGTTTGCATATCCGAACCCGTTCTCGCCGGTTGCAGACACGTTCGTGCGAATCCGGTACGAGACCGAAACAGAAACTCAGGTCAGCGTGGACATTTACGACTTTGGAATGAACCACGTCAGGAGCCTTCCGACCGAGACACGTTCCGCGGGCCTCTCAGAGTCAGTCTGGGACGGCACGGACGGGCGCGGTCTTCGCATGGGCAACGGTACCTACTTCTATTCGGTTGACACAAGTGCCGGTGTTGTATGGGGCAAAATCCTGTTGATTGAATGAGGCAGCGATTTCGCCGACATATCCTACTCGCCGGGCTGGCCCTCGTGGTTGGTGCTGGTATCTCGGTGCCCGCTCGAGCCCAGGCCACTGGCGCATTTGCCCGCATCGGTTTCGACTCCCGTGGCATCGCGCTTGGCAATGCTGTTGTGGCTGACGCATCGGGTCATACCTCCCCGTATTACAATCCGGCGCTTGCGCCGATGTTGACAGGGCAGCACTTCGGCCTGTCTGCGGCGTACTTGCGACTCGACAGGCAGCTGCAGTCGATCCAGTTTGGCGCGCCGTTGCGACCGCGCGCAGGAATTGCGCTCGGCCTCGTGCACGCTGGGGTATCCAAGATCGACGGCCGCGACAACTCGGGCTTCCATACGGGGAATCTGTCGACGGATGAGTTCGCGATGTTCATGGCGTTTGGAATCAAGCTCGCCGACGATGTGTCCGCTGGTCTGACGCTGCAGCTCTTCAGGTCAGACCTGCTTCCTCAGGTCGACGCCGTAAATACCGTAGGCCTGGACGCGGGATTGCTCTGGCAGGCTGCGCCCGCGATCACCGTTGGTCTTGTTGTCGAAGATCTCCTCGCGAAATACGAATGGGACACGTCGGCCGCGTTTGGTAGCGGCGGCAAAACGACCACAGACAACTTCCCACGCAGATTCAAGGCGGGCGTCTCGTATGCGCCACCCGGCGCCCGTATTCGTGTCAACGGAGAGGCCGAGTTCGGCGTACAGAGTATGGAGTCGCGGTCCTCAACCGTTGAATTGCTCAGCGGGATACCATTCGAGGTATCAGATTCGGAGACCGTCTTTCGTACCAACGCCCAGGTCAGGATTGGCGCTGAGTACGCGTTGAGCTCCGAGTTTTCTGTGCTGGCAGGTATTGATCGAATGGGGGACGACTTGGTCGACGGCGCAGTGCCAACAGCCGGATTTAGAGTTGCGCAACCGCTCGGCAATCTGCAGCTCCGGGCCGGATATGCCTTTCTGCTAGAGCCGGCCGCGACCGGCGCAATGCATATGCTGACGCTGCGGGTCTTTCTTTGATGCGCGCGCGGTCGGCTTGTTGGATGCTTCCGCTTGCGACGCTGGGTCTTGTCTTTTTTGGGCCCCGCGAAGCGCGCGCGCAGGATGTGCTGCCGATCCTTACGACCGGTATCGACGCTGCGGGCGCGGGCGTTGGTGATCTGGGAATCGGAGCTCGCCAATCCGCGTTCTCCTACTTCTGGAATCCCGCGACCGTTGCGGCGGACGGGCCGACCGAGCTCGGCATCGCCCATCACATTTGGGTTGGCGGCACAAGAACGTACGGCCTCGCAGGTCGCGCGCGTGTCGCACCGGGAATTGGTGCTGCCGTCTTTCTCGTTGCTCGTGATGTCGGTGATGAAGACAACGATACGTCGTCCCTGTTCAGCGGTGGGGCCATCGCGGCGAGTTTTGGCGTACTGCGGGCGGGCGCTTCTGCCCGATTTGTGACCCAGCGAATAGCCGGCAGTCGGGCGCGCGGAGGAAGCGTTGATCTCGGGATCATCGTTGATTTGACTGACCAAGGTGTCATGGTTGGGGCATCGCTTCTGCACATTGGCCAGTTGTCCGAGCTGGCGGCGGTCAGCAATGACCTACCACTGACGCTGCGCACCGGTGTCGCGGTGTTTCCGTTCCAGGTTATCGCGGTGGACGACGGATTCCCACTGCTAGACCTGACGGTGGGCGTTGAACTCGAACGAAACCTGAACACAGATCTCAACAGATTTCACGTTGGCGTGTCGGGCGTTGTATTGGAAACGATCGTCGCGAGACTCGGATACATCTCGAATGATGAGCTGCGAGGACCGACGTTGGGTCTGGGGCTTTCGTACGACGCGTTCAATTTTGACTACGCGGTTGTCGCTTTCGACGACGGCTTTGGCGGCCCCGGTCACATGCTGAGTCTGACCTACAAGCTGTAGGACTAGAAGAGGGCGCCAAAGGCCTCGCCGAGCGCGGCGAGTCCAATGCCATCTGCCCCACTTCTTGCTCGAAGGGTGCAGAATAAATCGAGGCTGAGCATCTGCACTGCGTGGATGGGCACGGCAATCCAGAATGATCGGCACCTCCAGATCAGGGCGCCGAGCGCGACACCACCGACGATGGAGAGCAGGGCTTCGGGCATCGGCTTGTTCATGTGCAGGATTGCGAACGGCATCGTTTGGACGAAGATGGCGTTGATCCCAAACGCGGGCGCCGTGCCGAAAAGAACAAAGCCCCGCCAGAGGTATTCCCATCCGATCCAGTAGAAGACAAAAAGCAACTCATAGGCGATGAAGATGCGCCAGGACCGGGCGGCCGCGTCGAGGTGGGGGTACTGTTGCTGGAAAGCCGTTTGGTCAGACAGCACCCATGTGCCGATGAGCACCAACGGTACGTAGGCGGCAGCAATCGTGAGTGCAAACTTCCAGTCGCCCAGACCAAGACCGATTTCGGCTATCTTTCTTCGAAAGACGACGAGCAGGAGGAGTGCGGGAATCACAAATCCGGTAACACCCTGGAACGCAAACCACCAGCCCCAGGACCAGAGATTGCGCGCGTCGCGAGACGCAAACTGCTCGCCAAACAAATCGACGAAGAATCGCCTTCCGCCGAACTTTATGTGGACGATGACAGACAGCGCAGCCACGCAAAGGACTACCGCAGCCTGTACGTCGGCGCGGGCCGCAGCACGTCGCGCCCGCTCATATTCGTTGCGGAGATTTAGTTTCATGGCGGCAAGATACGTCCTGATCGGACTCGCGACGGTGATGCTGGCCGCTTCCGTGGCGGGTTGTCTCGAAGGCGCGGAGACTATCGCGGCCACGGTGGATGTGGATCCGCTCGAGCAACTATTTCGGGACTATCCTGCTGAAGTTCTGCGACAATCAGCGCTTGACACCACCGGGGCGGCGGCGTGGGTTCGCGAGACGATGAGCGCCATGACCCTCCGCGAGATGGCCGCCCAACTGGTGATCGTCGATATGGCCAGTGCCGGCGAGCGGGTAAGGACGTTGGTCGAAAATCACGGGGTGGGCGGTGTGCTGGTGCCGCGGGTATTACCGCCGGGTGAATTGCGCGACAGGCTCGGCGAGCTACAAGAGGATTCGACGATACCCTTGCTGACCGCTGCAGACTACGAGAGAGGCGCCGGGCGGTTCAGCAACAACCTAACCGAGCTGCCGTCGAGTATGGCTGTTGGTGCCACGGGTGACACGACGTTCGCGGCGGCGGTTGCACGACTTACTGCCATCGAGTCCCGGGCGATTGGTGTGAACACACTGTTTGCGCCCGTCGCCGATGTGAACGCGAACCCGGCGAACCCAATCATCAATATTCGGGCGTTCGGTGACAACCCACGGCAGGTCGCCAGATTCTCCGCGACCTACGCCGCCGAGGCTGCACGCTGGGGCGCGATCGCGACTTTCAAGCACTTTCCGGGGCATGGAAACACTTCAGAAGACACACACGCACAACTGGCCGCAGTCCCGGGTATCAAATCCGACCTCGCGACGACCGACCTCCTGCCGTACGCATATGCGGTCTCGACAAATCGGACGCCTGCCGCTGTAATGACGGCGCACGTCTGGGTTCCGGCTTACGATTCTCAGCCGACACCGGCCACGATAAGCCCGGACATCGTCACTGGATTACTTCGCGACGAGATCGGTTTCCGGGGACTCGTTATCACCGACGACCTCCGGATGGGTGCGCTGGTTACACGTCTTTCTGTCGAAGATCGTGTGCTCAGGCCGATTCGCGCCGGTGCCGATGTACTGTTGACACCTGAGGATCCTGTAGCGGCTATACAGATCCTACATCGCGCCGCGACTCAGGACCGGGCGCTCGCAGAACGGGTGCGTTTGTCCGCGCGGCGTGTTCTCGTCGCGAAGGCATCGATCGGGTTGCACAACCTGGGAGGCTCAGCGGTATCAACGAACATGTACGATGTCTTGATGGGCGCCCCTCACGGCCGACCGATCGCCGACGCGATAGCACGAGCGTCAGTAACGCATTTCCGGAGGGCACAGGACACAGAGGACTTTCGCTCGGGTGATTTTGATGTCGTCCATATCTCCAACTTCACGCGCTCGCAGTCGATAACAACTGCGATGGACTCTGTGGACGCGTGGTTTCCTGGCCGTGAATCAGTCCGCTTCAACACAGAACTGACCGACGCAGAAGCGATGGCGGGGGTATCGTCGCTACGGTCGGACCGTACCGTCGTATTCGTCTACCTGCGCCTCGCCTCCGGTCGTGGTGACGCCGGGCTCCTGAAGGGCCAGCAACGTGTCATCACTCGCCTTCTTGACGGCGTTCTGGATGGCGCTCGAAAGAGTGCCCGGGACGTTCACGTCGTCTTGCTTGGTAACCCCTACGCCGCGGCAAATCTGGGACGGGCCAGGACCGTAATGCTTGGCTACGATCAGACACTTGCTACCGCACGCGTTGCGGTCGAAGGCTTGCGCGGCGAGGTGGAATTACGTGGTGTCCTGCCCGTCACGATTCCGGAAGTGGGCGACGCCTGGTAGCTGCCGCCAGGTTGCGGCCTGCTTGCCCGGCAGGGGCGCTTTATCTAATATGAGGCACTAAGTAGTACCCTAAACATCCTGTAGGTTAGCCGCATGCTAAAGGAATTCAAGGAGTTTGCCATCAAAGGCAACATGGTCGACATGGCCGTCGGCATCATCATCGGCGCCGCATTTGGCACCGTTGTCAAGTCTGTGGTTGACGACATCCTCATGCCGGTAGTGGCGTCCGTTTTCGGGACTCCGGACTTCAGTAACCTGTTTACGGTCCTGAATTCGAAGACTGGCCAGGAATTCACCTCGCTCGAGGCTGCTCGCGAGGCTGGAGAAGCGGTTCTGGCCTACGGCCAGTTCATCAATGCGCTGATCGCGTTCCTGATTGTGGCCTTCGTCCTCTTCATGGTTGTGAAGTCGATGAACAGGCTCAAGCGGGAGGAAGAGGCCGCGCCGGCCCCGGATCCGGGTCCATCGCAGGAAGATCTCCTGACCGAAATCCGGGATCTACTGGCGTCACGCTCGTAGGCGCCGTGGCTGCGGGCCTCATCTGAGGATTGCCCGCTCCAGAGCAACAATTGGCGGCAGGTCGTGTTTACGGCCTGCCGCTTTTGTGGTTAGAAACTTCCCTCGCTTGACCAATATGGACCTGTTCTACCGCCGCTACGGCGACGGAGAGCCACTCTTGATTCTGCACGGACTCTTCGGCGCCGGCGGCAATTGGCACACACTAAGTAGCCGGCGATTTGGAGCGCAGCACGCGACCTACGTGGTTGACCTCCGAAACCATGGCGCCTCCCCGCACGCCGATAGATTTGATTACGAGTCCATGGCTGACGATGTCGCGGGCTTTGTGGCGGGGCACGGCCTCGGTCGCGTGCATGTGCTCGGACACTCCATGGGGGGCAAGGTCGCCATGTTTCTGGCACTTCGTGCCCCCGAAATCGTGGATCGGCTCGTTGTGGTAGATATGTCACCCGTGGCTTCGAACGGCGGTCACGAGACCATCATAGCCGCGCTGAAGTCGGTAGATATGGGGCGGGTGAAGACCCGGACAGACGCTGACGCCTACCTGGCGACCGCTGGGGTGGCATCGCCGGCAGTCCGGCAGTTTCTGCTCAAAAACTTGACGCGCACGCCCGCAGGTCGATTCGATTGGAAGATGAATCTGGAAAGCATTTCGAATAACTACCACAATGTGCTTGCTGAGGTACCAAACGAACAGTTTGGCGGTTCGGCACTGTTTGTGGGAGGTTCGGAGTCAGACTACCTCGGCGAATCAGACTGGCCGGCCATATCCGCTCGTTTCCCAGCCGCCAGGCTTGTCGAAATCGCGGGTGCCGGCCACTGGGTGCACGCGGACAAGCCCCGCGAGCTCGCGGATGAAGTCCTCGGTTTCCTTGGAGAGCGTGCAATAGCAACGAACTGAATACGAAGTGTCAACAAGCGCAACCCGCAATAGACCGTTGAACGAGAAGCTCATCGCGCGCGCGCGCGAATCGATCCTGGTGTTGGACGGCGCCATGGGCACGATGCTGCAGATGCACAACCTGGACGAGGAGGCTTTCCGGGGTGACAGGTTTGTGGATCACGAAATCCATCTGCGTGGCAACAACGATCTACTTGTGCTCACGCAGCCCGATATTATCGTACAGATCCACGATGATTTCCTGGCGGCCGGCGCCGACATCATCGAGACAAACACCTTCGCATCAACTCCGATCGCGCAGGCGGACTATGGCCTCCAGGACTTGTCGCGCGAGATCAACATCGAGGGTGCGCGACTGGCACGCCGTGCGGCTGACGCCTGGACGAAGAAGTCGCGTGAAAAGCCGCGGTTTGTTGCTGGGTCGATCGGGCCAACCAACGTAACGCTGTCCATCTCTCCCGACGTTTCGAATCCTGCCTTTCGTGCCCGAACCTTCGACGAACTGGTAGAGACCTACCGCGTCCAGATTGGCGGGCTGATTGATGGTGGTGTCGACCTCCTTCTCCTCGAGACCTCTTTCGATACGCTGAATATCAAGGCGGGCATAGTCGCCGCAAAGCTGGAGCAGGCGGCCAAAGGCGTGAGCCTCCCCTTGATGTTGTCAGGTACCATTACTGACCAGAGCGGACGAACGTTGTCGGGCCAGACGACCGAGGCCTTCTGGTACTCGGTGCGACATGCGCCAAACCTGTTCAGCGTGGGGATGAATTGTGCACTCGGGTCGTCAGATATGCGGCCGTACATCGAGTCCCTCAGCGAACTCGCGACAACGTTCACCAGCCTGCACCCCAATGCGGGGCTGCCCAACGAGTTCGGGGGCTACGATGAGACGCCCGATTTCATGGCTACGCAGGTCGACAGCTATGCGGCAGCCGGCTACCTGAACATCGTCGGCGGTTGCTGCGGGACAACGCCCGACCACATCCGCGCCATCGCTGAGGCGGCGGGTCGGCATGATCCGCGGCGCACGGGCGAATCAACCCCGAAGTTGGTGCTCTCTGGCCTCGAACCGCTGGAGTTCAGAACCGACTTGAACTTCGTAAACATTGGTGAGCGCACCAATGTGACGGGCTCCAGGCGTTTTGCGCGGCTTATTCTCGAAGGAGACTTCGAGACAGCACTCGAGGTCGCCCGCGAGCAGGTTGAGAACGGCGCGCAGATGATCGATGTGAACATGGACGAGGCGATGCTCGATTCGCAGGAGGCCATGGTCACGTTCCTGAATCTCATCGCGTCTGAGCCGGATATCTCTCGCGTTCCAGTCGTCATCGACTCCTCCAAGTGGGAAGTCATTGAGGCTGGCTTGAAGTGCCTGCAGGGGAAGGGCGTGGTAAACTCGATCAGCCTCAAGGAAGGGGAGGAGGCGTTTCGCGAACAGGCGGAGAAGGTACGGATGTACGGAGCCGCCGTGATCGTGATGGCCTTCGATGAAGAGGGACAGGCGGACACGCTCGAGCGCAGGATCGAGATTTGTCAACGCGCCTACGACATCCTCGTAGACGAGATCGAGTTTCCGCCCGAAGACATCATCTTTGATCCAAACATCTTCGCGGTTGCGACAGGGATCGAGGCGCATAACGCGTACGGTCGGGATTTCATCGAAGCAACCCGGTGGATCAAAGAGAACCTTCCGCACGCACGCGTTTCGGGCGGAGTCAGCAACTTTTCGTTCTCGTTCCGAGGCAACAACCATGTCAGGGAGGCAATGCATGCGGTACTCCTCTACAACGCAATTCATGCGGGAATGGACATGGGAATCGTCAACGCCGGGCAGCTTGCGATCTATGAGGAGATTGAGCCAGAGCTGCGCGAACGTATCGAGGATGTGCTCTTCGATCGAAGGCCAGACGCAACAGAACGGCTTGTTGACATCGCCGAATCGTTTGCCGGCAGGGAGCGCGCCGTTGACGGAAGCGGTCTCGAATGGCGCGATGAGTCGGTCGAAAAAAGACTTGAGCACGCGCTCGTAAAAGGTGTTGTCGAACACGTCGTAGCGGACGTGGAAGAGGCTCGACAGGCCTATGCGAGTCCGCTGGAGGTCATCGAAGGACCGTTGATGGATGGAATGGGGATCGTCGGTGATCTCTTCGGTGAGGGCAAGATGTTCTTGCCGCAGGTGGTGAAGAGTGCCCGCGTCATGAAGAAAGCCGTGGGACACCTGATCCCGTTCATCGAGGCCGAGCAGGCCGCGGGCGGTGGCGCCAGGCAGCGGCCCAAGATTCTCCTCGCGACGGTTAAGGGTGACGTCCACGACATCGGGAAGAACATCGTTGGGGTTGTGCTTGGCTGCAACAACTATGAGGTTATCGATCTAGGAGTCATGGTCCCGATGGCCCAGATCCTCGACGAAGCGGAGAAGCACAACGTAGACGTGGTTGGTCTGAGCGGGCTTATCACGCCCTCTCTCGACGAGATGGTTCATGTCGCCCGCGAGATGGATCGCAGGGAAATGAACATACCCTTGCTGATTGGAGGTGCCACCACCTCCAAGGTGCATACCGCGGTGAAAATCGCGCCCGAGTACGAGCGCCCTGTCGTGCATGTCCTTGATGCCTCCAAAAGCGTGACCGTTGTCTCGGAACTGCTCAGCGAAGGGCAGTCCGAGGCGTTTGCTGACGCCGTAGCGGATGAGTACAACAGTCTCCGCGAGGCGCACGCCAGGCGACACCGATCCGCCTCCTATTTAGGGATAGCGGAGGCTCGTGATAATGGCTTCGAGTCCGATTGGGCAGACGTTCCTGTCTCCACACCCCGGCAACTTGGTGTGCAGCGTATGGACAACATTCCCGTGGCGGTGCTGCGGGACTACATCGACTGGACGCCGTTCTTTCAGACCTGGCAACTGAAGGGCAAGTATCCGCAGATCTTCGACGCGGGCGAGGTTGGCGTCGAGGCGAAGAAGCTTTTCGACGATGCCAATGCGATGCTCGACGACTTCGTAGAGCGCGACGTGCTGACGGCTCGAGCGGTATTCGGACTCTTCCCCGCTGGTTCACAAGGGGACGACATCATACTGTTTGAAGACGATAACCGTGCCGGCGAACTTGCGCGCTTCCATACCTTGCGTCAGCAAACCGTCAAAACACGCGGCAAGCCCAACCGGGCACTCGCCGATTTTGTAGCACCGGCTGAAGGCGCGGGGCAAAAAGACTACCTGGGCGCCTTTGTCGTTACCGCAGGGATTGGCCTCGAAACCGAAGTGAATCGTTACGAGGCAGAGGAAGACGATTATCGTTCGATTCTGGCAAAGTCACTGGCAGACCGCCTGGCTGAGGCCGCCGCTGAGTGGCTTCACGAGCGGGTTCGTATCGAGCATTGGGGATATGCACCCGACGAGTCATTCGACAACGCGGCACTCGTTCGCGAGAGGTACCGAGGCATCCGACCCGCACCGGGATATCCGGCCCAGCCGGACCATACCGAGAAGCTGACGATCTGGAAGCTCCTGTCGGTCGATGACAGTGGTGTTTCGCTAACCGAGCATCTGGCGATGTACCCGGCCGCGTCCGTTTGTGGCCTTTATTTCGCACATCCGGAGGCCGATTATTTTAATGTCGGTTTGATAGGGAGTGACCAGGTACGTGACTACGCCGACAGGAAAGGGGTCCCCGTGGAAGAGGTTGAACGTTGGCTTGCGTCAAGGCTGAACTACGAACCAGAAGGCGCGCGCCTGGCTCCGGCCAGTTCCTAGTCGCCGTATGCTTACTCTTTGCCGGCTGTGCGCCGGCAAGCATCGCGGTTGCGCAGCCCCGCGCCTCGGCGGATTCACCGACGGCCACGAAGGCGTTTGATCCGGGGCCCACGATTGACCTCGACTACGCATACTACGAGGTGAAGGGTCGGGACGCCGCCGAAGTTCTCTTGTCACTTCGCCGCAATGGACCACGGTCGGGCGACGAGACATTCTTCGGGATCACACGGAGCCAGACGGGCTTCTCGTATCAGCTCGTGTTCGATGGTCGTTCCTGTCGGCTGCAGGAACTCGGAGTGTTGACGAAGATCGTGGTCGAACTGCCGAAGTGGAAGCAGCCGCACAACACGCCCGACGAGATCACCCGACAATGGCGTGACTTCATGAAGAAGCTGACAGCGCACGAGATGTGGCACGCTGAGGCGTCCCGTCGAGGGACATTCGAGGTGTATCAAGCCCTCCTGCCCATGACAGATAGTACCTGTGACCGGCTGGACGCACGGGCAAAAGCCGAAGTGCAACGCATCTCCACTCTGATCGAGCAGCGGAATAAGGAGTACGACCAGCTTACCGACCACGGGCGCAAAGACGGGATCGTGTGGCACTACTGACCGAGATTCGTATTTTTGCGGCTCACGGTCAACGAACCACACGGAATAGATACCCGTCACCTGACATGCAGAACCAGCTGACCCCGTCACTTCGCACGCGCTTTGCGTCCAACGTAGACATCCTGCGCGGCGCTGATGCCTCGGCCCTTGTGCAGGTCATCGGTATCGTCGGATTTGCGGCGCTTACGGCACTGGGTGCGCAGCTGAGGGTTGCAGTCTGGGAAGTGCCGTTCACGCTGCAGACGCTGGCCGTCTATGGTAGCGGACTGTTCCTTGGCTGGCGCAACGGGATGTTAGCGCAAATGCTCTACTTGACTGCCGGGCTGTTCATGCCGGTTTTCGCTGGCGACGGTCATGGACTGACCTACCTCTCAGGAGCAGTTAGCACAGGGTACCTCATAGGGTATCCGCTCGCCGCAGTTGTGGGCGGCTGGCTGTCGAGCCGGTGGAATTTCGGGTTTGGGAGCATCGTTTCACTGCTGGCTGCTTCGGCTGTGCTCTTCACCTGTGGCGTAATCTGGTTGCACTACGCCGCGGGTCACGCCACGTGGTTCGATTCGATTGATCGGGGCTGGTTGCGGTTTATCCCGATCGACATGCTGAAGATCGTTGCGGTCGCGTCTTTGTATGCCGGCACGCGGCGGATTACCAGGAAAGACGCCTAGCAAGCGCTTCGGCCCGGTCCTTGCGACTACGTGGATCGGCCGGATTACCGGTCGAAACACGAATTCCATAGCTCCCTGTCCCGCGAGCTCTGCCAGTAGTGTCCCGATTAAAGGGCACAGCAGACGCTGAGACAGGTGACGTAGGGGATGGGCAGATCAACGACCATATCAGCGCTCCTGGCAGTCATTTTGGCTGTGGCTTTGCCGCCGGGCACCCTTGCTCAGCCGGCTCCGCCGTCGTCGATCCTCGATTACCCTGACGTCCGCGAGCTCGCGACCGCTGGCATAAGCGATCTCTACGACCTTAGACTCGATGCCGCCTCAGCGAGATTTGAAACGATCGGAGAGCGTTATCCAGAACACCCGGTGGGTCCGTTTCTGCAGTCGCTTACCACATGGTGGACCATTCTACTGGACCTCTCCGACGAGTCAAATGATCACGCTTTCTTTGATGCGATGGACGAGGTCATCCGACGGTGTGACCGCCTCCTGAAGCGCGACCCGGACAACGTCGATGCGCGGTTCTTCAAGGGGGCGGCACTGGGTTTCCGCGGGCGACTTCGGTCGAATCGGGGCGACTGGTTCAAAGCAGCGATGGACGGCAAGCGCGCGATGGACTACGTCCTCGCCGTCCCAGCCATGGATCCGGGTAACGATGATTACGCGTTTGGGAAAGGGATCTACGACTACTTCGCAGCCGTGGTGCCAGAAAAACATCCGTTTGTCAAACCGGTGATGGGCTTCTTCCCGCGAGGGGATCGGGATCGGGGACTGCAACTAATCGAGCGCACCGCATCGAAGGGGCACTACATCCAGACAGAGGCAGTTTACTTTCTTGTCCAAATCCACTTCCTCTATGAGCGCAACTATCCGGAGAGCCTGAAATACGCCCGGTGGCTCGTCGAACGGTATCCCAACAACGCCTTCTTTCGATCGATCGAGGCGCGGATACTGGCGCAGTCAGGACGCTGGGCAGAGAGTGCGGAGATATACCGCGGCGTACTGGAAAAGTACAAGGTTGGTCAGTTCGGCTACAACGACGCGCTTGCTGAGCAAGCACTCTACTACATCGCCCGCGAGCGTATGATTCGTCGATCATTCGACGAGGCGCTTACCTACCTGCTGCAACTGGAGGCGCTGTCGTCTCGCAACAAAGCGGATACGTACTTTAAAGTGCTTGGTCGCCTTCGCCAGGGCATGGCGTACGACGCGCTCGGGCAGCGCGATGTTGCCTTGCAGCGTTACCGTGAGGTGTTGCGAATGAAGGATTGGGCGAGCGCGCACGAACGCGCCAAATCCTATCTTGACCGGCCCTACCGGTAGCCGCTCATGCGCCCCAACAAGCGTCTCGGTCAACACTTTCTTCGCGACGCAAACATCACCAGGAAAATCGTCGACAGCGTACGCGCGGGCGCCAACGATCAGGTTGTGGAGATCGGACCGGGGCTGGGTGCGCTGACCGCAGACCTGCTTGCGCGATTCGACAATCTGATTGCGATTGAGGTCGACGACCGTGCGGTCTCGCACCTTCAGTCTACGTACCCCTCGCTCGATGTGCGGCATCAGGATGTGCTAGCCATCGACTGGAGTGAACTCTGCGGTGAGCGCGACGCCCTGTATGTCGTCGGCAATCTTCCGTACAACATCACAACACCAATCCTCTTCTCCTTACTGGATGCGGAGGCGCCGGTGACTGAGATCGTCGTTATGATGCAACTCGAGGTTGCGCGACGGCTGGTGGCGGTTCCACGTACAAAAGACTACGGTATCCTATCGGTAGCCACACAGCTTGCCGGCAAACCCCAAATCCTGTTCAGGGTATCCCGGAACGTGTTTGACCCAAAACCGGCTGTAGAAAGCGCCGTTGTTCGGATCAACATGTTCGGTCGCGACGAGGCAATCGAAGGCCGCGCCGCGAGGTCCGTCATCCGCGCAGCATTCAATCAGCGTCGAAAGACGCTCCGAAACAGCCTGGCAAAGCTGTTGACTGGTGGGCATCCGCTGCCCGAGAAGTGGTCTGGCAAACGCGCAGAAGAGCTGGTGCCCTCCGAGTTCGTTGAGCTGGCGCAATTCGTCAAGCGTGTTGAAGGCACGTGACGGTTCACCAGTCCGGGACACGCCGCACATGGCTGCGGACGATGGCGCAAGGGATCCGACGCGCCGCCGCTTCATAAAGCCCCGGCCTGACCCTATTTTCGCATCCCCTACCGGCAGATCGCAGCAAGGACACTGGCAAAGGACGGAAACATAACATCCGAAGTACGCTCGCGATTTGAAGTGGACTCCGAGTTGGTTGACAACATCTCGGCGCTGATCGACGCGGGTCAGCGGCCCATGGTGTCCAACATCATTGCCGATCTGCACGCTGCTGACATCGCTGTGCTTCTGCAGCATCTGGCGCGCGAGCCCGCTGATATCTTCTTTCGCTGGCTGAGCCCCGAGGTCGGCGCGGAGGTACTGCCAGAACTGGACGACTCGTTTCGGCTGCAGCTGCTGGCCGACTTGCATACCGACCGGATCAGCGCGTTCCTCGACGAGATGGACTCCGACGACGCCGCCGACGTCCTGGCGGAGTTGCCGGAGGAAATCGCAAGCGAAGTACTGCCGGCGCTTGACGACGCCGAGTCCATCGAGGTGCTACTTCGCTACGAGGAGGATACCGCCGGCGGTATCATGGGTACGGAGTATGTCGCCGTCCCTGAGGCCTGGACGGTGGAAGACGCGACGGAGGAAGTCCGCCGCAAGGCCGAGGTCGTCGAGCCAATCTATTCAGTCTTTGTGCTCGACGGACAGCAGCGGGTTGTCGGTAGCGTTTCGCTGAAGAGACTGCTGCTCTCGCAAGCCGGCGTTCGAATCGCCGACGTGGTTGATATTGATCCGGTCACCGTGGAGACTGGCGTCGACCAGGAAGAGGTGGCCCGCGTGATGGAACGCTACGATCTCGTGTCGCTTCCGGTGGTCGACTCAGCGGGCGTCCTGCTCGGCCGCATCACGATCGACGACGTCGTCGACGTTCTTCGCGAAGAGGCGGAGGAAGACTTCCAGCGAATGAGCGGTGTCTCCGGGGGAGAGGAGCCTCGGGACTCCGTACTCACAATTAGTCGCGGTCGCATCCCGTGGCTGCTTGTTGGACTCGCGGGCGCCGGGATGGCTGCCCTCGTCATCGCCCAGTTCGAAGATCAACTGAGAGAGGCTACAATACTCGCCTCGTTTATTCCCATCGTTATGGCAATGGCGGGAAACGCGGGAATCCAGAGTTCTGCAATCGCCGTCCAGGGGCTGGCATCGGGAGAGGTCTGGCCTTCAGATCTGATACCAAGGCTATTCAAAGAGGGCGCGGTCGCCACGCTCAATGGGCTGATACTGGCAGTCATCCTCGGATTGGCCGTTGTCGCTATTCTGGGCGGTGGCGACAACGCCGTCAGGCTTGCCGCAACCGCTAGCCTCTCGCTGGTATTAGTCATCATCATGGCGACGACCATCGGCGCGATGATCCCACTGTTGTTCCATCGCATCGGAGTTGACCCGGCGATCGCCACGGGGCCGTTCATCATGATGACGAACGACATTCTTGGAACACTTGTCTTCTTCCTGCTCGCAACGGCCATCTACCTGTAGCACGTCAATCATGAATACCCGAAAGCTGTTACCTGCCGTATTCGGAATCGCGCTGTTGCTGGTCGGATGTGCCACGGCGCAGGACAGTACAACTGACGCAACACCAGACTATGATGTGCTGTTTGGCTCGGGTGCCACCTATGAGGAGTTTCTTGAGGCGGCAACCTCGAGGAAGGGGATGTGGACGGCAAACACAGACTCTGCGGCAAAGCTGCTGGACCGGTCGGCGGACCTTGTCAGACGCGTCGAGGACACGGCCGGCGAATACCGGATGTTGGTTGTGGCCGTCGACGGCTGTAGTGACTCAGCGAACACCATTCCGTACCTGGCGCACCTCGCTGCAAACGCAAGAAACCTGGAGCTTCGTATCGTCCACCCTGACGATGCGCGCCACATCATGGAAGGCAACCGCACGCCAGACGGACGCGCGGCAACACCGACCGTCTTGCTTCTGAACAAAGCCGGTGGCTCGGTCGGCGCATTCGTCGAACGGCCGTCAGCACTTCAGGACTGGGCGATTGCGAACAAGTCTTCGATGCGTTCGCGCGACTTCATGCGCGAGAAGTTCGCATGGTACGACGCCGACGGCGGGCGGAGCACCCTGGCGGAGATGGTTGCCCTGATCGAGACCGCCGCTAGCGTACGGCAATAGTGCGACGTTCAGGTGCCGACGTCTACCTGCGGTGCCTCCGTCTCGTTGTACTTGGACGGGCACTTGACGAGGATATTGTCGGCGACGAATATCTCGCCTTCGGCACGACCTTCGATGACCAGCCGCTCGGCGTCTTCGAAGTTCGCGGGTTTCGGATTTGTGTAGTGCACCTCCCGCAGTGAACCCGCCTCGTCGCGCATGTGGAACGAGAAGACATTCGAACCCGCATCGTAGGCGATTGGGTGTTCAGCAGCCCATTCGCCAACTACGTGAACCCTTTTGCCCGTACTGGCGGCGTCGTCGAAGTTCTGGTACTCGCCGACCTGGCTCGCAAACGTCGTAAGCAGGACGACCGTAAACGCAACAAGCATTACCAGGCCAACAATCGCGCGGGTATTCATGGAGTCGGGGTTTCAGGAATCGCTGTTCTGGGTATCGACCCGACGTTCCAAACGATCAATTCGCCGGTCGGTTCTGAGCAGGAAGAACACGATCCCGAGCCAGATGATCAAGACAACGGCCAGGACAGCGTACAGCTTATCCTCCTTCAGTAGCTGGGCCTCCAGGCCCGTTGACTGCTGCACCGGCATTGAGGTGTCGGCCCAGACGCTGTCGTACGCCGTCTGTGCGTCGGATACGGCTTGGGAGTCAGCTGTGGCGTCCTGCGGGACGGGGTGCCAGATCAAAGGGATTTCGTGCCTCATAGCCGCGGGTTATCACGTAGTTGTGCTAGCGATCCTGGCCAACTCGACGCCCGACACGCTGGAGTCGGACGCGTTGATTGTATAGTAACCAGAATATTGCGATGAAGCCGATTACGGCAGGGTAGAATATCAACCGCATCCGTGGATCGGTGATGTCACTAAAAGCCGGGTTCCCGTCTGCGCCCGGATGCAGGCTCTGCACCTGTCTCGGCAGCACGTAAAGCAGAAACGGCATCGTCGTGAAGGCGAACACGTTGTAGACCGCAGAGATGCGACCTCGCTGTTCCGGGTCCTCGAGCTGGCGGCGCAACATGAAGTACGCACCGTAAATAAGGAGGCAAACTGCGGCGAACGTCTGGCGCGGATCAAAATTCCACCAGACGTTTGTCCCCTGGTACCACGTAACCTTTGCCCAGATAATACCGGTGATCAGACCCAGCAACCCGAACAACATCGCCACCCGCGCGGCGGCGGCCGAACGGCCGTCGAAGTCCAGATTGGGTTGCAGCAGGTTCCGCACAGCGTAGACAACCGACACCGTCATCCCGGCCATCATCGTGAACCACATCGGAACGTGGAAATAGAGATTGCGGGCGGTATGCTCAAGGATGGACATGCGGGGGATGTCCATAAGGAACGCGCCGACAATAACTACACTCATCCAGAGGATGATGAGTGTGCGAATAATGGGGTAGCGGTTTTTCACGGGGCGCAAACGATCACTTTTGCTAGTCGTTCCAGACCTGATCAAATAGCATTACCGAAGCCGAGATTGTCACGCCCGCGAACGCGCCGAGCGTGATCAGGTCGTCGCGTGCCTGCTCCCACGCTCCGCTGTCGGCAAAGGCAAACGTCATCGCCCGCACGGCGGCACCGAGCAACGGAAGAAGAAGCGGAAAGAGGAGAATCGGGAGCATCGCCGCACCACCGCGTGTCTTCGCAACTATCGCCGAAAGCAGCGTAGTTGCGCCCGCCAGCGCCAGTGCTCCCAGCACGACCGCGGCCCACGCCAATGCGGGCGTGCCCAGTTGCAGGTTGAGCATGAATATGAACACCAGCATGGCAAGGCCGTTAACGACGAGCAAGAGCGCGAAGTTGAACAGCAACTTGCCCGCGTAGACCGCGCCCGGAGACGCGTGGAGGCGAAGGAGCGTTGACGTCTGTTGCTCTTCTTCCGCGACGAAGGATCGGCTCATCCCCACAGCCGCCGAGAAGACAACCACCGTCCAGACCAGCGCCGAAACGGTGCGCTCGCCCAGGTCGTCGTTGCCGACCGCATATACAACGAGGAAGACGGCGGACAAGACAAACGTCAGGAGGGCGTTTACGGCAACCCGACTACGCCACTCGAGCCGCAGGTCTTTTGCCAGGACAACGAGCGCCCCTTTCCAGTTGCCGATTCGTCTGGCCTTGGTCGTATTGATCGTGTGATCAGGCACCTCAACTCTCGATAGCTGAAAACTCACCCACGAACATGATCTCGGGTTCCAGGCTGTAGCCCGAGTGTGTCTGCACGACTTCCTTAACGTGGTGTATCATTCGTTGAACGTCAGCCGCTGTGCCGCCGCCGCGATTGATCATGATGTTGGCGTGGCGGTGTGTGATCTCGATACCGCCGATCGAGAATCCTTTGAGTCCGGCGCGGTCGATCAGCCGCCCGGCGCCGACGCCGTCTATCTTCTTGAAGATCGAGCCCGCACTCGGCTCCGCGCCCAACGGAGGATGTCGGGCGGCACGCCACTCAAGGTTCTCCTCGATGATCTTATTCATCCGTTCGGGTTCAGCTGGTTCGAGGTTGAACGACGCGGCAAGTACGATGACGTCCCGGTCGTGCAGGGTCGAGTAGTCGTATCCGAAGTTGAACCAGTCGGCACCGACGGTCTGGCGGTCGTTGTCTTCAGTGAGGATGTCTGCTTCGTGCACGACCTCCTCGATGAACATTGTGCGCTCCCGCTCAGGTGCGGGCGAGAGGAAGTGCAGGTTTTGCCAGAGTGCCCCTCCGATGGTGGACGGGATGCCGGCGTAGTGTTCGAGCCCCGACAGTCCGGCTTCAACCGTCAGGTTGATTATGTCGGGATAGACCATTGCGCCGCTCTCTGCCACTAGGCGTCCTGAGTCGGGGTCGAGCGTCGCGTTGCGGGCGCCATTACGGATTACTAGACCCCGAAAGCCGAGGTCACCGACGAGAATGTTGGCCCCGGCGCCGAGAACGAACATGGGGATTCCATACCCGCGGGCAGTCACAACGGCTTCAGACAGCTCCGTCGCCGACCTGGCCTCCAGCAGGTAGTCGGCCGGTCCGCCAATCTGGAAGGTTGTGAGGGGAGCGAGTGGGACGTCAGACTGCAGGCGCCCGCCACAGACGTCGTCCAGGGCACGTAGCGCAGCGGCGGTCAGCTCCAAAACCAGAAGGGCAGTGGTGAGTACATAGGTGGTGCGCCGCAGTTTACGAACGCTCGGCCACAGAAACGCACAAGTTATACCCTCGGCGATTACCAGCAATGAGCAACAATTACCCCAACGTTACCCGCACTTTCAGCCGATTTGCCGTATTCGGAGTCATCGGTCTGGTCGCACTCATGATCATCAGCGGGTTGATGACAACCACGATTCCGTCCGGCTACGCCGGGGTGAAATACACGGTATTTGGTGGCACCGATCTGGACAAGACGTACGGCGAAGGCTTGAAGGTCTACCCGCCGTGGGCGAAGATCATCCGCTACGACCTCCGCGTCCAGGAGCAGCTTGAGGCGCTGCAGGCGCTCTCTTCAAACGGCCTGTCAATTGAGATGGACGTCTCGATTCGGTGGCGGCCGGACGCCAGTACCCTGCCTCAGTTACACACCGAGTACGGCGTTGACTACTCTCGGAAGCTGGTGCAACCGGAGTTGCGGTCGGCTGTACGCGAAATCGTTGGTCAGTACACGCCGGAGCAGCTCTACTCGTCCAAGCGGACGGAGCTGCAGGAGTCGATATTCGCGCGCGTTCGCGATGCGGTCAGTCCGCAATACGTCGCTGTCGACGCGGTTCTGATTCGGGACGTTACGCTCCCGACCGAAATCAAGACGGCGATCGAGGACAAGCTGAAGGAAGAGCAGGAGGCTGAGCGTTACGAGTTCACGATCCAGAAGGAGTCGCTCGAGGCGCAGCGTAAGAAGATCGAGGCTACGGGCCAGGCTGAGTACCAGCGCATCATCACCGAAAGCTTGTCTCCGGAGTTTTTGCGGTTCAAGGGAATCGAGGCGACGCAGGAGCTGGCCAATTCGCCAAACTCGAAGACCGTTATCGTCGGCAGCGGCCAGGACGGTCTGCCGCTGATTCTGGGCGGCAGCTAGTCTGAGCCTTTGACGAGGCATGTCTGACTTCTTCGACAGCGTCTGGGATGTTGTGGCCAGGATTCCCCGAGGGCGGGTCACGACGTACGGTCACATCGCCGCTCATCTCGGTAGCCGCAGCGCGGCACGTACCGTTGGTTGGGCGCTGGGTGCGGCCAAGGACACCCCACTGCCTTGCCATCGCGTAGTGAACAGACGCGGGGCGTTGACGGCGGCGAACAAGTTCGGCGGTCCGCAAGTCATGGCCGACATGCTCCGCAACGAGGGTGTGGCCTTTGACGATGACGGAAATGTGCGTCTGGATCTCCATTTGTGGGATCCGGACGGATAACCACGCGAGCGTGTCAGGTCGGCGAGCCGGACTGCGCTATATCTGGTAGACGGGTCACAGTCCCCGTCGCACCTCAGATGCATGTCTCGTTGCATCAACGACGAATCGCTAGCGCGATACTGGCCGGCGGCGTGTGGGGCGTCGCCGGCCTACTTTTTGGCCGATTGGGCCTCCTGACTGAAGCTCACGGATTCCAGATCACTCCAGAACCCGGGATACGAAACAGCTGCTGATTCTGAGCCTCGGACCGTCGTGACCCCAGACGCCACCAGCCCCGCGATGCCAAGCGCCATTGCGACGCGGTGGTCACCTTTTGCGTCGACCTCCGCACCCTGTAGCGGCGTGGGTCCCTCAATCCGGAGGCCGTCCTTCAACTCTGCAACGTCGGCGCCGAGTCGGGACAGCCCCTCGGCCATAGCAGCGATGCGATCCGACTCCTTAACTCTCAGTTCGGCCGCGTCGCGGATAATAGTCGTACCGATCGCCTGCGTCGCTGCGACGGCGAGGATGGGAATCTCGTCAATCAGATTGGGAACGATTTCGCCACCAACTGCCACGCCGGTGAGCTGACTGTGACGTATGTCAATGTCCGCGATGGGTTCGCCGCTCCGTAGCCTGCTGTTCGATATCGTGATATTGGCGCCCATTGCGATGAGCAGATCCAGAAGTGCTGCACGGCTCGGGTTGACACCGACGCCCGGCAGCCGCAGCAGTGCCTCCGGTGCAAGCGCGGCGGCGACGATGAAGAACGCGGCTGACGAGAAGTCGCGCGGAATGGTGTACGTCTGCGGGACAAGGCTGTGATCACTTCGAATCGATACGTAGCGCTTGTCGCCGATGTCGACAACGGGAACGCCCAGCATCCGCTCCGTATGATCCCTCGTAGGTGCTGATTCGACGACGGTGGTTTCGCCTCCGTCGGCGAACAGGCCCGCCAGCAGTACACATGACTTGACTTGCGCTGATCGCACCGGCAGCGGGTACTCTATCGGGCGCAGTTTGCCACCGGTGATATCTATTGGCGGAGCACCATCGCGGAGTTCGACGCCCGCACCCAT
Source organism: Rhodothermales bacterium (assembly GCA_028284545.1). Classification (GTDB taxonomy): domain Bacteria; phylum Bacteroidota; class Rhodothermia; order Rhodothermales; family JABDKH01; genus JANQRN01. The sequence goes on along the minus strand of JANQRN010000087.1, from coordinate 22,163 downwards.
GAGCCGAAGCGGAGTGGCGATGCGGTCCATCGGCCGCCTGGAGAGTGACGCGTCTCCAACCAGTGTCGATGTGTAGGCTTGGCCGGCGAGAATCCCTGCGAGGAGTCGCATGGTTGTGCCGCTGTTGTCGCAATCGATCACCGGCTTTGACGGGTCGACGTGCGCCAGGCCGTACCGTCCGCGGCCGTGCACGACCAGTATTCCATCTTCATCTACAATTTCGACCCCGAGCGCGCGCAGGCACGACAGCGTACTCTGCGGATCCTGGGAATCTGGGTAGTGGACCAGTCGAGAGACGCCATCGGTGATGGCGGCAAGAAGTGCCGCGCGATGCGCAATACTCTTGTCTGACGGTATCTCCAGCGTGCCGAATACGGCGTCTGCTCGATAGATCTCGTGGGTCATCACGACACTGAGTTATCATCCGCCCGCGCCGCGACAGGTGGCAATTCATGGTCGACTGATGCGTACAGCGCCTGGCGCGCGGCGTAGTCGAGGAAGGCGAAACGAAATCCGTTTCTGACGATGTTGGCCAGTTCGTCAGCACCCACCCCACATTTCGTATGGACGCGCCACAACTCCTCTGTGAGCGAGGTCCGTGAAAACAGACGGTTGTCTGTGTTTACGGTTACCGGGACGTTCGCGCTCACGAACCGACTGATTGGGTGGTTCTCAAACGAGTCAACCACACGGGTCTGCACGTTAGATGTGGGGCAAATCTCCAGCGGTATCCGATGGTCGACGAAGTACTGCATCAGTTCCTGATCCTGATGCAGCGTGATGCCGTGGCCGATTCGATGCGCGCCGCAATAGAAGACCGCCTGACGAATCGAATCCGGACCAAATGACTCGCCCGCATGAACCGTGAGGTTGAGCAGATGATTGCGGGCGTAATAGAAAGCGTGCAAGTGGTGCTTCGGCGGATTTCCGGATTCGCCTCCCGCCAGGTCGAAGGCGACAACACCATTATTTCTGTTTGTGACGGCCAACTCGGCCTGCTGCAGCGAGGCGCTCTCGAAGCGGTCGCGGAGGCCGCAGACAATAATCGAAGTTCGGATGCTAAAGTCGCGTTCGGCTGATGCCAGCCCGTCTCGAACGGCATCCAGCACCGCTTGAAGATCGAGGGCCTCTTCGGTGTGCAGGATAGGGGCAAACCGGACCTCCAGATAACGGACGTTTTCGGCGGCGCAGTCCTCGGCCAGCTCATACGCAGCACGGTAGAGCGCCTTGTAGGACTGCAACATCGGGATCGAGTACCGAAACCAGGCCAGGTACGCTTCGAGAGAGGCCGAGTCATCTACCGCGAGCAGTTCGGCTTCGAGGTCTGCTCGGTTGTCGGCAGGCAACAGCCCGACCTTGCCCTGCTCGGTCGCCATCTCGAGAAGGGTGTCCAAGCGAAGCGACCCATCGAGGTGGCAGTGGAGTTCTGCTTTGGGCCAGGAGTGTATGGTTTCGCGCGAAAGGGTGGGGGGATGCTGCATTCTGGCTGAATGGGTGCTTGCGTGGGTTAAAACGAGAACCCAAGAGTCCGGAAGTTGTTCGATATTATGGTTTCAGTCGAAACGCACCGATACTTGCAGCCACAAGGTAGCCCCCTACGGATATGGGAACACTAGGTCCTCTCGAACTCATTCTCATCTTTCTCGCCGTGCTGCTGATCTTCGGTGCCAAGCGCATTCCGGAGATCGCCCGCGGTATGGGCAAAGGCATCCGGGAATTCAAGCAGGCCACGCGCGAGATTTCAGACGAGCTGACGCTGGACGACAATCGCTCCCAGCGCGTGCAGCCGCCTCGTCCTCCGGTTCAGGGTACACCCGCCCCGCGCACCACCGAGGAACCATCTGCTGGTTCCCAGTCTGGAGCTAGCGAAGCGACCGGTACGTGATCGCCTGAATTTGTGGCGCCTTCACGCTTTTGTTGGGCAATTCGGCGTTCGGCGGATTAGCTTTGCGGTCTCGATTCGCAGGCTATTTCATAATCCGCTATTTAATCCGCCCGCCCGACGTCGGCGTTACTTATGAGCATTCTCGTTGACCGCAACACCCGCCTCGTAGTCCAGGGGTTCACGGGGAAGGAGGGCACGTTCCACTCCGAGCAGATGATCGAGTACGGCACCCCGCTGATTGGGGGCGTGACTCCGGGCAAAGGCGGGCAAATGCACCTCGACCGACCCGTCTTCAATACCGTCGCGGAAGCGGTTGAAAAAGAGGGCGCGAACGCGAGCGTCATTTTCGTACCCCCACCATTTGCGGCGGACGCGATCATGGAAGCGGCTGATGCGGGCATTACGACTATTGTGTGTATCACGGAGGGTATCCCGGTTCGCGACATGGTCACCGCCTACGCCTATGTACAGGAGCGGGGTGCCAACCTCGTTGGTCCCAATTGCCCCGGCGTCATCAGTCCCGGACAGGCCAAGGTGGGCATCATGCCCGCGAGCATTTTCTCTGAGGGTCCAATAGGAGTCATTTCGCGCTCGGGTACACTTACTTATGAAGCGGTCGACCAGCTCACGCGCGAGGGTTATGGCCAGACCACGGCTGTGGGGATCGGTGGTGATCCGATTATCGGGACGCGATTTGTGGACGCGCTGAGCATGTTCGAGGCAGACGGAGCCACCGAGGCCGTGGTAATGATCGGCGAGATTGGTGGTTCGGCGGAAGAGGAGGCGGCTGCCTACATCAAGTCAGAGATGACAAAACCGGTCTTCTCGTTCATCGCCGGCGCCACCGCACCACCGGGGCGGCGCATGGGCCACGCGGGGGCGATCATCGCGGGCGGAAAGGGAACGGCAGCCGACAAGTTTGCGGCGCTCGAAGACGCGGGCGCCGTCGTTGTGAAGAACCCGGCCATGATCGGTAGCACCCTTAAGGAGCACTTGGCCGCCTGACCTGAGGTAGGGGGTCGGTTGTGGACGCGAGCAAGATTGTACGGCACATCGCATTTGTCGCGAGCTACCCGCGCTACCGTGACCTGCCTCCAGACTCGGCGCCTGAGGTCGCGCTCCTCGGGCGCTCCAACGTTGGAAAGAGTTCGCTGGTGAACCTGCTTGCGACCCGCAAGCGACTCGCAAAAACCAGCGGCACGCCAGGCAAGACGGTCACGTTCAACTATTTCGAGACCGACGCGGGCTATTACCTCGTGGATGTCCCCGGTCTTGGATACGCCAAGACCTCCCGGACGCAGCGAAATCGTTGGGCGGCCGACCTTACGACGTATCTCGAGTCACGCGAGTCGCTGGCGCTTGTCCTCATTCTCATGGACGCACGGCATGCGCCGACGGCGACCGACAGGGAAGCCATGTCCTTTGTAAAGGCCGCGGGCCGGCCGGCGGTCGTGGTGCTGACGAAGATCGACAAGCTGTCCGGCAATGCCCGAACAAAAACGCGCAAGCGGGTCGCTGACGAAATGAAGTCGCAGATGATCGAGTGGCCCGTCGTGGAGACCTCTGCGACGGCGCGACGCGGTCGAGAGGAATTGCTCAACTGGATCGAGCAGATCCTTGGGCCAACCAGGAGCAGTCAGAAATGAAAGAACGTGTACTTATAACAGACAAACTCGACCCGGCGTGCGCGCAGCTGCTGCGTCAGAGCGGATACGAGGTGGATGACGAAACGGGTCGCTCAGCTGAGCAACTGCAGGATGCGGCCGATGGCGCGGTGGGTTGGATAGTGCGGTCAGGCACCCAGATTACCCCGGAGTTGATCAATGCGGCGCCTGCTCTGCGGGTGATCGGGCGCGCCGGTGTTGGCGTAGACAACATCGACCTGACCGAGGCGACGCGACGCGGCGTGGTGGTGATCAACGCACCGGAAGGAAATACCGTGTCTACCGCTGAACACGCCTGCGCCATGATGCTTTCTCTTGCAAGGAGAATACCCGAGGCGAATCGGTCGATGCGCGACGGTGAGTGGGATCGTAAGCGGTTTGTGGGCACCGAGTTGTACGGCAAGACGCTCGGCATCGTTGGCGTTGGTCGTGTTGGTCGAAACGTTGCCGAGCGCATGTCCGGTTTCGGGATGCGTGTGCTGGGAGCAGACCCGGTCGTTTCGCCGGACGTCGCGAAAGAGAGCGGCGTAGAGTTGGTGACCGTTGATGAACTCGTGGCACAGGCTGACGTGATCTCATTGCACGCGCCCCTCACGAGCTCAACGACCGGGATGTTCGACGCGGAGCTGCTCGGCAAATGCAGGGAGGGCGTGCTGATCGTCAATTGCGCGCGGGGCGGGCTGATTGACGAGTCGGCGCTGTTCGATGCGCTCGAATCCGGGCACGTGGGAGGGGCTGGGCTGGACGTCTATTCGAACGAACCCGTCGGCGAATCACTACGCGCCCTCATCGGTCGCCCGGATGTCGTCTGTACGCCGCATATCGCCGCGTCGACCGCCGAGGCGCAACAGAAAGTCGCGGTACAGGTAACGGAGCAGGTCGTACGCGGGCTACGTGGTGAGCCTGTAGCGACTCCGGTTAATGCATCGGCGATCAGGTTATCCAGTCGGCCAGAGGTGAAACCGTTTGTATCGCTGGCCGAGACACTGGGCCGGATTGTGGCGAGGCTTAACGCCCCGCACGCCATCAAGCGGGTCACGGTTTGCGGTGCGGGAGATATTCCGCGCACGGCTCGGGAGGTGCTGACGGTCGGCGCATTGGCGGGCGTGTTGGGAGAGTTGCTAGATGATCGCGTGAACCTCGTGAACGCCGAGGCGCTGGCCGACGAGGCCGGACTGCCGGTGCACAGTGATTCGGTCTCGACAGCGGAGAATTTCCACCACTTTGTCGAGGTCCTGCTGGACACCGATGGAGGCCCCCGATCCATCCGCGGTGCGATGTTCGGGGATTCGGATGCCCGAATTGTAGCACTTGACGGGTACGAAATGGAGCTGAGACCGGCCGGCACGCTGTTGTTTTACAGGAACGTAGACCGCCCCGGCATGCTCGCTGCCGTGGGCGCGGTTGTCGCCGAGGCGAACGTGAACATTGGGGCCATGGTGCTTGGGCGGAAGGACCCCGGCAGCCCGGCACTCACGGTCATGAGGCTGGATGAGCCGCTTGACGCAAGAGAATTGGCACGCCTCGGTGGCATCGAGGGGCTCGAAGATGTCCGCCAGGTGAACATCTAAGGGGCATTTTGGGGGCAACAACGGGGCATTTCGGGTGGTCTGCAATTGCGTTTACCCGCCCCCCGAGCGATTCGAATTCCCTTGACAAACGAAAAATGCCCGTCTATATTCGTCGCGCAAAAGCTTGAGACCCAGTACCAATTCGGCAGTTTCGGACTGTCGAAATCACAGAAAACCCGAGAATCGCTATCGGCTGAACGACGCTACTGCAGCTCAGAACCCCCACGTAAGCAGCACAGAATTAAGGCCTTCGGGCCTGCGACAGGGCAGTCAGAGATGGCTTGGCAGGGTTGCCAGGTTTTCGCTTTTTGTCATAGCCTCGCAGGCCATCCCATGTGGTCTTACCTGTGTAGCGGACGGGAGTCGAACAGAGAACTCGTAAGGAATCCCCCGGAAGTGGGCAGCATCTGCCCCGGACCTCCTGAGAGAGAATCTTCAAGAGATTGGTAGCGCGCTTGACGCGACAGCGATTCCAGGACCCAAGTCGTAAGAGACATTTAAGTCTGCACAAGACGAGAGAGTCTGATCAAGACAAGAGTCCAAAAAAGAAGTCCGCAACGGAAAGTCCGAACTGGACTGGTCCTCAGAGGCCACTATAAAAAGGGCGCTTCGGCGCTTAATGAAAAGGAGCGTTTATACGCTCAGCAGCCACACATCACTGCACTTGAGGAGGTAGCATATGTTACGTAAATGGGGCATGCTTGTAGTCATGCTGCTGTTGACGCCAATGCTGGCTTTCGCACAGAACACGGGCAAGATCTCCGGAAGGGTGATCGACCGTGACACTGGCGAATCCATACCAGGCGCCAACGTTGCCGTAGTCGGAACGACTTACGGTAGTATCACCGACGTTGATGGGAATTACTTCATCCTCGGCGTCCCGGTGGGCAATTATGACGTCACAGCATCTTTCGTCGGTTACACACCGGAAACGGTTACCGGCGTACAGGTCAGCTCTGGTTACACCCGTGAACTCAACTTCGCACTCGTAGAGGGTGTTGAGCTGAACGAGGTTGTGATCGAGTACGAACGACCGCTCATTCAGAAAGACGCCGTCGGTACGCCGAAGATCGTCGACGCTGAGCAGATCGTGAACCTTCCGGTTCGTGGTGCTGCTGAGGTCGCGAAGATTCAGGCCGGTGTCGTTAGTGAAGAGGGTTCCAGCACGCTGAACATCCGCGGTGGTCGTGGGAGCGAGGTCTCCTACTACATCGATGGTGTTAAGGTGATCGGTACGACATCGATCCCGCAGTCAGCGATCCAGGAACAGGAAATCATGATCGGTAGCATCTCGGCGCGATACGGCGACGCGATGTCTGGGATCATCAACATCACGACGAAGTCAGGCTCGAGCAAATTCTTCGGCTCGGTTGAGGGCATCACTTCTGAGGCTCTCGACGCCTACGGTTACAACCTGTTGTCAGGAACCGTTGGTGGTCCGATCGGCGGCGACAAGTTGAACTTCTTCCTGGCCGCGGAATACCTCGACCAGCTGGACGACAGTCCACGCGCGATTGGTCAGCTCCAGGTACCAGAGTCAATTCGGAATGATCTCCTGGCCGCCCCTCAGGCATTCCGCGTTGATAACCCTGAAGGCGGGAACCTATACCTCCCGATTCCCGCTACTCTCGCTGACGGTGCAAAGCTGGTTGTTGATGACGATGGACACACGATCGTCGAAAACAACGCGATTTCCTTCACAGACGGCACAACGATCGCCGTTCCAGAAGGAGTCGATATTGAGACGCTCAACCTGAACCCAGTACAGCGTGCGTCGCTACTCGACCCCGACGTCTTCGAGCGTAACGACGCGGCGCTGGGCAACTCGCGCCAGAACCTGTCGGTTTCAGGTAACATCCAGGTCTCGCTGTTCGATCAAGGTCGACTTCGCCTCGGTGGTCGGTACAACACGGGCGAATGGGACGGACTCTTCCAGTCCAACATCCTGTTCAACCCGTTCAACACCAACCTGACCGAGCGTGACGAGTATCAGCTCTTCGGTACATGGACGCAGCACCTCTCGGGGTCTACGTTCTACCAGCTGCAGGCTGACTACACCGACTACTTCACCGAAACGTATGACCCGGTCTTCGGCAACCAGCCGGCTGACTGGCTCAATTACGGTGACATCGACGGCCAGGAACACTGGGCAACGCTTCGCGGCTTCAAAGACTCGCCGCTCCTCGTTGAGGAAATGAGAATCAATGGCACCGACACCATCATGGTCGACGTCCCGACGTTCTCGAACTCCTACGGCGACAGCGACGCGCCAACTGCGAACGTTCTGCTGAACCTCGTCTCGATTCCTGGCGGTCGCCCGCTTGGCTATTCGAAGTCTGCCCGTACGCAGTTCCGCTTGACCGGCGCCGCAACGACGCAGATCGGAATCAACCAGCTGGAGTTCGGTGGGGAATACGAAACCCGTACGTTCCGCGCGTTCTCAATTAACGCGTCACGTCTCGCAGGTCTGATCAACGACGGCAATGCAGAAGACATTGACCCGAACGATCCACTGCAGAATCCGAACGGATGGAATACGTACGACGAGATTCCAGACTTCCTGATCGACAACTTCGCCAGCGGCTACGGCTACGACCTACGCGGAGACTCGGAAGTTGATACCGAAGACATCGCCCAGTTTGTCCTCGAGGACAATACGAAGCCGACGTCTGCGTACAACGAAGCTCCGTATCAGCCGATCTACTACGGCGGTTACGTTCAGGACAAAATCGAATTCCGCGACATCGTTCTGAACATGGGTCTCCGTGTTGATGTCTTTGACAACAACATGCGTGTCCTCAAGGACAGGTTTGCCCGTCGGCCGATCCGCCGCGCAGACGAGATCTCCGGTCGCCCGTCGAACGTTGGCGGCGACTACGCCGTGTACTTCAACGATGCTGAGGAAGTCATTGGCTATCGTGACCTCGATGGTCGTTTCTACTCGACGAATGGTGAGCAGGTGCAGGCAGCAGACATTCTGCTGAATGGTGCCCCGATCCAGACGGACTCGAGGATCAACGACTCGATGTTTGAGGACTACGAGCCGCAGGTGACGTTCATGCCTCGAATTGGTGTGAGCTTCCCTGTGACTGACCGCGCGTTGTTCTTCGCCAGCTACGGCGTTGTAACACAGCGTCCGTCCACGAACAGCTTCCAGTCGTTGAGCGGCTTCCGCGGAACGGGTAGCATCAGCAACACGAACCTCGAGCCTGAGCGGACAACCAAGTACGAACTTGGCTTCCGTCAGCGACTCGGCGATCGTTCAGCGCTGACGATCTCTGGTTTCTTCCAGCAGATCGACAACCTGATCCAGCGCCGTGACCAGTTCATCGCATTCCCGAACGCCTATCTGACGTGGGAGAATGTGGACTTCGGCACGGTGAAGGGAATGGAGTTTGGGTTTGACATGCGCCGCACGAGCGGTCTTGCAGCCAACCTGAACTACACGCTGTCGTTTGCTGATGGCACGGGCTCGGGCTCGAACACGACCAGTACGATCACGTGGATTGATGAGACTCCTCCAAACTTCATCAGCCCGCTGAGCTTCGACCAGCGACACAAGATCAACGCCTCCCTGGACTACCGTCTAGGAGCGGGCGAGGGTCCAAGCATCGGTGGTGCGAACATCCTGGAGAACTTCGGGGTGAACTTGCTCGTGACCGCTGGCTCAGGCTTCCCGTACACGGCAAACAGCGACCTCTTCCCGCTTACGGTTAGCCGCGCTCCGCTGCCTGCAGGTGGTATCAACTCAAACCGCATGCCGTCTTCGAGCCGCGTCGACCTGAAGCTTGATCGTCGCTTCAACATCAGGGGCAACGCCAACGTGACTGCATTCCTCTGGGTCCAGAACGTTCTGAACTCAGACAACATCCAGAACGTATGGCGCGGAACCGGCCTGGCCGACGACGACGGTTATCTGTCGACGCTGGCTGGTCAGCAGGCACTCGCTGCTAACCCGGATGTGTTCGAAACGCTGTACCGCAACCGGACCAACCTGCCGGGCAACTATGGTATTCCGAGGCAGACGCGCCTGGGACTCCGACTCGATTTCTAGTCAGGTCTCTGGTTAACGGAGTCGCCGGCAACGGCGGCTCCGCTACACCTGCCTGTTAATATCATTTTGGATAGCACACCAATGACAATGAGCTATAACATCAAAGAACTCAGTCGGCGAGGCGCGCTGCTTGCGATTGCGGTCATGCTGGGCTTTGCCCCAGAGGTCGTGGCGCAAACGGGCAGCTGCACGTCACCGACAGGGGAAGCGTTCCTGGACGTGAACAACGTCAGGGCACGAATCCTCAACAATGGTAACCTGTTCTGGCGCGGTAGCCCCCACGTCTACGAGGTTCCTAAGGGCGGTGGCGCCCAGGCAATCTTCGTCTCGGGTGTTTGGTTTGCAGGTCTCGTTGACGGCAACCTCCGGGCGGCGGCTGCACGCTACGGCAACTACGAGCTGTGGACAGGCCCACTTGACGACAACGGCAACCCTCCGTCTGATTGCTCGATCTACGACAAAGTGTGGAAAGTCAATCGTGCGGACGTCGTTGCGTTTGAAGGTGGAGCCTCGGCACCACCCGACATGGCAAGCTGGCCAACTGGCCTCGGCGCACCGACGCTTGCTCCGGCTGAAGGCGATGGCATCGACAACGACGAAGACGGTGACATCGACGAAGCCGGTGAGATGCGAAGCATTACGGCAGAAGTTCTGCAGCTTCCTCTCTCTCAGCGCATCAGCAGGGTCGTCGATCTGGCCGGCGGAGAGCGCCCCGAGATCACTGGTGACCAGACGCTCTGGTGGATCATGAACGACCGTGGGAACACGCACAACGAAACGGAGACACCTCCGATCGGGATCGAAGTGCATGCCACGGCATTTGCCTTCAACCAGGCAGGTGACATCGGTAACACGACGTTCTACAAGTACAACGTGTTCTACCGCGGTGACGTACCACTCGAAGACGCCTTCATGGGGATCTTCTCTGATCCAGACCTTGGAAACTTTGACGACGACTACGTCGGCTCAGATTCTACGCTTGGTCTCGGGTACGTCTACAACGCAGATGACGACGATGAAGGTAGTGGTGGCTACGGCCCCGCACCGCCAGCTGCCGGGTATGACTTCTTCCAGGGTCCGATCGTACCGTCTGTAGGCGATACCGCGACGGTGTCTGGTAGGACGGTTCCTGACTTCCGGAACCTGCCGATGACCTACTTCGCATTCTACAACAATGCAGGAGGTCCATTTGGTGACCCGGGAATCGGGTCCGACTACTACGGCTACATGTCCGGTCGCTGGAAGAATGGTCAGCGCTGGACATACGGCGACACTGGTTCAACGGAGGGTCTTCCGGAAACGAACTTCATGTTCCCGACCGACCCGACGACGGGTGAATTCTGGTCAGAGTTCAACGCTGACGGCAACGGCAACGCAAATCCGCCTGCTGACCGCCGTTTCGCGATGTCCACTGGTCCGTTCACGATCAACCCAAATGACCAGCAGGAGATCGTCTTTGGCCTCGTCTGGGCAAGGGGTACCGACAACCTGAACTCGGTAACGAAGATGTTCGCCGCGGACCGTCGCGCGCAGGCAGCCTTCGACGCCAACTTCAAGCTGCCAACACCTCCCGACGCTCCACAGGTCACCGTGACTGCCCTTGACCGGCAGGTCGCGATCGAGTGGACGAACTCAGCAGTGTCGAACAACTTCCTCGACTCCTATCGCGAGTTCAACCCGCTAGGAGATCCTGACCAGCCTTTCTATGAGTTTGAAGGCTACGAAGTTGTTCAGTACAGCAGTCTGCAGGACCAAACGGGTGAAGTGATTGCGACGTTTGACCTCGCCAACGGTATCACGACCATCATCGATGATGTTGACGAGGACGGACTCACCGAGATCACGACGAACGGAAACGACGGTGGCTTGCAGCATGCGCACGTCATCGGCGGTCTGACGAACTATCAGACCTACTACTTTGGTGTGCGCTCCTATGCGTACAACCAGGGTTCGATTCCTAAGGCGTTCTATTCTCCTCCAACTCGTTTCGAGGTTGTCCCGGCCAAGTCGTCAGCTGTACTGTCTGACGCGTCGATCGAGGCAGCTGCGAATCGCAACGAGCCTGACATCACGGCAGTTAAGACTGGTATTGGTGATGGATCCGTTACGGTTGACATCGTCAACCCAGGCGCAATCCGCAACTGCGAATACCGCGTCGAGTTCTACGAGCTGGCCGGAAAAGCGGGGGCGCGCGAAGTCGCCGTCACTGAAGAGGAGAAGCAGGCCGTAGACGCGCAGTTCGCAGACGAACTGGCCAACGCCGCTGGTAAGTCCGCCGCGGGCGAGATCACGTACGACGTGTTCTGCGGTACCGAGAAGGTGTTTGACGGCTCAGCAAGCGGTTCAGCAGCTCCACAGCGGGCGAACGTGTTCGTCGTCGACGGGCTGGAGTTCAGCGTTCAGGGTCCTGAAACAGGCTTCAAGAACTTCTTGGCCGTTCAGAACGCCGCTGGCGCTATCGATCCACCTGACTACGCAGCGTTCGCGTTCAACGGTTGGGGCTACCCGCATCCGACTACGGGTGACCGCCCGACGTCTGCGCAGCAGACCAACGGCTCTACCTGGGGCTTCACCGCAGGTGGTGGTGCTGAAGGTCCGTTCGCAACCTGGATCTCGCGTGTCGCTCGTGGCAGCAACTTCGACTTCATCAGCATCTTTGACTACGAAATGCGATTCACCGCAGCGGGCGGTCTCGCGTATCGTCGCTTCGAAGACGGAGCCGTGGTCAATGTGCCGTTCGAGTTGTGGAGAACTGGCGTCTCCACGCCCGACGATCCGTCTGATGACGTTCGTTTGGTCCCCGGTATGTGCGAGGTCGCCTGTATCACAGGAGACTCGCTGGCATACACCGAGACCGGACGCGCTGTCTTGAACTACGACATCGGTGGTGACCACGGTGCCTCGGGTGGTGTGAATGACCCGTACACGGACTGGATCTACTGGGGCGAGCCTGAGACGCTTACACCTGGCCAGACCGGTTACGATAACTTCTTCGCAGGCACCGAGGGTTGGAACCACGAAGTGATGGCCCGTACAGTCCTGATGAACTGGAACGGTGGGGCCTTCCCGGGACCATTTGATGCTGACCTCCCAGAGGAAGGCACGGTGTTCCGGATCGAGACCAACAAGCCGAATCAGCCTGGCGACATCCACTCGTTCTCGACCGCCGGTCTTGACGCTGCTTCAGCCAGCCTGGAAGTTCAGCAGGAACGTCTCGAAGACATCGGTATCGTTCCGAACCCGTACAAAGGCGCTTCCTCATACGAGGTCAGCCAGCTGACGGACGAAGTTCGGTTTACGAACCTGCCCGACGTGGCAACGATCCGGGTGTTCTCACTGAATGGAACGCTGCTCAAGACTCTCGAGAAGAACAGCCCGGGTAACCGGTCTATCACTTGGGACCTTGTGACAGACAACCTGCTTCCACTAGCGAGCGGTATGTACCTAATCCACGTTGACGTACCTGGCGTGGGCGAACACGTAATGAAGTTTGGAGTCGTTAAGAAGCGAATCCAGCTCAACACGTTCTAGTCCAGCAATGGCAACGAGAGGTACTCACGTGATTAGACAAAAGGCTTTAGTTATGAACACGACGATTCGTATGAGCCGACGTGCGGCAGCCTGGGTCATGGCCATTGCAGTGGTCTTCCTAGGTGTGCAGGACGTCGCAGCTCAGAAGAGCGATCGAGCCGGTACAGCCGGTGCCGCCCAGCTGCTTGTGCCGCTGACGGCCCGGAACACCGCACTCGGAAACAACACCACGAGTGGATTGAACAACATGAACGGGTTGGAGGCGCTGTACAACAACCCGGCAGGTCTAAGTGTCAATGGTGGCACCGCGGCCATGTTCAGTCGCATGGAGTACGTTGCCGACATCGGAGTAAACTTCTTCGGTTTCGCGCAGCGTCTGGGAAACAACAACATCGCGTTGACGGTGTCGGCATGGGACTTTGGTGATATTCCGCTTCAAACGGAAACGTCTCCGGAGATCTCGAGCGTGACCTACAACGCTTCTTTCATCACAGCGGGCTTCAGCTACGCACGTCAGCTCACCGACCGTATCGCGGCAGGTGTGACGTTGAAAGCGATCAACGAGACAATTGACGACGTCAGTGGCTCTGCAATCGCGTTCGACGCCGGCATGACGTACACCGTAGGTGAAACCGGTCTCCGCATGGGCGTCAGCTTGAAGAACATCGGCAACGAACTGCAGTACGCAGGAACGGGCCTTATTCGTCAGGTGCAACTCCCAGACCAGAATCCCGTCGCGACGTCTAACGCCGTTGCGCTCGAGAGCGAAGGAGCTCAGCTACCTTCACTCCTGAACTTCGGGATGGCGTACACTCGCGACCTCGGAACGCAAGGCTCTGTGACCGTCATGGGTAACTTCCGCTCTAACTCGTTTGAGCAGGACCAGTACTCAGGTGGCCTCGAGCTTGGCTTCCAGGACATCGTGTATGTCCGTGGTGGATACCAGCTGCAGGAAGATTCCGATCTGAGCTTCTTCACGGGAGCAACGTTTGGAGCCGGCCTGAACATCCCGCTGGGCGCCAACCGCATCGCGGTTGACTACGCCTATGTGCCAGCAGACTTCTTCGACGCTGTGCAGTACATCACTGCATCGGTAACGCTGTAAGTAGCTAGTACAGTTTGGAACCCGAAAAAGGGGGGCGAGTGTTACTCGCTCCCCTTTTTCTTTGTGCTTCGGCCAGATGCCACTCAGTCGCTACATCGCGGTCTTCTTCGTCGCCGCATTATGTGTGGGGTGCGGTAGCCCCGACACTTCCCAGACCGAACTTTTGTCACCGTACCGAAACGTCGTAGAAGGGGCAGCTGAGTTCACGGGCGACGCCGTGTGTGCATCGTGTCACGAAGACGAGTGGTCTGGCTTCCAGTCGCACGGAATGGCAAACGCGTACTACCGCCTGACCGGTGACAACGTGGTAGAAGACTTCGAGGTCGACGCGATTCGACATCCGGTTAGTGGGTGGTTCTATCGGCCTGTTCGAACAGACAGCGGCTTCTTCCAGGAAGAATATCGCGTTGATGGCTCGGGACAGAAGACCCATCAGCTTCTGCGGAGCATGGACTTTGTGGTGGGAAGCGGTACCGCTGCGCGAACATACATCTCAGATGTTGAGGGGCGGCTGTTTCAAATGCCCCTGACGTGGTACACGCAGAAATCGCGTTGGGACTTCAGTCCGGGTTACGAAGTCCAGAACAAGCGATTTGATCGTGCGATACCGGACAGGTGCATGGCGTGCCACAACGCCTATCCCGAGTCGGTCCCTTTCGTCCCGGGCAAGTACGCGGCGGTCCCCGAAGGTATCGGATGCGAGCGGTGTCATGGCCCTGGATCAATCCATGCTGACGAACGACTGGTGGACGAGGATGCCCCTGACTCCATCGACTATACGATCGTCAACCCGGAAGATCTTGCGCTGGATCGACAGCTGGACGTATGTCAGCAGTGCCACCTGCAGACCACCGTTTCCCTGCTGCGCGACGGCAAGGGGCCGTTTGCGTTCAGACCTGGGCTACCATTGGACGACCATTTGTCTCTGTACTATACGGAGGCAGAAGAAGAGGACGCTGAGACCATCGACGTGATCTCGCATGCTGATCGGATGCAGCGAAGCGCCTGCTTTGTCGGCTCCCTGGACACTGCGACGCCGATGACGTGCACCACGTGCCACGACCCCCATCAGGGCTTTCGGTCAGTTGGTGAGTCCTACTTCGATGCGGCGTGTACCTCATGTCATCCAGCTCAGTCGCTTCTTGCTCGTTTCGAAGTCGAGAGCGAGGCGCGCGCGACGCACGAAGATGGCGCGAGCTGTTCTAGCTGCCACATGCCCAAGGTCCAAGCCTCTGATGTAACGCACGCGTCGTTCACGGACCACTGGGTTCGCGTTGTCGGAAATGGCACCGCTGAGCAACCTGACCAACGCATTGTCCCGGTAGCATCTCACGCTCTGGAGCTCCAGCCGTACTTCGCCACCGACGCAGATCGCGACGACGAGCAACTGTATCGAGGCATGGCGTACGTCGTGCAGGGGCGACAGCGGGCAGATTCGACGTCTCTTGCGCGTGGGAGAAGTCTTCTCAGACGCGAGCTGGCGAGTCGCCGCGGGAGCTACGCCGAAGCGTGGGCGTTGCTCGGATGGGTCGAGATGGCCATGGGGGACGCAAATGCTGCCATCGATCCTATTGAGGAGTCCCTGCAAATTGAACCCGGTGTGCCGGAGCGCCTGAATGCCCTGGCCCAGGCGCTGGAGGCCGTCGAAGGAGACGTTGTTGAGATTGAGTCGCGCTACCGCGAGGCGATCGGGGTCCAGCCGGCGGCAGCTGACATCCGAATCAACTTTGGTCGGTTTCTGGAGACCAATAGCCGCCTCGACGAAGCGCTGGAACAGTATCGCGAAGCGGCCCGCGAGTCCCCGACGTTCGCGACGGCATTCTACAATCTCGGTACGGCTCTTCTCCGCAAAGGCGAAAGCCGCGCGGCCCGCGTGGCACTTGAGGAGGCAGTACAACTCAAGCCCGACTACAGCGAAGCACTCGGCAACCTCGGACTGCTGCACGCGTCTGCGGGTCGAACTGAGGCGGCACTCGAGATGTTCGAGGCCGCGCTCGACGCTACTCCGGGTAGTGCCGTGGCGAATGCCAACCTGGCGACTTTTTATCTCGGACAGGGACGAGCTTCTGAGGCTGTTCCTCTATTCGAGACCGCCATTGCGATTGCTCCGGACTACATCCAGGCGAGACTTAATCTCGCTGTTGCCTACTTCCAGGTAAACCAACCTGGGCGGGCGCAGGCTCAGGCGCAGACAGTGTTGCAGCTCGAGCCGTCCAACCAGCGGGCGGCTGAGATCATGAGGGCCCTCCAGTAGCCGAGATATGTGCCGCGATTTGGCGCGCGTGGTGTCTGCCGTTTTCGATGAACCAACGACTCGTGTGTCGGCCACCACAGACTGTGCCCGCGAGGTAGACGCCTGGCCTGTTGGTCTCGAATGAATTGGGATCGTACACCGGCGTCTCGGCGGCATCATCAGCCAGATGAATTCCGACACGACGAAGGAACGCGAAGTCCGGAAGGTATCCTGTCATGGCCAACACGACGTCCGCCTGAAGCTCCTCGAATCCCGACGAGCTCGAAACGACAACGTGCTCTGGTGTGATCTCGACAACCTGCGTGTTGAACCGCGCCCGGATCGCACCCTCTTCTATTCGATTCTCGATGTCAGGCTTGATCCAGTACTTCACGCTTTGGGAGACTGCCGCGTCGCGTACGACAAGGGTCACGCGTGCCCCGGCCCGGTGGCAGTCGAGTGCTGCAATCGCCGCTGAGTTCTTGGCACCGATGATAACGACGTCGCGAAAAGCGAACGCGTACGGCTCTTGGTAGTAGTGGTGTACGTGAGGCAACTCCTCGCCCGGCACGTCCAGCAGAACCGGGTGGTCGAAGAAGCCTGTGGCGATCACCACGAACCGGGCGTTGTGCTCTCCCTTGTTGGTCTTCACAATAAAGCCTTCACGCTTGCCGTCGACCGATTCGACGGTCTCGAACAGGCGCAGGTCGAGCTGTTCTTTCTGCGCGACAAGACGGTAGTAGTCTATAGCGTCCTCGCGAAGCGGCTTGTACTCGCGCGATGGAAAGGGGTAGTCTCCGATTTCCAGTAGCTCGGGCGTCGAGAAGAAGGTCATGTTGGTCGGATACCCTGTCAACGAGTTGACCAGTGCGCCTTTCTCAACTACTCGCGTCTGCAGGCCGAGGCGATTGCACTCCAACGCGCAGGCAATCCCGACCGGCCCGGCGCCGACCACGACAACATCTATCATGTGTCAGTCGCTCGTTTCGCTTCTCAGGCGCGCGAAGAAGGCCTCCAGCAACTCGGCTGAATGCGATTCTTCGACTCCATGAATGATCTCCGTGAAGTGGTTCAGTCTGCGGTCCTGCGGGACGATGAACAGGCTTCCGGCTGCTCCGGCCTTGGCATCCATTGCACCAAACACAAGCCGCTTGAGGCGAGCCATTACGATTGCGCCGGCACACATCGGGCAGGGTTCGAGAGTGACGTAGAGGGTACAGTCGGAGAGGCGCTTGTCGCCAACGGTTTCGCAGGCGGCGGTGATGGCGATCATCTCTGCGTGGGCAGTGGGATCACCCAGCTGCTCAACCATGTTGCGACCACGTCCCACGACGCTGCCGTTGCGCACGACCACTGCGCCAACCGGAACTTCGTTTGCTTCGTAGGCTTGCTCGGCTTCACGCAGCGCCATCTTCATGAAGCGGCGATGCGTATCCATCTCATCGTTGCGAAGCGGTTCCATCGGGCCTTGCTACGTCTGAGGTTCGCGGCCGAGCGGCATCGTCATGCACCTGGGTCCGCCGCGCCCGCGCGACAGTTCATTCCCTTCAAGTTTGATCGCAATCTTCTCTTCGCCGTCGAATGAACCTGATTCGTAGAACGAGAGAAAGCCATCTGCGGTAACGACGCGGTAGCCGTGCTCGGCCATCATCTCAAAAGTGCGGTCGTTTCGCGCATATCCGAGTACTACGCCGTTCATCGGCGCAAAGAAGTTGCTGCCGTCGGTCCACTGCTCGCGTTGCTGCTGAAGCAGGCTGTGTCCGCCACAGGGAATAAACGTCAACGATCGATCGAGGAGTTTCTCGAGGACCGATTTGAGCGAATGATCGACGTCGGTGCGCAACTCGCCGTCATGCTCGCCTGCGGTGAAGTGGACGACGTTTCCGTGGCCCGTGAGCTCGATTAGTGGAGGGAAGATCACACACTCTGATGCCGACGAAAACGTAAAGACGGTGTCGAGGTGCATGCACCAGCGCTTTTTGGGCAGGTTGACGAGAACCACATTTTCAATGGTGGTGCGTTCCAGCAGCTGCCTTGCTACAGTGATCACTCCGCCGAAAGTTGTTCGTTCGGAGTGACCGATCAGCGCAACGGTTTCTGATACGACAAGCAGGTCACCACCCTCAAACGTGACCCCGTCGGGAAGTCGGATGATTCTGTCAGCCATGTCGCCAAACGCCGGGTGATACGTTAGTATCGTATCCATGATGGCGGATTCTCTCTTTCGCGCCCTCGTCGCGGGGTGACCCAGAATGATGTGGTCGGTCACCGCACACGCTAGATCCCGAGTGAACAGCAGGTTCGGCACTGGCTGCGCGATGATCGGAAGCGGCGAGACGCCAGTCAACGCGAACCTGTGCAGCTCCTCGGGTGACAGCGCCAGTAGTTCTTTTTGAACCGCGATCAGGTTTAGTTCTCTGGCACCACGGCAGATCGCCTGCACGAAGCTTTCACGGGCATCCGACTGCTCAAAGGTTTGCCACAGCAGATCGCTGAGCTGCAACACGCCCGCCTTCGAGCCAATAACCTTTTCGAAGACGGCACACATTTGTTGATGCTCTTTGCGCGCCTCGTCAAGGAATAGGATGTCCTCGAAGAGTAGGTCCTCGCGGATGGCCGGAGACACCAGGTCCATCTCAAGGCCGGGAGTGTGAACGACGACCTGCTGCAGTCGACCCGTCTCTGACGATACGCCGACGGGAAAGGGGAGACTCATATCAGAAGGGCTTGCGCTTGTTGTCCACCAATGTCATGAACCGCACCACTATCGCAACAAGCAGCAGCACGAGAAGCGCCTTTACACCCAGCGAAAGAAGCGCTCCGCCCACGCTCGTGGCAACACCCAGTAGCAGGAGCGCCAGCACGGTAACGATGACACCGACAAGGGCGCGCAAGACGGTTTGCGATTGCATCTGTAGCAGGGCGGCTAATTAAAGCTCGATAACAAATATCTCGGACGACCGGAGGCCATTGCCATCCTGGTCAAATCCGCCCGTAATCAGGAGTTGTTGCCCAAAAAACGGGGTTACGGTGTGCGCGTATCGCGCGGCCGGGCGCAAGTTAGTCACCGGCACGGTAAAGAACCGTCGCGCCTGTCTGGCAAACACTTCAACGGTCCCCGTGAGTGTGCCGGCCGCGTCGGTGCGCCCCCCGAAGAGGGCCACGATGCCTGATCGCAGGCGGACGTCAGCGTGTTGTGTGCGGGGTATGGCCGGTAGCGGCACCACCTCCGGTATCAGTCCCCTAGGATCTGCGAAGTTCACGAGCGCTACGGTTTCGTCGATAGGGAAGTTAGGCTCGTACAATCCGCCGGCAAAAAGGAACTCCGTTGGTGCCGGTTCGCTTCCGAACATCGATGTCTGCGTATGTCCGTAGAGCGGCCTGAAGAGGCTCCCTCCGACCCCCGGGCCAAGCGCAAACAACGTGTCGTTGCGCAGCTCGAACGAACGGATGTCTCCGCGAATGCTCAACCGCGGCGGGTTGTACGAAACGTCGCCCCTTCCGCCGAACAGATCGATGATGGTTGCGCCTCCTACCACGCGCACGTTGGCTGTGTGATAGGCACGCCTGATTGGCGCTCCGACAAACGGTATTTCGGTTACCGTACGTGAGTTCAGCTCAAAGATCTCGACGGTTTCCACCAGCGACTCGAGTTCGGGGACTGAAGCGCGCCGCGCGCCGCCGGCAAATAGTATTCGGCCATCCGGAAGCAAGCTCGCCGTGTGGCCGGCTCTGGCATCGTTCAGACGGGCCGTGCTTATGCTGAAGGCACCTCCAGTGTCGAACAGCTCAAGAATCTCCGTTGAAGCTTCGCCGTTCGCCGTTGGAGCTCCACCGGCGACGATCATTCCCCCACCCGAAAGAGCAGTTGCCGTGTGCCCACCCCTGCCCCATTGAAGCAGTGGTGCGTTGACTGCTCGCCCGGCGGCGAGGCGCAGGGCGTAGAGTGTGTCGGTACTCGTGACCTCATCGAGGTCCGACGCCTCGACGACAAACAGATTGAGTCCCAGCATCAGCTGCAGGTTTGCTTCCCAGTTGCCGGTACCGGGGTTTCGATCCATACTCAGACCGTTAACCGTCACGCGCGTCACCTCTCGAAAAGAGGACGCTCTGAGCACGAGCTGAGTGGACTCGCTGAAGAACGCCGTGGTGACATCGGGAGCGACAACGGCAATCTCTGGGGTACTGATGTCGACAAACGGTCGCTCGCAGCCGGCGGTGGCAAGACCAAGCAGCGCTGCAACGACGGCCGTTGCCACGGTAGCCTGCCGGCCCGCAAAGCTGTATTTGATTCTTCTGGTCTTCACTACGGGTTACTCAATCGCTTCGTTTCGTCAGAAGTTGCGTTGTCACAAACTCAGGCCCCATACCAACCCTTGAGCAGTGGCCAGGGCGTCGGGAGACACTCACCGTGCGCCGCTCGTGTTATACGAGACGTGGTGCAGTGTCAGGCCGCGGGCCTTGGCAGCTGGACCGGCTGCAACTCGATCCCGCGCCGCCAGCACCCGCGCGAGGTCAGCCTGCGGTCGTCTGCCGTATCCGATCTCCAGTAAGGTTCCGACAATTGCTCGAACCATCCCATGCAGAAATCGATCCGCCCGGATGACGAATGTCCAGTCTCCGCGCCGCCCGCCAAGGTTGAGTCGGTCCGCGCTCGTCGATTCCTCCCATTCGGGTATCCACACGGCCTTTTCGACGGTACACACTCTGTTGCGGGTCTCGGACTGCGTACGGCAGAACGAAGAGTAGTCGTGAGTGCCGAGCAGCGCCATCGCCGCCTGATTCATTTGATCAAATGCGATTTCGCGGTGGATGTGGACGCGTTGGCTACGCTCGATGGCGACGGGTGCCGTGCTCACCCGGTAGTGATACTCGCGAGAACAGGCGTCGAAGCGCGCGTGGAAAGAGTCGCCCACCCTGACAGCAAGGACAACGGCGACATCTGGTGGCAAGATGCCGTTCAACGAGTTGCGCAGTCGCTCGAGGTTAAGATCCGGGTTAGCGTCGAAATGGGCGATCTGGCCGCGAGCGTGCACGCCGGTATCCGTGCGTCCTGAACCGACGACGTCAACCGCTTCTCGGCAGCACGTTGTCAGCGCTTGCGACACTTCCTGTTGCACCGTTGGCACGCCCGGCTGGTACTGCCATCCATGGTACGCGGTCCCGTCGTATTCTATCGTCAGCTGGTATCTTGCCAAACCCGATCACGGCGCTCTGGATAGCGCGATTCTCACCCAATGCCCCTTCCACAGCTGATCTATCTCACAGGTTTCATGGCGGCGGGGAAGTCGACAATCGGGTTCATCGTGGCCAACACGATCGGATACGCGTTTGTCGATCTCGACGACATGATCGCCGAGGGGGACGGGCGAAAGGTATCGGCAATCTTCGCGCAGTCTGGTGAAGCCTTCTTTCGCAAGCAAGAGCGGGAGGCGCTGCTTCGAACCGGGGACCTTCGCAACACCGTCGTCGCGCTGGGCGGCGGCGCCCTCGTTACGGATGAGGCATGGGCGGCTCTGCCTTCGGGATCCGTCGTCGTCTATCTCGACACGACACTGGATGTGCTTGCGCGACGGATCTACTACGGAAGGAGCCGACGTCCGTTGATGCTGGATGCCGATGGGAAGCGACTCGAACTCGAAGCGCTATCTGGACGAATCAGTGAGATCATGGCCCGCCGGCGTTCCCAGTATGAGCGTGCAGACATCACCGTAAGATCCGGCGATCGATCGATCGGCAAGACCGTTGATGCTGTCGTGGCGGCCCTGCGACGTTACAAGGGTTAGGGTCGATCCCCGAACAGTCCGGTCTGTGTTGACGGGGCAGGGGGGCTGACGTCTCGAACCGGCTGAAAAGTTCTTCGGTGCAGGGGAGTTGACCCATGCTGTACGAGTGCGGCTCGGTGGTCAGGTGTGGGGTAGCCGACGTTGGTGTCCCAGCCGTACAGCGGATACTGTTCGTGATAGTCACGCATGAGGGCGTCGCGATGCGTTTTGGCCAGGATGGAGGCAGCGGCAATGCTACGCGATCGGCTGTCACCTTTGATGATCGACTTGGAAGGGCATGGCGCCCCGGGGATACGGTGGTTGCCGTCGATTAGCAGGTAGTCGGCCTCAATGG
>JANQRN010000053.1 GCA_028284545.1 Rhodothermales bacterium | reverse complement strand
ACTGGACGGCGGCGAGAGAAGCCGCGGCGGTGGCGGATTCGGAGCGCAGCTCAAGGACGACTATCGCCGCCTCTGGGGTTCGTTTGTCGGTCTCTCCGGTCGAGGAGAAATGATCGCCCGCTATGAGAACCGATGCGAAATCGACGATGATGTCGTTGACAAGTATGGCATCCCCGTGCTGAAATTCAACGTCACGTGGTCTGACGACGAGTTGCTTCAAATGAAACACTTTCACGAAACCGCCCACGAGATCTTTGCCGCCATGGGCGGCGAGCCAATGTGGGGCATTCCGTCGGCAGAGAACGGCTACGGAATACTCGCGCCGGGGCGTATCATTCACGAGGTGGGTACTACGCGAATGGGTAACGATGCGCGTACGTCCGTCCTGAATGCGTACTGCCAGTCACATGAGGTCAATAACCTGTTTGTGTGTGACGCCGGCCCGTTCGTCTCGCAGGCGGACAAGAATCCTACGTGGACGATAATGGCACTAGCAATGCGGACAAGTGAATACATTGTTGACCAAACCCAGAAGGGCAACATCACATGAACCGACGCGACACACTAAAACTGATGGCGGCGGCGTCTGTTGGGATCGCGGTCCCGGGGTGCACCACCGACTCACTGGATCGGGCCGCTGACCGAGTATCGGCCATCGGCTCTGCCGACTTGGCCGTACGCACGCCCGTCGCCCTCACACAAGACGAGTATCGAACGGTTTCCCTCCTTGTCGACTACATCATTCCCGCGGATGAACGATCGGGCAGCGCCACCGACGCGGGCGTGCCCGCATTCATCGACTTCGTCCTGGAAGACTCGTTGACACGGACTACCGAACTCATAACGCCATTCCGCGGCGGACTGGCACTGTTTGAACGTACTTGCGTCGAGCGAGTCAGTGCGCGCTTCGCGGATGCCGACGAGCAGCAGCGCCTCGAGATGCTTGAGCTGGTTGCCTACCCTGAGGACATCGAACCAGATCTTGAGCGTCTGGGCGCCTGGTTCTCCACGTTAAGGGACCTTACCGCCTCCGGCTTCTTCTCGAGTCGGATGGGCGTCGAAGATCTGGGCTATCAGGGCAACACCGCCTACGCGTGGGACGGCTGTCCGCAGGAGTCCCTCGATCACCTGGGAGTCTCCTACACCTGAGTCATAGAGTCAGATGGTACTTGGGATCACCGGAAACGTGGACAAGGCGCAAATCTGGGAACCGGTCGAAAAGCTGGTACGGACGCTGGCTACAACGAACAGTGACTATGTCATTGCCGAACCACTCGCCAGCGGATTGCATAGCCGCGGTCGCCTAAACACGGCTGAGCTTGAGCAGGTAGCACAGCGTGGCGCGGCCGACTACTCTGTCGGAGCCGATGTGGTCCTTTCGTTTGGCGGTGACGGCACGCTGCTCAACACGGTGCATGAAATCGCAGACCGAAACGTGCCTGTACTCGGCATCAACCTGGGTCGCCTTGGATTTCTCGCACTTGTCGACGAGAGCCTGCTGGGCCGCGCCATCGACGACCTGAACGCCGGGCACTTTGAGATCGAAGAACGGCGGATGCTACGCATTCAGTCGGAGGATGGCCACCCCGATGAATCGGTGAATTCCTGGGGAGTCAA
>JANQRN010000027.1 GCA_028284545.1 Rhodothermales bacterium | reverse complement strand
CGTTCGATCTGACGACATCGTCATCGAGGTCGGAACACCCCCGACGGCCACGATAGATATGCCGAGTGACGGAGCGTTCTTCGTCGCCGGCGAGACCATCAACTTCTCGGGAACGGGTTCGGGCAACGGTCCACTGTCTTACGAATGGACGGTTCGATTTGGACACAACGCCCACTTCCACCCGGTACTTTCTGGTTATACATCGACGTCGGGGTCTTTCTACGTGGAGACCTCTGGTCACGACTACGCAGACACTACCTATTATCAGCTGGAGCTGGAAGTAACTGATGTCGATGGGCTCAAGGGCAGCACGACCGCGAACATTTATCCGACAAAGGCCTCTCTGACGTTCGACACCTCGCCGTCAGGGATTCCGGTGATCGTCGATGGTATTCCGACCGCGACACCGGCGACGTTCGGTTCACTGCTCAACTTCGAGCACACGGTGAGCGTCCAGGCATCGTTTTGTAGCGCCGGTGACCTCTACACATTCGACTCGTGGTCTGACGGGGGAGCGATCGAGCACGTCTTCACGACTACCGGTGCTGCTTCGCATACGGCGACCTTCGTTGATTCGGGCCAGGATTGCGGTCAGCTTCCGGTGACGGCGGGACTCGTACTTCGCCTGGAGGGAGACCAGGGCCTGACCGAAAGTGCCGGAAATATTGTTTCGTGGTCCGATCAGTCGACCTCTGGCAACAACCTCGACATAGTTGGGGGAGATCCGGTGATCGGGTTCACGCCGACTGGCATGAACGCGGCGGTTTTCGACGGCGACCAGGACAAGCTGGAGCGTAGCAGCGCCGTCATGGATCTGCCGCTGAACAACGACGATCGCTCAATGTTCGTCGTCGTGAAATACGAAGGTGGAAATGCCTGGGGTGGAACCGCCTACGGTGCAGGCGGCCAGAACAACGCGTTCGGACTGGGTGTTGTGAACGGCGGCGCCGATGTTGGCAAACTGTTCGTCCAGGCTTGGGGATCGAACGACCTCGTGTCGCAGACAACCGGTATCAACGCCGGTTGGATTGTTCAAGGCGCCATCCACGAAACTGGGACCGTCTCGCATTTCCGGGACGGCGAAGAAATCGGATCCGGGCAGCGCACCTACGGTACGGACGACGGCAAGATTGTGATCGGTGAAGAGATTGGCGGTGCAGGGTTCATCGACATGGAGGTCGCCGCGGTCCTTGTTTACGACCGTCCGCTTTCTGTGAGCGAGCGGCTGCAAGTCGAGACGTACCTGCAGGACAAGTACATAGGTATTCTTCCAGATCCCGAAGCCAGTATCACGATTACCAGTCCGCAGGACGGTGCGACTGGCCTTGGCTCGGACGTGACGGTCAGCTGGGCGGCGCAGCAGGCGTATCCCGGTGACCACGTGCACCTGACGCTTGACGGTCAGATGCCACACATTACCGTAATGGACCTGAATGGTTCGTACACGTTCACGGGCCTCGCGCCTGGACCGCACACGGTGCAGGCACAGGTTGCAAACGGAGATCATCAAACCTACAGCAACCCCGAATCGAGCGACGTGGTGAACTTCACGGTGGTCGGTGACCCGGTACCGTTCGCTGGTGATCTCGCACTTCGTCTCGAATCCGACGCCGGCGTGATGGAGTCGGCGGGCGTGATCAGTTCATGGACCGACGTTTCGGGCGCTGGCAACACCGTGATGGCGGCAGGCGATCCTGTCTTTGGGCTTCCGACTCCAACTGGAGAGGCCTCGATCGCACTTGACGGCGTGGATGACAAGTTTGAGAGAAACGCAGGCGTAACCGGGCTTCCTTCGGGGGCGTCCGACAGAAGTGTTTTCGCCATCATCAAGTACGATGGAGCGCCCGTGTATGGCGGCGTTGCCTACGGCTCTGCCTCCCTTAACCAGACGTTTGGCCTGGGCGTTGTCGGTGGCGGTCCAAGTGCCGGCAACCTGCTGGTACAAGGTTACGGAGGAGCCAATGACCAGGTGTCTTCCACTCCCGGTGTGGGAGAAGATTGGCTCATGCAGTCGGCCATCCTTGTTGGCGACAGCCTTACGCACTTCAAGGACGGCGCCGTAATTGGTGCGGGTAACCACGCCTTCAACACTGTAATTGGGCGCATTGCCATCGGAGAGGAGATTGGTGGAAGCGGGTTTATTGATCTGGATATCGCTGCGGTGCTGATCTATAACCGTTCGCTGAACACGGCTGAGCGACTGCAAGTTGAAGCGTACCTGGCAGATAAGTATTTGAATGTGCCGACGGCGACTGTGACAATTGACAGTCCGTCGCAGGGGGCACTAATCACGGGTAGCGACCTGACGATTCTGTGGACAGGTACCGCCGATGCGCCGGGTGACCAGGTTGAGCTGACACTCGACGGTTCTCCAACTCCCGTTGTTGTACCGCTTTCAGGGTCGTACACGTTCATGGGCCTCAGTGACGGCCCCCACACGGTGGATGCCGTGGTGGTTGATGCGGTCAACACGCCGTACTCGAATCCGCAGGCAAGCGACGCCGTGACGGTCACGGTGCAGAGTGGTGACGCGCCGTTTAGTGCTGACCTCGCAATGCATTTTGAAAGCACCTCGGGAGTCACCCAGAATGGGGGAGACGTGCTTTCTTGGTCGGACCAATCGGTTAACGGGAACGATGTAACAGCACAGGGTGCACCATCGTTTACCGGCACGACGCCGGCAGGACAACCTGCGATCGGATTCGACGGATCGGACGATGAACTGCGCCGGAACGATCCGACCGGCTTGCCGCTGGAAGCGGCCGACAGGAGCATGTTCGCCGTGATCAAGTACGACGCGGTTGGTTCGAAAGACGGTGGCGTTGCCTACGGATGGAAGAAGAAGAAGAAGGCATTCGGCCTGGGTGTCACGAATGACGGACCTTTGCAGGGCAACCTCATGGTTCAAGGCTGGAATGACCCCGCAGACTTGCACAGTAACGAACCCGGTGTTGGCGCCGGTTGGCTCGTGCAGTCAGTGGTCGTTTCGTCAAATCAAGTGAGTCTGTTCAAAGATGGGGTGGAGATCGCTAACGACGCCCGCACTTATCAGACGAACTCGCGGCGGCTTGCCATGGGCGCGGCGCTCAACGGAGCGCACATCGGGATGGAAATCGCGGCGGTTCTGCTGTACGACCGGGCACTTACGCCAGGCGAGCGTGCCACCGTTGAGACCTATCTATCGAACAAGTATCTGGCACCTCCGGTTACGAGCGTCGCCATTACGAGTCCGGTGCAAGACGAGGTATTGTCGGACGCGAACGTTGATCTTGCCTGGAGTTCGACTGGTGCCCCCGATGACAAGTTGTTGATCACGGTAGATGGTGCACCAACACCGATTGAGGCACCGCTGTCCGCGGGTCTGCAGGTGCTCGGTGCACTGTCGAATGGTGCGCACACAGTCGCGGTACAGATAGCAGACGCGGCGGGTACCCCGTACACCAACCCGGAATCCATGGCGTCTGTCGACTTTGAAGTCGAATCCGCACTCTTCGTGGATGACCTGGTTCTCCAGCTGGAGAGTGACTACGGTCTCGCGGCCCCGGCCGGTACGGTAACCTCGTGGAAGGACATTTCGGCGCAGGGTAACGATTTGACCGCGGTTGGAACTCCAACGACAGGCACGTTGACGCCTACCGGACGCACGGCTATCGATCTCGATGGCGTCAGCGACAAGCTGGAACGTGGATCGTCGGTGCTCGGCCTACCGGCTGGTGCTACCGACCGCAGCGTCTTCGCTGTTGTCAAGTATGACGGCATCGCGGCCGGAGTTGGTGGGTTTTCATATGGAACAGGCTCAGCAAATCAGGCCTTTGGGCTAGGCGTCTCCGCTGCTGGTGCCCAGGCGGGTAACCTCGTAGTGCAGTCCTGGGGACCGGGCGATCAGGTCTCCGATTCTGTGGGTGTAGGTGCCGGTTGGATACTGCATTCGGCCGTCGTTTCCTCGAACGTCGTGAATCACTTCATGAACGGCGACCAGATAGACAGCGGCGTGCAGACGTACAACACGACCGTCGGAAAGATTGTCCTCGGTGAGGAGATATCTGGGGCCGGTTTCGTCGATATGGAGGTCGCGGCTGTGCTCGTGTACGACCGCGCGCTGAACGCCACGGAGCGCGCAATGGTGGAGGATGCACTGATCGCAAAATATCTCGAGTCGAACGTGCCAATCATATCGGTTTCGAGCCCGACTCCTGATCAGGTGATTCAGGGCGGCGATGTGACAGTTGCGTGGACGTCGGCTGGCGTAAGTCCTCCGGATCATGTACACATCACGCTAGACGGCAGCCCAACGCCAATCGAGTCGACCGACCTCAATGGCTCGGTCGAGCTTACCGGACTCGCGCTGGGCGCGCACACGATCGTCGTGGAGCTCGTCGATGGCGCCAACACGCCGTATGGCAACCCCGAGGCATCTGAAACGGTCAACTTCGAGATTAGCAATCAGAACACTGCACCCGTCGCGATCGCAGACTTTGGTCTTGTGGGTTCGGCGGGCCAGGTTCAGATTGACGTACTGGGTAATGATTCTGATGACGCTGGTCTGGACTCGTCGTCCGTGGCCGTCGTCGGTGCCGCGGCAAACGGTACGACATCGGTAGACCCCGTCACGGGCGTAATTACTTACACCCATGATGGTCTCGGGTCAACGAGCGATTCGTTCACCTACACCGTCGACGACGTTCCGGGTCTGACATCGAATTCCGCCACCGTGAACGTCAGCGTGGTGGATGGTATCGTGCTGCGGTACGAGTCCGATTACGGGCTGGCTGCTTCGGGCCAACAGATCTCGAGCTGGGCTGACCAGTCTGCAAATGGCAATGACCTGACGACGGCTGGGGGACCAACCCTTACGTCAACGCCAAACGGACGCGCGGCTGTTGAGTTTGACGGCAGCGACGACAAGGCTGAACGGCTTGCCAGCGTGACCGGATTGCCGGCTGTGGACGCAGACCGATCTATCTTCGTAGTTGCGCGATATCGCGGAGGAAGTGCCTGGGGCGGATTCGCATACGGCAATGGCGCACCCAACGAGGCGTTCGGACTCGGAGTCGTAGGTCGCGGTGGTCAGAAGGGACGCCTCTTCGTGCAGGGCTGGGGGTCGGGTAACGACCTCGTTACACCCCCGAACGTCTTCGGTAACTGGCTGATTCAGGCAGCAACCGTTGAGGAAGATGCGGTCACGCACTACAGGGACGGATCGCAGATCGACAGCGGTACGCAGACCTACAACACGGTCGTCAACAGAGTATCGATGGGTGCCGAGATAGCAGGCAACGGGTATCTGAACATGGACCTTGCCGCGGCACTCGTTTTTGATCGCGCGTTGACAAACGCTGACCGACAGGCTGTTGAGCAATATCTGCAGGACAAGTATATCACGGTCCCGGCGCCACCGTCAGCGGCTGTCGCTTCCGTAGCCTCGGTGGACGCCAACGCGTTTGAGGAGCTGCCGACCGAGTTCGCGATGCATGGCAACTACCCGAACCCGTTCCGCGGAATCACTCGTTTCGAGTTCGATCTTCCCGAGGAAGCCGAGGTGACGGTCAAGGTGTACAGCCTGCTCGGCCGCGAAGTGCTCTCGATACCGCCGGCGACACACGGGGCCGGTGCAAAACGAGGCATGGACGTCGATGCAACCGGCCTCGCGTCGGGAGTGTACCTGTATCGCTTGGTCGCAACGACGGGCGGCGAAGCGAATGTGGCAACCGGCAAGTTTGTCGTCACACGCTAGGCCGATTCGCGCCAATCAGTCGTGCCTGCTGTAAATTGTCGGCCCGCCCGCTTCTGTGGGCGGGCCGAGTCTTTCTGCTGGGCAGCAGGTTTGACGCAATCAAGTCCTCGATTCAGGGATATGCCGGGATTTTGTCTTGCAGAGGGGAAAGCGAAATCGGTTGGCCAGCATAGCGTTGGCGGACACCGAAGCGGCTGGCCGTTCGTGTTATCGATTCTCCGCGAGCACGCCAGTCCAGATGGCATCCTGCTGGAAGATTACGTTGAGCAAACGTTCAAGCCAGGCGGACGCAAGTCTAAGGTCAAAAGCTTTCTTCGGCGGTCAGACCTTCTCGATCGCACGTTCTTTCCTGAAAACCGTCCGCCAATCTGGAGGAAACCGTGGGTGGGGATCTTCCACAACCCTCCAAACTTCCCGGAGTGGTTCGACCGAGACTCTTACCCGCAACGGATTCTGGGCAGTGGGCGGTTCGCGGCAAGTAGAAAGGGACTGCGCGGATGCGTCGCGCTGTCGGAGTACCTGGCAGAGTGGTTGAGGGCAGAGTTACGTGTCCCCGTGCTCGCTGTCAAGCACCCCGCGGAATTCCCGGAGCATCGGTTTTCGTGGGAGGCATACCGGGCAAATGAACGCAAGCGTATCGTTCAGGTCGGATGGTTCATCCGAAACTACCGGGCGATCTATCAGATCGGCGTGCCTTCCTCACTCGTGAAGACTCACCTGGTGCAGGACAAACCATGGATCCTGGCCGCCGCTGAGCGCACTGACGCGATGTCGCCGTTTCGCCACCGCCAGGACGTTGGTGGCGTCGATGTCGTGTCCTGGCTGCCAAACGACGAGTATGATCGGTTGTTCACTGAGAATATCATGTTCCTCGAGGTGTTCGACGCCTCGGCAAACAACGCCATCATCGAAGCGATTACGCGCCAGACCCCAGTTGTGGTGAATCGTCATCCGGCGGTACAGGAGTACCTCGGCCGTGACTACCCGCTTTTCTTTGATTCGATTGACGAACTGCCTGACTTGCTTGACGAAGGCAGAATACGTGGAGCACACGAATACCTGGTTGAACTGGACAAGTCTGATCTCCGTCCTCAGCACTTCATAAACGAGCTGCAGAAATTTGTCGCTGAACTCGAATAGCAATCCCGTCGACCACGGAGTCGCTCCTGACTTCGTGGTAATCGGATGTGCCAAGGCCGGGACTACGTCCCTGTACCACTATCTGAAGGGGCATCCGGAAATATTCATGCCCGGCCGGAAAGAGCCGTCGTTCTTTGCGCACGCGGAAGAGACGCTCCACTTTCAAGGACCTGGTGATGGTGAGTGGTCTTTTGTGACGGAGACGTCAGCGTACGATCACTTGTTTGCCGACGCGCCCGACGGGTCCCGAAGAGGGGACGTTTCTCCGCGCTACCTCTACTTTGAGAAGGCGAGTGAGAGGATGAAGGAGCGCGTGCCCGATGTTAAGATCGTTGCCATTCTTCGTCACCCCGTCGATCGTGCGTACTCGCATTTCCTTATGAACCGGAGTCGGGGCTGCGAACCCGAACCGGATTTCTCCAGTGCGCTGGAGTTGTGGGAAAGTCGACGCCAAAAGGGTTGGGGCTGGGACTGGGACTACGTTGGTGCCGGACTATACTCGCATCAACTCCAGCGGTATCTGGATCGGTTCTCGGCTGATCAAATCAAGGTGTTTCTGTACGATGACCTGAAGGTGCGTCAGTCCCAGCTCTTCGAGGAGCTATTCGCACACATAGGGGTCTCAACAGGCTACGTCCCTGACACCTCGAGCCGGCATCGCAAGGCAACTGTGCCTAGCTCGTACGCCGTCCAGGCTGCCGTAAGAAACCGACTCGCCGTTGAGGGCGACAGTGGGCTACGGCGCATAATCAAGCGCGTCGCACCGGCCAGCGTGCGGCGGACCGCTGCGCGATGGCGTGAATCGGCTGCAAGCTTCCGTGCCCGCGTTGCAGCCATCAATTCCCGTCCACCAGAGGAGCTCGACCCACACTTGCGACGGTCGCTTTTTGGTCGATACTTCGCAGAGGATGTGCAGCGGGTTGCGGACTTGATTGGGCGCGACCTGACGCATTGGCGAGCGTAGAGACAAGGCTGAAAAGCACCCAGATGCTGAAGGTACCCGAAAAAGAAATCTATCCGCCGTACTACCAGGAGGGTATGCCGGGGTATGTCTTGCGGGACTGGAAGGTCGTCGACTACAAGTGTTACAAACTGGCGAACACCGAACTGTGGTTCCGCGGGCCTGAGCAGGACATTCCGACAAACGGTGAGTACTTCTCAGTAATTGGCGCCGCCCAGACTTTCGGCTGCTTCTGCAAGGAGACGTATGTCGACATGTTGTCGGCGCAACTGCAGTTACCGGGTGTAAACTTTGGCTACCCGGGCGCGGGCCCGTCGTTCTTCTTGAAGCAGCCGGAGATCCTGTCTCGCGTAAACAGCGGATCCTTCTGCGTTGTGCAGGTAATGTCAGGCCGAAGCATTGGCAACTCGCTCATCGACAATCCGCACGGTATCGGTTACGGCAATCGGCGATCAGACGGGAAGCTCGTTAGAACTGAGTCGGTGTTCGAAGATCAGTTAGCCGAGGCGCACGAGCGACTACCGGCATTCTGGAATCGGCCGCCATTTCGAAGGCTGACGAAGTTCATTCCAATACCCCGCGTCAGGAGACTGATGGCTGAATCGAGACAGCAGTGGGTTCGAGACTACGAAGCGCTGCTTGGTCAAATCCGCGTTCCGACTGTACTCGTCTGGTTCTCAGAGCGCTCGCCAGCGTACGTTCCTCGGTACGACAGCCGAAAGAGCCTCTTCGGGCCGTTTCCGCAGATGGTCAACCAGCCGATGCTCACCCAGGTGAAGAGAGCGGCGGATTACTTTGTCGATGCGACTACCGATCGCGGTCTCCCACAGCCGCTGGTTGATCGCTTCACCGGTGAAACTGCAATGATCGACCTGAGCGACGACAATCCACTCTATACCGGCCGGTTCACCGAGAACACTTACTATCCGTCGCCAGAGATGCACGAAGATGCCGCGGCCGCACTGGCAACTCAGTGTATCAAGTTGCTACCACAAAGGTAGTTGACACCGAGCGCTCGACGCTTGAAAGCGTGATTAAGTAGACGCCCCCGGGGAGATCAACGCGGATCGGTAGCGATATCGTTCTTTGTGGCTGCAGGGCACCGCGGAACAAAGTTGCCACGCGTCGGCCGAGTAGATCGAATACAGACACGTCTACATCCGCTGAAGTGGATTCGTGGAATCCCGGCGGGCGGGTCACCATAATGGTTGCCTCGCCTGTGTCGCTGTGTAGCGGGTTGGGGTACGCGTCCAGCACCCACGCTAACTCAGGATTGCCACTTTCCTCCTCCAGGTCCGTCGATGTTGCGACTGCCTTGAATTCGATCCAGTCGAGGTCGAAGCCAGAGCCGGAAAACTGAAAGCGAAGCGTTGTTCGTTCGCCACCGGTGACCCTCACATTCCTGGTCGTCGTCGTGCTCCAGTTCACTGAGGCTGGGACGGCGAGATCTGCGACGTGGCTGCCGGACTCAAGTACACGCACACGGTCGTCTGTGGTGCCGTTGCGGCCCCTCAACAAGATGTCGTAGGTACCTGAGGGAACAGCCACAGTTTGTTCGACCCACTCCTCACTGACGATATCCGTGATATACCGCAGCTCGTCTTTTTCGTGAACGTCAACATCAGTTTCCCGCAGCTGCAAGTGGCTCTTGAGCTCGTCAAACGAATTGCCTGGTGTTGTGTCGCGGTAGGATACACCGCTGCCGCCCACATCAAAACGTTCGACTTCGACCCTACCTGGAAGTCGCGTGAGCATTTCCATGAACGGCTCCTGCTTCGGCGCCGGAAGCTCGAAAACGGCCGCCTCTGAAGAGCCGCCTGCCCACTCCACCGCATGCGTAAACATGCGGATGAAGTTAGGCTCATAGTACGTTTGGGCGAAGTGGCCCAGGTTGGAGTGCCATGCACGACCTAGGCCGATGTCCGGGCTCGTGCTACCGTCCTTGAACCATGCCAGCGGGTGGGTCCGTGAAGCGGGATTCGGCAGACCTGACACGGTCAGCAGGGGTACAAACCCCCTCGACTGTGGGTCACTGTCCCACGGGTACACTTCGACCTTGAGGGTCCAATCAGTCTGAAGGCCGGCGGTTGAGGGGTGAGAGGTGTCGACGTCAATGTCGATCGTTGGCTCTCCAAGATTCTCAACCTGACGCGCGTGCGTTGCGCCCAAGAATACACGATTCGCTTCGCTCCAGTTTCGGCCAATGAACGCAGCGTAGTGGAAGGATACGACGCCGCCGCCAGCACGCAGCCACTCGAGAAACGCACTCCGGAGTTCCCCACCCTGGACAACACTCTTCCCACAATTCATGAGAATGACCACGTCGTACTCGCTCAGCGTGCTCCAGACATTCAGGTCTTCCGAGAAAGTGAGTGACCAACCTCGCAGTTCGGCCATCTGCTCACCGAGATTCTTGGCAACCTGTAGCGCCTCCTCGTGCCGGTGACCGTTGTCGGTCGTGCCGGTGAAGAACAGGACGCGGAGTGGTGCTGCTTCGGGATCCGCCTGAGTGGTTGCCCGGTCGTTCGGCGCTGGCATCGAGTTGCCAACGTTTGCCGGCGCCAAGCCTGCGATAAGGATGCAGGCTATTGTGGCCAGGCGAGGGAAGTTGTTCATCGGATATATTCGCTTCAGGGCCCGAGCGGGCAAACGAGATGGCCAGGCCTAAGTGAATACTACACAGTAACCTGGATCAGCGAACAACTTGCCACGGATTCCAGCCGCCTCGGTTCCGGGCGGCGCCGACCGAGCGGGCGCTTAAGAGTTGAGATGGCGCAGAACACCCTCAACATCGGCCTTAAAATCATCGTTGAACGTGATTCCGGCCCCCGTCAAATACCTGTGAATCTGCCCGAGCGACTTTGTCAGAAAGTAGTAGTGAGGAAACACCTCTGGTGAGGCGAACAGCTCAACGACTCGGACGCGGTCTGGGCTGAAGAGCAGGTTGGCGAGGCCGGCGCCGTGGGGCGCTACGATTGTCTCGGCGTCGAAAAAGAGGTCGATCTGATCCGCCAGGGAGTAATTCTCCAACGCGTGAATCTCAAACCCTTCGCGTTCAAGGGCAGTCGCAAGGGCGTCAAAGTTGGTAATCCGCCGGCCGCGCGGCGCTGCTTGACGCGAGACGAGAATTCGCCGGCTTCGAGTTGGCTCACGCCTGGGGTGAATGCGCTCGCGCAGAAATCCGACAAGCGTCGGGTGAAGCGCCGCAGCGAACTGGTAGCTGAGGTGCGAGAGAAGTACGTACTTCTCGACGCGATACACCGTCTGCGGCTCAATGGTTGTGATCGCGCAGTTCCCGGGGAGGAGTAGCTGAGTGAGGAATCGTTCGGCACGATTCATACTTCCATCGACGAGCACGCGGATCGAGTCGACCGACTGATACCGTTCGTGATGCAGGAGTGCCAATCGCGGAAGGTTGTCCACGATTGTATGGTAGTACGATTTGCGGATGGAGCGGAACGCCGTGGTAACTCCGTCCAGAACTTCGTTGTGCGGCTTTAAGTGACATAGCCTGGAGTCGAACGGCGTCCGAAACGTAGTGGCCGGACGCCCAAACTCCCAGGCCTCGTAAGATTCGGCAACGAGTCTTCGCGGCGAACGGAGTAGGACATTGTTCGTCGTGCAGAACAATGCGTCGTTTACGATGGCACTAAACGCCGGCGGAGTCGGAAGGGCGGGCACCTGGATGCCGACTGCCACCGCCTCTGCACTGAACTCCATATCGGGCGCCTCCGGCGTTTCCAGAATCGCCTGGTCCCAGTGTCTTACGACGTCCGCTTCGAAGAGCCTTTCGACCGGCGCAAGTCGCGGGCGCCAGAAGCGTCGAAGGAATCTCTTGCGATATCTGCTCAAAACGCCCGGAATGGTGCCTGCTCTCTACGCCAAGTGCTGTTTCGATTTGCTGCTCACACTGCGCGCGCGGCGACTGAAGACATAGCCGTCAGCCCTCTGGTTCCAAGCGCTCGTCATCGTCGTACTCGTACTCGTCCTCAGGCTCATCGTCCCCGCCCTCCAGGCCATCGTGGCGACCCGCCGAGTCATCGTCCTCGTCGGAGTCCCCCTCCCAGTCCTCGGCAGGCCCGTTGCCCGATTCTACGTCGTCTTCCTCGTCTTCCAGATCTTCGTCGACGGTATCGTCGTCTTCATATTCGTAGTCCTCATCCCACTCCCGGTCATCTGCCTCTTGCCCGCCGTCGTGGTCCAGGTCATCGTCGTCCACGTCATCGTCGTACTCGAGATCGTCTTCGTCTTCATCAAACTCCTCGTCGTCATCCCAGTCATCAGGAAGCTCTTCGTCCAGGTCGGCGTCAGCGTCCTCGTCCCATTCTTCGCCGTCGCCGTCCGAATCGTCAACCCACTCGTCGTCTTCAGACGAGGAGTCAAACTGAAGTGTTGGGACAGGAAGCAAGTCCGGGGTCCGAAGGGACGGATACAGGGGAGATCGAGGAGGCCGCCGCCCGGCATGGATCGGCGGCGAAGGAACCAAGTTTACGGCGAAGTTTTATAGGAAAATAGGAGGACTTGTTCGGCACGGTCTCCCGATTGTAACTTTGGCGCCCGGTTAAGGCGGGGCACAATCTTCCTCGGTAGCTCAATGGTAGAGCATGCGGCTGTTAACCGCAGGGTTGTAGGTTCGAGTCCTACCCGGGGAGCCATTTCTTCGATAGAGCAGTCAATCGTCGGATTTCACAGAGAAGAGTTCGGCGATTGGGTCGGCGTGCGAGTTGCCTCCAGATGATTAAGCGGTTCGAGAAAGGGCAGATCGCGACGATCGCCTGCTTGCTACTCACGGGCGCATACCTGGCCGGCTACGCCTCGCCCTCGGCAGGGTACGTCGCTGCCGTCATCACCCACGTTGTTGCTGGCTTTCTCGGGATTGTGCTCTGGCTCAGATGGATCCTGAGGCCCGCTACCGAGCCGGCATCCGTTGGTACCTTCGGAAGGCTGCTCGTGTCGCTCGCCGCTGTCACCGGTGGCGTACTGCTCTTCACCGGCAACACATCGGCGTTTCGGCTCCTTCGGGATGTCCACGTCGTGGCGTCCCTGGCGTTGGTTGTTGGTCTCCTCTGGCGTCTTGCACGTAGAGGTGCAGCGCCTACGTCGCGTGCGCTGCGTCTGTTGACAGTCGCCGGACTGTTGAGTGGGATTATCTACGTAGTCCACCAGATACCGAATGCGTCTGACACTGTCACAAACACAGGGCTACCTCCTGCTGACCTTGCCGGCGACGCGATGGGAGGTGAGGGCGGTCCGTTTTTTCCAAGCTCGGTTGAGACGGCGTCGGGTGGGCTGATCCCGGAGTCATTCTTCCTCGACTCGGAGGCATGCGGCCGCTGTCATGGCGACGTGTTCGAAGAGTGGAAATCGTCGGCGCATCATCTGTCTTCGTTTAACAACCAGTGGTACCGGAAGTCAATTGAGCACATGCAGGGAGTGACTAGTACGAAGCCTGCGCAGTGGTGTGCGGGATGTCATGATCCAGCACTCCTCTTTTCCGGCCAGATGGACCAGCCTGTCGAGGCGTTTGTTGGCAGTGAAGCAGCAAACGCCGGACTCGCGTGCGTGGCCTGCCATTCCATTACGGCTATCAAGAGCACCCGCGGAAACGCCGGCTATGAAATCACTTACCCTGCGATGCACGAGTTGTCGTCGAGTCGCAATCCGGTGCTTCAGAAGATTCACGATGTGATCCTGCATATCGACCCGGGCCCCCATCGCTCGGCGTTTATGCAGCCGTTCCACACAGAGCAGTCCGCCGAATTCTGCCAGACGTGCCACAAGGTGCACCTGGATCAAGCCGTCAACGAGTATCGCTGGATTCGGGGATTCAACACGTACGACAACTGGCAGGCCAGCGGCGTGTCAGGTGAAGGTGCACGCAGTTTCTACGCACCTGCAGAGCCTCTCGACTGTGCTGATTGTCACATGAAGCAGGTGCCCTCTGAGGACGAGGGCCATGTTGACGGGTTTGTATCAAGCCATCGGTTCGCGGCTGCAAACACGGCGCTTCCGACAGCCTACTCCGATACAACACAACTGAATGAGGTGCGCAGTTTTCTTCAGAACGGGGCACTCTCGGTCGATCTGTTCGGACTGCTGACGCCGCCAATCAATGTCGGCGATGAGTCTTCGCAGGATGGCGTAGACCAATCGACAGAAGGCGGACCTGGCCGCGCCGCGACCGGTTTCGCCGTTGGGGAGGAGAGCTCGGCCTTCGGCGCGAACGTGAGCTATCGTGATACCCTGGCACTGATTGGGCCGTTTGTGAAAGGCCAGGCCACGACCGTGGCTGCCGGTGCCGACTACCGCGTAGAGGTCGTCACGCGGTCTCAAATTGTCGGACACTTCTTCCCCACGGGCACCGTGGATGCTCAAGAGGCGTGGCTCGAGTTCAAGGTTACCGATTCCGCGAGCAACATATTGTTCTGGAGTGGATTCATGGATGAGACTGGCCAGGTGGATCCGTCTGCACACTTCTTCAAAGCTGTCGCGGTTGATAAATCGGGAAACCTGATTGACAAACGCAATGCGTTTGAAATGCGTTCAGCTGTCTACGTCAACCTCATTCCACCTGGTGCAGCCGACGTTGCCCATTATCGGCTGCCGATCCCCGAGGATATGGAGGGTCCGCTGACAATCGTCGCGCGGCTCAACTATCGAAAGTTCACTGATGCGTACACGCGCTTTTCCTACAGCGGCGATCTCTCAGATATCTCCGGACCAATGAAGGCCGTTCCCGTCGTTCCGGTTGTTGTCATGGCGACCGACACGGCTTTTGTCAGTATCACACCCGGTGCGGCGGCGAGCGCGGACGACGTCGTCTTGCAAAACGGCTGGGTGCGGTGGACCGACTACGGCATTGCGCTCCTGGCCGAGGGTGACCTACGCGGTGCCGAGCGTGCGTTCCGTCGAGCGGCGTCGGCCGACGAAGCTCACCCGGACAGCTGGGTGAACCTGGCTCGTGTCTTTGTGGCCGACGACAGGTTGGATGAGGCCGCCGAGGTCCTTTCTCGCGCCCTCGAAATTGCACCCGGGTTTCACAAAGCACTTTTCTTCCGGGCGATGTACTACCGTAGTCTCGGTCAGTACGACAAAGCGATAGCGGACCTCGATGCCGTGGCTGCGCGGTTTCCGAAAGACCGAGTTGTTCTCAATCAGCGGGCGAGAATGCTATTCCTTGATGAGAATCTTGCCGACGCGGCGCACGGGTTCGAGTCGGTGCTGCGAATTGACTCGGAAGACCTCATGGCACACTATAACCTGATGCTCGTCTATCGTGCTGCCGGCGACTCGGCTCGTGCGCGCGAGCACGAGGTCAGATACCGGCGATTCCGTGACGACGAGACGGCTCAGGAGCTTGCCCGCGGGTACAGGCAACGGCACCCTCACGTAAACAACGAGGCGCAGCCGATTCACGAGCACACGTCCTGGTATTAGGATCCCCAGAAGTGACCGAAGTCCGGCGTGGCGGGTTCGTCGTGGTCGAGAATGCGATGAATGGAACGGTGGACGAGGTCACCCATGGTCTGACAATCGCTGAACCCCTCGTCTTCGTAGTGCAGCTGCAGCTGGTCGCGGAGTCGGTCGGTGAATTCGTCGTTGGAGATGATGTCTTCCCGCATGACGTCCATCAGCGCGTCGAAGCGACCGTGTGAAACGCGCACGCGATTTGCAATCATGGCGCGCTCCTCCTTCTGGTACTGCACGACGTTTTCGGGGTCGAGATGGTCGATGCCTACCTTGATGAAGGGACCGTTCTGGCTGTAGAAGGCCGGCAGGTAAACCTGCTTGCGCCAGTGGTGACTCTGCTGATCAAAGTCGATCGGCCTCATCGTATAGTGCCACTTCTCGAAGTCGCGACGAACGTCAACAACGAAGTTTCCGGTGTGCATGTCGCCGAGCAGCCGGACGAAACAGCGCTCATTGAACTTCGCAAACTCCTTGGCGAGGCGTACCTGGTCAAAAGTGTGTGTCGGCATCGTCTCGCGGATAAAGACGTCTGCCGGGATACCGATGATGTGCTCCTCGATCAGCGTGTTTTCGCGGACGTAGTAGTTGATTCGACTTGGGCTCAGGATATGCTCGAGCTCGAGACCGTAGATGCGGTTTGCGTCGATCCGCTTCACGTAGAAGTAATCGAAGTTCTCATTTAGCGCGTTGACGATCCTGACGCGCAGCGGTAGCGTATTGCCGTAGAGGCAAAGGTCGACGCGATCGATGTAGAGGTGCTTTACCGCGTCGAGGTCGCCATCTGCCTTTAGAATCGCGTAAGTTTCGCGGAGCTTGTCGTGGATCTCCCGTTGTTCTGTGGCGGGGTAGAGTACAGTGGACCAGAACGTGTCGGTGCCCTCCTCGTCGTACAGCGGTACCTCATTGTCATACCGCATCAGATCCTCGTAGCGGATACCTGACTGTTCAATACGGTTGTACCGCTTCAGGTAGTCCTTGAAGAAGTCGCTCAATTGGAAGATCGGCTTCTTCTTGCTGATCAGGTTCTTGACAGGGCGGTGTCGGCCTGAAGTGCTACGCTTTCTGTTGGTGGGATCCGGGGGCACGTTAGGTATTGCCTGGTTCTGTTCAATGCTACGAAAAGAAACGAAAGTAGCTCCGCATTCACTTATTTTGCCGTCATGGCTCGTGACTCCTTCTACGTACTGACGCGGCCGCAGAAGCTATACGTCGTATGCGCGGCGATCTTCATTACGGCCCTTGTGATCGCCGAGGCAACGGCAAGCAAGTTCTTCACCCTGATGGATCTGCCGTTTACGGTGACGATTCTGGGTCAGGAATTCGATTCTGTGATTATGACGGCAGGGGTCATCGCCTTCCCGATCACCTTCATTGTCACAGACCTGCTGAATGAGTACTACGGACGACGCGGTATTGCCTTTGTGACGATCGTCGGGATGGCCATGATCATCTTCGAGTTCGTGATTCTGCGGGTCGCCATGGCCGTCCCGACCGCGGACATTTCGCCGGTGCCCGACGAGGCTTTCAACACCGTCTTCGGCGCTTCCGGTCGAATAATCTTCGGTAGTCTGGTCGCTTACCTCGTC
Source organism: Rhodothermales bacterium (assembly GCA_028284545.1). Classification (GTDB taxonomy): domain Bacteria; phylum Bacteroidota; class Rhodothermia; order Rhodothermales; family JABDKH01; genus JANQRN01. The sequence continues at coordinate 9,344 of JANQRN010000027.1, read as the reverse complement.
GGTCAGGTCGCAGACATAACGCTCTTCCACTGGCTTCGCGGACTGACGAAGGGGAAGCACCTCTGGCTTCGTGCCACCGGGTCCACTTTCGGATCACAGTTCCTCGACACGTTCGTCGTGCTTTCGGTGGCGTTTGCGGGCCAGCTGCCGCTATCCGCCATCGTCGCGATAACCCTGTTCAACTATGGCTACAAGTTCGCGATAGCCGTGCTCATCACGCCTGTCATATACGGCGCCCATTATCTGATGGACGCCTATCTGGGACGCGAGACGGCCGAGGCCATGATCGACAGCGCTGGCGGGGGCGAGGTAATGGTCTAGACCTGACCTACGCGGTCACGCCTTCGCCTACGCGAACCTTGGTCAGCCAGCCACGTGTGTCGTTCCCGCCCTGGATGATGTCGAAAAACGCGTCCTGTATTTTCTCCGTAATCGGACCGCGCTGCCCGGAGCCGATTACATGTTTGTCGACCGAGCGAATTGGCGTCACCTCGGCCGCGGTACCAGTAAAGAACAGTTCGTCAGCCAGGTACAACGCCTCGCGCGGTATTGACTTCTCTTCCACTTTGTAACCGAGGTCACGAGCGATAGTGATAATGGCGTCGCGCGTTATGCCGGGGAGGAGTGAGAACCCAACCGGCGCGGTATAGATCGTTCCGCCGCGGATCAAGAAGAGGTTTTCGCCCGAGCCCTCAGCGACGAAACCGTCGGTGCTCAGCATGATGCCCTCGCTGTAGCCGTTGAGCACGGCATCCATCTTGACAAGCGAGGCATTAAGATAGTTGCCTCCGGCTTTTGCCATGGCCGGTAGCGTGTTCGGCGCCATGCGACTCCAGGAAGCGACCTGGACATCAACACCGCGCTCCAACGCATCATCTCCCAGGTACTTGCCCCACTCCCAAACCGCGATGAACACCTCAACCGGGTTGTTGAGCGGATTAACACCCATTGGGCCGGCACCTCTGTAAACGACCGGTCGCACGTAACAGGACTCCAGTTCGCTGTTCTGTACCGTCTCGATTTGAGCCGCCTCGAGCTCTTCCAGCGAGTATGGAATGTCCATGCGATAGATCTTCGCTGAGTCGAAGAGTCGTTGCGTGTGCTCGCGCAGACGGAATATTCCCGAGCCACGCTCTGTCTTGTAGCAACGCACGCCTTCGAACACCGACGATCCGTAATGGATCACGTGTGATAGAACGTGAATTTTCGCTTCATCGTGCGGGATTAGCTTTCCGTTGAACCAAATGTCGTAAGCCATACGTCTGCGGGCGGGTGTAGATTTTGGGCAGACGATGTTAACGCGTTTTTGCGCTCTTGGTTCGACGCCGAAACGCCGTTTTAGCGGCGAAAGCGAAGATGGTCTTCAGGATTTTGTAGGACGCCTTGGTCGTGCCAGAGAGCGTGCCAGTGATTTTCGAGACGCCGACGCGTCGGCGGTAGCTTACCGGGACCTCAACGACGCGCATACCGTGCAGAGTGGCTTTGATCTGCATTTCTATGGTCCATCCGAAAGTCTTGTCGTCCATGGCAAGTTTCGCGAGCGCGTCGGCAGAGATGGCCCGGAAGGGTCCGAGATCCGTATACCGTGCCCCCCAGATCAGGCGCATCAGGGAGCAAGCCAGGCGATTTCCAATGACTGCCTGCGGCAGCATCGCGCCTCTCTCTCGCTTCCCCAGGGTGCGGGATCCGATCACGAGATCCGCCTCGTCCCGCAGGAGTGGTGCCACCACTTCGTCCATCTCGTCGGGGTGATCGGAATAGTCACCATCGAGAAATACGATGATGTCCGTCGGCTGCGACGTGGCATGGGCAATGCCGGCAAGGCACGCGTAGCCGTAGCCGCGATGTGATTCGTCGATGACTGTCGCGCCGGCGGCGCGCGCGTTTTCGACCGTTTCGTCGGTGGAGGCGTTGTTGACTACAACTACCTCTTCAACGAGTCCGCTGGGTATATCGCCAATCACGAGTCCGATGGATCGCGCCTCGTTAAACGCCGGAATGACGACGCGAATGAGCTTCTTGGACTTCGGGTTCACTGCACCTTCAGCAGGTCGCGGATGTCTGCATTCAGCTGCAGCTCCAGGCTGTAGGTCCCGATGGACCCGAAGAATCCGGGTGGGCGAGCTTCATTATCGATCTCGTCCCACTCCGTACTTAGAAGTTCGAAGTCCACCGAGACGCGATTGAGCACCAGCAGCGTGTCGGTTTGCGGCCGGCCTAGCTGGAGCCCGATACGGTTTCGGTCAGAGGTGAGGAAGACGTCAAATTCCCAGGCCGACAAAGCCATTCGTCCCGGAGTGGCATACGCAAACGAAAACGTGTGACTGGCTGAGGTCTCCGGTTCCTCGACCTCATAGGTCACCGTCAGCTCAGGCGGGCGCGCTGCCAAACCGACAAGCTGCACCGGCTGTACGACGACCGGGTTCAGCGTGGGGCTGCGCTGCGATAGACGAGGTGAGGAAGGAACGTCAGTCACCAGCATGGTCGTCGCGTCGGCATCGCTGACGGATAGTTCTATTCGGGCGCCCGGCCCCGGTGCGAACGGAGCGCTGAACTGATGGCCCGTGGAGCCGTCGTCGAGCGTGACGATCGCGTCCTGCCACACGACTTCCTGTCCGCCGTCGATTCGTGTGGTCACGACAAACTCGTCTAGAACGGCCTCGGGTGCGGTGCGGGTTTGTCGGAGTTTCTGGATCCGGACAAACTGCGTGTCTGCGCGCGCATCGATGAATCCGTCGACGACATGGACGGGCGGTGCGAACCGCTGCAGGAAAGGCTCAACTGTTGTGTCGCAAGCGACGACCAGGGAGCCGCATACGAGGAGCAGTATGGTTGCACGCCGCAGACTCAAAATTTCACCTGCGCGCCAAAGCTGGGAATAAACGGCAGCTGATTCAATCGCTCGAGAGAGTCGTAGTCGAGGTCGAACCAGTTGCTGCGGTTATACGAGTTGACCGCAGAAGCATGCAGTGTCAATCGTGCGCCAGCGGGTAAGACGATATCCCTTTCGAGGCTGACGTCCAGTCGGTGGTACGCCGGCAGACGTGCGGAAAAGGGCTGTCCAAAAAGCAGTTCGAATTCTCCCGCTTCATCGGGTGTTGGCGTCTCCCGATCGACCGGTAGTCGCTGAAACCCGCCATTGATCTGCGTGAACGGAAGTCCCGACCCGTAGTGCCACTGCGCCGCGACACGGTAGCCGCGCACGTCAATCTGCCCGGTCAGCGAAAGCGAGTGGCGCCGGTCGTGGGGAGGTGCAAATTCGATTTCCTGGTCGCGATACGTTGTTTGTCCGAGTCCGTAGGACAGACGTGCAAACGCCCTCGGCCAGCGATACTCGAGTCCGGCGTCGACTCCGCGCGAAAACCCTTCGAGCGAAAGGTATCGTGTATTTACAGAAAGCGGTTCACCAAGCGCCGGGAAACCAAGGTTTTCGATGGTGCGACTGTACCCCTCGAGCGATGCCCGCCACCGTCCTTGGTCTGTCGTCAGCCCGAGTGCGTAGTGGGTACTCTTCGGTACAGCCTGGTTTTCTTCGCTCGGTGCCCACGCGGTGAAGACATCTGACACCGTTCGGTCATCGGTTAGCCCGATTAATTCCTGATGGTAGATTCCCCATGCACCTGTGAGGCTCACGCCGGGCGCAAAGTCGACGGGAACGGTGAATCGGAATCGCGGCTCCAGGTAGGACTGCCCGCGGCTGGGGAACGTCTGGATGCGGGCTCCGGGGACAAAGTGCCAGCCCGGCGACGGCTCGAACCGTGTTTCGAGAAACATCCCGCCCTCGGTCACAAACTCAGCGAACCGATCGCTGCGGCGTGGGCTGAGTGCGTAGCGGAATTTTGTTGACTGCGCGAAGATCCCGAAGTGCACCTGGTATGTGCCAAGCAGGTACCCAAAATTGAAAGAACCCTCTATCCCTTCGACACTGGAAGACTGCGCGACCTCGTCGTTGTCCAGCTTTTCAGATGAGAAGCGCGTTGTCCCGATGGTAATCTCGGTGAAGACGGGGAGACTGGGCGCCAGGTAGAAGAAGTTGGCGCCGTAGGCCTCATTCGACCAGGCGATCTCACGCTCGATGCCGATGTCTCCTGCCAGACTCCCTCGATCGTTTGACCGCAACGCGGTGACCGAGACGTTGCTTGTCTCGCTCAAGAATCCATGCAGCTTGAAGTATCGGTCACCGTAGCGGTAGGGCAACTCCTCTCCGATAACGCGCGGCCCGTAGTCGCTAAGCAACGACTGGCGCACTGACGTGAGGAACGAGACGCGATCCGTGACAACTGGAATCTCGAGATGCACCGCTGCCAGAAACGGCGCGACGCTTGCGCTGCCGGATATGCGCTGCTTGTTTCCATTGCGCGTCGTCACGTCTACAACGGCACCGGTGCGTCCGCCGTAGTAGGCTCCGTACCCGCTCGAATAGACGTCCGCAAACGCGACAATGTCGGCCGGATACACCGAGAAGGCGTTGACCAGATGCAGTGGCTGGAAGATCCGCATGCCGTCGAGTAGGAAGATGTTCTCCGAAGGCGTACCACCGCGGATGAAGAGTTGGCCGCCGCGGTCTCCGACCGTGACGACTCCTGCTTCGGAGACAAGCGAACTGGCGAGGTCGCGCGACAGGGCCGGGCTGGGCAGCAGTCCGAGGTCGGCGCCTCTGATGGTTCGCAATCCGGCGATCGCCTCTCGCGACTCGGTCCGCTCTCCTTCGACCACGAGTTGGCCGAGTTGTGACGGGTCTTCCACCAAGGTGAAGTTGCGAGTGAGATTGTCGCCGTCGTTGAGCTGAAGCGTTTCGCTTGCGGCTTCGTATCCCACGAACGACACGCGCAATGTGTAGGTGCCAGCCGGGATGCGGGCCAGTAGGTAGTATCCGTCCTGAGTTGCCATCCCCAGGACCGTACCATCGGTAGACCTCAGGACTACGTTGGCGCCATCAATTGCCTCATTCGACTCGTCGACGACGCGCCCGCGGAGTGTAGCCGACTGTGCGGTCGCCGTGTGCGCGAGCGACATTAGCGCGAGGAACGTCAGGAGGAAGCGTCCGGGCATGAGGCGGGAACCGGTGCGGAGGGAGTGCCTTTACTTAAAAGTTTCGATGACGGTTGCTAAGACTTCCTACCATGTCCCGAACGGCAAAACGTATCGTAGTCGTTGTCTCGATCGCCTTTTTTGGCCTCGTCCTCGCAGATACGCTGGGCGCATTCGACCAACGCGACTACTTCGAGGTGCCGCACGGCAATCATTCGCATTTCGTTCCTAAGGATAGGGACACTTCCATACCTATAAGTCAGTTCCCGACGCGCCCGCCGAACGACAACGAACGGATTCTTCCAGACGGCCAAATCGTTCCCCGCTAGTCTGATTGCCAGGCGTAAACTCGTACCGATGGCTTAGGGTCAGTGATCGAGACCGCGAGGAAATAGGTGCCGGGATCTTGTCGACGAACCGCAATGTCGGTTGGGAAAAACGACTTGTCGAAACCGGGGTCAGGCTCAACCAATCGAGAGACTAGCGTACCAGACCGGTCAAAGACGTCCACGCGCAGCCAGCCGGGGCGCACGTTAAGTGCAAAGATTCTTGTCTCCGTTAGGGCCAGAGACGGGATGAGCAAGGGGGGGTTCTTCGCCTCACCAAGTCGAAACGACCGCATCCGTGCAAGCATGGGCGAGTCGAAGCCGAGCAGACGAAGCGAATCCAGCGAGCCGTCGGTTGTCATGCGTACAACGTCGGGCTGGTATCCTCGGACAGACACGAGAGTGTCGTCTTGGGCGCGGAGCGGCCCGGCATGCGACCAGTATGGTCCTGACAACATCGTCTCGTGATCACGAATGCCCTGTTCGCTGTAAGTAACAAGACGGGCGCCCGAATCGGGGTCAACCGTTTTGAGCCACCAGTTGCCCTCATCACTTGCCGCGTATCGGAGTTGCTTCGCGGCGTCCCTGGCTGCCAACGCAAACGACGAAATGAGGGTCTCAGCGGAGACCTTTCCCATCTTGTTGACGCCCGCGAAGAACACCCGCAATGTGTCGACGTCTGCTCCAATGAGGTACGGAATTGATTCGGGAGCAACTATGTCGTCCAGTGCTACTCGTGCTAGCTCAGCACCCTCTGCATTCAGGGTAACGATCTCGTTGGTCTCCACGTCTGCGACGAACAGCACGTCGGGTTGTCCGAAGAGGACATTGCGCGGATGTCGAAAAGCAACATCGCCGTGCGCGGTGTCAAAGACGACCCGTAGTGTATCAACGGGGAGGCTTTCAGCAATGCTTCGCGAAAGCGAATCTGCCGGAAAAAGCGCTCTGGACTCAACTCGGGAGCACGACGAAGGCAGGCAACCGGCAAGAAGTCCGGCGAGCAGAAAAACGGATACGCGGTTGAGGCTAGCCTTCACTGCGGCCCAGTTTCATTGCAATTCGGGAGAGGTCTCCGTCGCGCAGAACGGTGAACTCAACTATATCGTCGGGCCGGAAATCGTACAGACGCGCGACGATTTGTTGCCGATTAGCGATGGGTTCATCGGCGATTCCGACGATTACATCGTACGGCCTGAAGCCCGCGACATCCGCAGGCGAACCGGGCTGCACGTCTCGCACAATCACGCCTTCGGCACGTTGAAGTCCGAGCGCTCGCGCGAGCGAGGCTGTAACGTCTACGACCGCAAGGCCAGTGAAATAGCTCCGGTCAACCACGCCAGTGTCTTTCAGCTCCTGTACGATCTGTTTTGCCTTATGCGACGGGACGGCAAATCCCAATCCGATGGAGCCACCACTTTGTGAGTAGATGAACGTGTTCACACCGATTACTTCGGCGTTGGCATCGACAAGTGGGCCGCCAGAGTTGCCGCGGTTTATCGCTGCGTCTGTCTGAATCATGTCGCGATAGACTCGGTCGCCCTGGACTTCGAAGTCGCGATCGACGGCGCTGACGACGCCCACTGTTACCGTCGGCTCGTTCGCCTCAAACAGGCCGAACGGGTTGCCGAGTGCGATGGCCCACTCACCCACGATGGGTTCTTCTCCCTCGGTGAAGGAGATGTAGTCCAGCGGTTCCTCCGGACTCACTTTGATGAGCGCTATGTCTGTAAAGGTGTCTGTCCCGATCAGCTCAGCTTCCATGGAACGCCCATCATAGAACGACACAGTGATTCGACTCCTCTCCAGCTTGCTGGCGATCTCAACGACATGATCGTTCGTCACGATATACCCGTCCGGTGAGATGACAAACCCGCTTCCCAGTCCCTGCACAGTGCGGTCGCGTTCAAGCCTTCTTCCGAGGAACTGTCGATAGAAGTCGTCGAAAAACGGGTCGGCCCGCACCGTTTGTATTCCGATGACGTTTACGCTCACGACCGCAGGAGTCGCCGCGGCCACGGCGCGCGTTATGGCATTGCGTCGCCCGGAGTAGATTTCGTCTGCGCTTGGAGCCTCGATCGTTTGCGGCTGCTTCTGTTCGAAGTCCGGCGTTTGCGCGCGGCTGCAGCCGGATGTGGCGGCGATTACGAGGAGCAGTACTAGAGGGAGGCGCGCCATACCCGTTACGGATTACCTGGAGCAAGATTGGACTCAAAAATGCGCTTACGGGATGCTTGTGTGTGGGTTTCCCCTCAAACAAGACTTTTAGCAGCAACTGCCGGCACAAAAAAAGGCGCACCGCTGTTGCGGTGCGCCTTCCCGGTGGGAATGTGACGCCTGCTATCCGAGTTCCGGAATCCGGATCTGCTGGCCCGGGTAGATCAAGTCAGGGTCCTTGATGACTTCCCTATTAGCCTCAAACAACTCTTTCCATTTCATCGCGTCCCCGTATCGCTCCTTAGCGATCTTCGAGAGCGAATCTCCCTTTTCGATCGTGTAGAACACAGGTTCTGGTGCGGGAACCACCACATTGATGTTGTCGGACACCTTCTCGACGCCCTCAACGTTTCCTGCGAGCAGCACTGCCTTCTCGCGGGCAGCAACAGAATCGACGGTACCCGAAATGGAAACCGTGCCGTCACTGAATGTCACCTGAAGATCCTTTACCTGGTCGCCCAGAGACTCACGAATGTCTGATGTGATTTCCTCTGCCTCGCGGCCCGGGAGGACCTTCTTACCGATGCCTTTGAGGAAACTAAACAAGCCCATGACTTTCCCTCCGAAAGATTATTGAGACCGTGTTTTGCGGTTTTGTTGGATCGAATGTAAGCGATTTGCGCCGCGCGGACAGGTAGGAGACCCCATGCGTGGGCAAAACCACCACATTTTCACACTCGCGAATCTCCTGCGTTTGATTCGTGTGGGTGGATTTCCGTACTTCGGATATCTACAACGACACCATCTCGACATCAAACCAGCTATGGCAAAACTGACGACGATTGAAGGAATTGGCCCCGTCATCGAGGAGAAACTGAAGGGAGCCGGGATTGGCTCCATTGAAGAGCTCCTAAAGGTCTGCTGCGACAAGGCCGGGCGCAAAGACATCTCGGCAAAGACCAACATCGAGGAGGGCAAGCTTCTGCGTTTCGCAAATCATGCTGACCTGATGCGAATCAGTGGCGTCGGCGGCGAGTACTCTGAATTGCTTGAGGCCTCTGGAGTGGATTCTTGCTCGGAACTGGCACAGCGTCGCCCAGACAACCTCACGAAGAAGATGGAGGAGGTCAACGCGGCCAAGAAGCTCGTCCGGGCAGTTCCGTCTGAGAAGATGGTGACTGGCTGGGTCGATCAGGCAAAGAAGCTGAAGAAAGTCATTACTCACTAAGGTTGCTCTAGGACCGTTTTATCAAACTGTTCGCGACCGAATTCAAATTCTGGTAGTACCCGTATGTCAATCGCAAAGGTTATCGAAGTTATTGCAGAGGGCAAGACGCTCGAGTCTGCAGTAGAAAACGCTGTTGAGGAGGCTGGCAAGTCGGTCCGCAACATCCGCTCGGTGAATGTCGAGAACATCCAGGCTCGCGTAAACGACGGCAAGGTGCACGAGTACCGTGTGCTCTGCAAAGTTGCGTTTGTCGTCGACTAAGTGGTCGTTCAGACGGTTGTCCGTCGGAAGGGGGCGTGCTGGCAATGCACGTCCCCTTCTTCATTTCTGCGCGACCTTCCGACTCAGCTAGCGGCGCAGCAATGTTCGATAGCGCCCTTGATCCGAAAGGACCTCGCGTGCGGCGGTTACGTCAGGATCGTACGGTAGCGCCGCTCGGTACTGCTCATTCAGGTTTGCAACGAAGCGCGATGAGATTGCCTCGAACAGCGCTCGCCTGATGGCCCCTGACTCCCGATCAAGCGCCGCGCGCCGTTCGGAATCGATGAACTCGGCCAGTTGATCGAACCGCTCGTCGTTGCCCGGCAGCTCAGCTCGCAACTCCC
>JANQRN010000007.1 GCA_028284545.1 Rhodothermales bacterium | reverse complement strand
GGCGTCGGTGAGCTGTACACGCGCCCACGGATCAGACGCACCCTGCGAAAACGCGGAATCCGGTACGCCCGCTTCCTGCCACCGAGACTGTGGCCTCCGACATTCCGTCTCAATCTTCGGAACCACCGCAAGATGCTGATCATCGACAATCACACGGCTTTCGTGGGAGGAATGAACATCGGTGATCGCCACCTCGTCGACCTCGAGCCCAACCCGAAGCGCGTCGCAGACCTGCACTTTGTTGCACGCGGTCCGATCGTGGCGCAAGTCGAGCAGCTCTTCATCCGCGACTGGGAGTTTGCCAGCGGCGAGCACCTCGAGCGGATGGGGGAGGTGAAGGAGCCAGCCGGCGAGTGCGCGTGCCGATGTATCTCCGACGGGCCTGACGAGGACATCGACCGCCTCGTCGGCGTGTTGCTGGCTTCTATCGGCGCGGCGCGCGAGCGTGTGTGGGTCATGACGCCTTACTTCTTGCCGCCGCGCGAGCTGATCGGGGCCCTGCAAGCCGCAGCCCTCCAGGGGCTGGACGTAGCGGTCATCCTTCCCGAGGAGAACAATCTCCCATACGTGCACCGCGCCACTCGGCACATGCTCTGGGAGCCGATTCGACGTGGCGTCCAGGTATACTACCAGCCGCCACCGTTTGTGCACAGCAAGGTGCTCATAGTCGACGACGCGTACGCTCAGGTTGGGTCGGCAAATTGGGACGCGCGCAGCCTGCGACTCAATTTTGAGCTGGCGTTGGAGGTATTCGGCTGCGCGGCCGTGGAGGACCTGGCGGTGCGTTTTGCGCAGGCCCGCGCGGCCTCTAAGCAGGTGGCACTATCCGATCTGGAGGCCCGGCGACTTCCGAAGCGCCTCATAGACGGCGCAGCGTGGCTCATGTCGCCCTATCTCTAGTCGATTTCAAGTCGCTGATGCCGTTTTTGGCCATTTTGGGCCCATTCGATGGTTTCAGCAATATGTATATTGATGCCGCATTAGAGTTAGCCTCGACCGGCACGGTTGCGTTCGGCAGGAACGACTGCCCTGTTTCGGTTGGTGTTGGGCTGGCCACTCCCAATCGGCTCGAATTCTTCGAGCCTCAAACAGCCATTCCGGCCACGCGATATCCCGGCGTACCGGGCGAACGAGCAAACTATGAGAAGTACGATACAGCTTAAACTTACCGGTGCCCTGATCATTGCGGCGATGATATTCGTCGTACCCACTGCCCAGGCGCAGTATTCTATGACCACGCTTGGCGTTCCGGTTACCGAGAACTTCAATACGTTTACGGGCGCCGGTTTTGTGCCATCACCAGGTGCGGGACAGCTCGATTCTGACGCCTGGCGCGCCACTGGATTTAGTGACACGGCGTGTGGCTTCGGCGGCACATGCGACACGGGAGACTATGCGCGTGGCCTCGATGACCTTGGCGGTGTCAGCACAGGTGGCGCGTATGCCTTTGATGTCATCGGCGACGTAGTTGTTGGTCTCGGTGTTCAGCCGGGCGGCAGCGACTTCACGCCGGGTACCTACACGATGCGTCTGGTGAACAACACGGGTGCCGACATCTTTGACTTCGACCTATCGTACGACCTGTGGGTGAATAACGATCAGGGCCGGGCCAACGCGTGGCTGACGTCGTGGTCGCTTAACGACATCGTGTACGTCACTATTAGCTCGCTTGACTTCACCTCACCGGGGGCGTCGGACGCGAATGGTTTCACGAAGACCGATCAAGACGCAAGTGTCTCGATTGGCACCGCGCTTCCCAACGGTGGATCATTGTACATCCAGTGGTCGAGTGATGATGTCTCAGGTTCGGGGAGTCGCGATGAGTTCGCGATCCGCAATATTTCGATCACTCCGCTGGGCGCTGCTCCCGTCGAGATTGCTTCGCTTCGTGCTACCGCTGACGGCGAAGAGGCCATGGTCGTGTGGTCGACTGCGAGCGAAGAAGACCTGAGCGGATTTGTCGTGCAGAGTATGGAAGGAGATACGTTCGTCGACGGTGGCTTCGTGGCCGCGACCGGGGGTGGCAGTTCGTACCAGTACCGGGTCGAAGACGTGTCGACGGGCGTCAACACGTTCCGCTTGAAGTCCGTCAACACAGACGGAACCTTCGAGTACAGCGACATCGTTGAGGTCGAGATCGGACTTCCAACATCGTACCGGGTGAGCGATGTCTACCCGAATCCGTTTGCGGGTCAGGCCAACATCGAATTTGCGGTTCAGCGTGAGCAGCGAGTGGTTGTTGATGTCTTCGATATCACGGGCCGACGGCTGGAGCGTGTGTTTGACGAGACTGTTGGTGCCAACGGCCTGCACCGCGTAGGCGTTGATGGCTCGAGCTATCCGTCGGGCGTCTACCTCGTCCGCGTACAGGGAGAGCAGTTCGTTACGACACGACAAGTCACACTGACACGCTAGTACCGGTGACCAAACCAAACTCCTTCTGGACGGGGCGCAGCGGCACAGGCCGTGCGCCCCGTTTCTTTTTTGCCGTCGGCGCGATCGCGCTGGGAATGATTGCCAGTTCGTGTAGCGCACCGCTGGACGATCGGCCAAACATCGTTTTCATCTTTTCGGATGATCACAGTTCTGCCGCCATCAGTGCCTACGGGTCAGTATTGAACGAGACCCCGAACATTGACCGCATCGCTCGCGACGGAATCCGGCTGGATCGATATCTGGTCACGAACTCGATCTGTGCTCCGAGTCGGGCGACGATCCTTACCGGACTGTACTCGCACGAGAACGGTCAGCTTACGAACGGAGAGACGTTCGACGGCAGCCAGCGAACGTTCCCCAAGTTGCTGCGCGAGTCTGGCTACCAGACCGCGATGATCGGCAAGTGGCACCTGCGCAGCGCTCCGACGGGATTCGACTACTCGGATGTTCTTATCGGCCAGGGTCCCTACTACAACCCACGAATGATCCTGAACGGCGTGGACACCGTTGCGCACACGGGCTACACGACGGATATCGTGACAGACAAGGCGCTTGAGTGGCTTGCCGGCCAGCGCGATCCCGACAAGCCGTTTATGGTTATGGTGCAACACAAAGCACCTCATCGTCCCTGGGATCCCGGGCCAGACCATCTGAACCTTTTTGACGACGAGACGCTTCCGCAACCGGACACCTACCGTGACGACTATGCCACCCGTTCCTCGGCGGCGGCAGCGGCAAACATGCGAATCGCGACGAACCTCGTCGCTCGCGACCTGAAGTTCACTGGGCCCGGCAACCTCAATGCCGAACAACAGGCGATCTGGGATGCGGCGTACGGGCCCAAGAACCAGCCAATCCTCGACTCGAACCTGCAAGGTGATGACGAGGAACTCGTGGACTGGAAATACCAGCGGTATGTCAAAGACTACTTGCGCACCGTAGCATCTATGGACGACAACATCGGGCGCCTACTGGACTACCTCGATGAATCCGGGCTGGCGGAGAATACCATCGTGATCTACTCATCGGATCAGGGGTGGTATCTGGGCGAGCACGGCTGGTACGACAAGCGGTGGATGTTCGAGCCGTCATTGCGGGCGCCGTTCGTAGCGCGGTGGCCCGGCTCGATAACGGCAGGCGCAGCATCTACGGCGCTTACTTCGAATGTGGATCTTGCCGCGACCTTCCTGGACATAGCCGAAGCCGATATCCCATCCGATTTTCATGGTCAAAGCTTCAAAGACTTGCTCGTTTCGGGAGAGACACCAGCGGAGTGGCGGTCGAGCTTCTACTACCACTACTACGAGTACCCAGGCTCACACTGCGTGCAGCGCCACTATGGTGTTCGAACCGATCGGTACAAGTTGATCTACTACTACGAAATCGATGAGTGGGAGCTGTTCGATCTGGAGTTGGATCCTGACGAATTGCGCAACCGCGTAGACGACCTCGATATGGCATCGACGCGAGCTGAGCTTGAGGCAGAGCTTGCGCGCCTGCGGGCGGACCTGAACGTGCCACCTGACACACGACCGATGCGGGACTGTACTTCAGACAGTGAAGGTTGGAGAGTTGAGGGTTGAAGGTTGCGGGTTGAGGGTGGAGGGTTGAAGGTTAAGAGTTGAGCGTTGAAGGTTGAAGGTTGATGGCTGAGAGTTGAAGGTTGAGGGATAATCGGGTCGGAGGTTGATCGATCGAGGGAGATGTTGGTCAGGCGCTCCGGTGTCTGCTAATGCGTGTGTAGGTGAGTAGGGCGCCTGGTGCTGTGGCCAATACGGCTGCGAGGCTATTGAACAGTAGGTCTCGCGGGTCGAATACGCGGTTGGGTAGGAAGGCCTGCACGCCCTCGTCGATCGCGCCCAGTGCCACCGCGAGTGCCACCGCGTACAGGGCAGTGACGACCACCTGCTTCTTCCCAGTGACGGGCTCTTGGCGTTCCTTGATTGCTTCGAACGCCAACACAGCGACGAGCGCGTACTCAAATATGTGCGTGCGCTCCGCTGGACCGAGGTCTGCGCGGACAAGCACCATGCTGTAGACTGCAACTACGCCGACGAGTATCCACATCTCACGCCGGTCTGGTCGACGTCGCGTGACGCTCATTGCGACCGCAATGATGACCGCGACAAATGCGGCGCCAAACAGGAGGCCCGCCAGCCGGGAATCCAGTAAGTCGCGCGCAAACGTCGTGGGTATTAGGAGCGTCGCGTAGATGCCGGCCATCGCCGCGACCAGCGATAGCCATAGCCGTCTCTCCCGCGTAGTCAATTCTGCACCGCGGGAAGTACGTATTGCGGAATAAGCTCGTATTTCGAGTTGTGCATTACCCGCTGGTTGTAGTTGCCACCAAACACGGCGATTGTGAGTTGCAGCGCCGGTATGATGATCACATATTGGCCGCCGTTGCCTCCCGCATAGTACGCGGTGCCAGCCGGCTCCGGATAATCAAAGGACCACCATCCGTAGCCATAGCCTTCGTCACCGATGTTGTGAGCTGGCCTCAGAGCGGTAGCTACCCATCCGTCCGGGAGAATGCGCCGCCCATTCCAGACGCCGTCGTTGAGGTAAAGCTGGCCAAGCTTGAGGAAGTCGCGCGGTAGCAAGTAGAGCCCGCCACCACCGTATCCGCGCCCAACCGGCGACAGGTTCATGTGATAGATGCCCATGTTCAGTGGTTCGGCGAAGTATCGCTGATAGAAATCCGGCAACCACATTCCGGATGCGGCGCTAACAGCGGCACCCGTTACATGCTGACCGCCACTGCAGTATGCCGCGTGTGTCCCGGGTTCGTAGACTTGATCGAGGTCGAGCGTGAAACGCACCCAGTTCGGTTGTTCCTCTTGATTCTGCATCCGATCTTCGCCGCCGGGGGAATCCTCTGACCAGTCGTCGCAGTCGAGGCCCGAACTCATTGTCATCATGTGCTCGATCGCGATTTGCCTCTCCGCATCGGGCTGCAAAAGGTCGTACACATCTGTAGATCGGGAGAGATGCCCTTGCTGCTCCGCTATGCCGGCCAGCGTGGTGGTTACCGATTTCGAAGCCGAGCGCGTTCCATGTACCCGATTACGAGCGTAACCGTGGAAGTATTCTTCCAGCACGAGCTTGCCGCGTCTGGCGACGAGTACTGCATGTATCTGTGGCGATTCGATGGCGTCCATCGGCGTAGAAATGATGTGACGGACAAGCGCCTCGAGCGGCCCACGCGACAGCCCGACATCTTCCGGATGCGCGGTCGCCCAATCGTCTTCTGCCGCAATCGGTTTCTGATACGCGTATCCAACTACTGCGGCGGAGTCGCCAGCACCGATCTCGCGACGAGGGAAGAACGATGATGGGGTCGCCGCGTTCACGCGATAGAAATCGTATGTACCTCCGTTGTAGGGGAGGTACATACTCAGGCGTCCCCAATCGCGATCAAACTGTCCGTTGAGTATGGCATCGCCATCAGCATTCACAGCGGACACGTCAACAACGTTTGTTTCGCTGTTATTGAGGCGGACATCTGCGATCGGGTAGAAACGACCAACGTTGGCCTCAGGGTTTCGGAGGTGCCCGGCGAGTCGGCCATCCGGCGTCACCGCCAGGTGCAAGAACATGTGCATGACATCCTCCATCGCGCTGACTGCTCCGGTGAAGCGAACCTCGGGTGCGGAAGCTCTCGCAAGTCGAAGCGTTAGCGGAGTCGCCATCCGCGAAAAGGATCGTATGGTACGTGGCTGGATCCAGTGCCCAACAATTTCGGTGTAGTCGTCATTTAGTTGTCCGCGGAATGCACCCACGTTTCCCGGGAATTCGAAGGAGATCGACGACTTCGTCGCAGTTGCGCGCACTTGCAGCGTTCCGCTGTGAGCGTACCAGATGCCGTCCTGCAGCGTCAGGGTCAACTCTCCGCCTACGCCGGGCGTAAAGACTCGCCTGGCTTGCCAGAGTCCAGCCAACTCGCCGGCTGCATGGCTGGCAGGCCCCGCGTTCGAGCTGAGTGTGACTGGACGCTCCGCCTCGGCACGATCGGCAGCCGAATCTTGGCCCGTTATTGTGGTTACCGCTGTCAGCACGACGAGCGCGATGAAGCTGCTGACGAGGGACGTGTTAGTAGATAGCTTGCTCAAGAGGGTATGCTTTTGTCGTGGTGTTCGCGAATCCACTCGATGATCTGGGGAGAGGCCGACGTAAGGTTGGCCCGAAGGCCTCGGATGCCACCTCGGAGGTCACCCTTCCGCAGTGACTCGACAATTCGTTCATGTTCGGTTGTAGCAGTTTCGCGTGCTCCCGTGCTCGAGAAGTACGCTAGCTCGTAGCGGCGGGTGCGGGCCATGAACTGCTCAATGAGCGAGAGCATTACGCGGTTGTTGCAGTGTTTGATGAGTTCGGTGTGCCAGGAGTCGTCCAGCGAGATGATTCGAGCCGGCCGCGACGCACGCTGAATCTGAGCGTTGATCCGCTCCAGTTTGTCCAGTTGTGACGTGTCAGGGATACCGCCTTGCTCGAGCGCGTCCGGGTCCAGCAGTTTGCGGATCGTGTAGAGTTCCTGGAATTCGCGGACGGTCAGTGCCTTTACGAAGAAGCCGCGGCGGGGGACCGCTTCGAGGGTTTCGAGTGCTGTCAGGCGGCTGAGCGCCTCGCGGAGTGGCGTTCGACTTACACCGAGACGCCGCGCCAGGTGGACCTCATTGACCCGCTGGCCTGGTATGAGGTCTCCCGCGGCGACGAGTTCTTCGACCGACCGCACGATGTCGTGGCTGATGTTGGGGCGCGCGGGTAGGAGGATGGACATCACATAGTATACTGTATACAGTTAGGAGTGGCAATTGGAATGGGATGAAAGAGAAGGTTGGGGGTTGAAGGTTGAAGGTTGAAGGCTGAAGGTTGAGGGTTGAGGGATAAGGGATGACGGTTGGGGGATGACGGTTGGGGGATGAGGGTTGGGGGATGAGGGTTGAGGGTTGGGGGGGGAGGGTTGGGCGACTCCTGAAAGCGGGCCCTGACACTGGTGGATCGGGTGAAGTCAGGCGGCGCGGTAGAACGTGCGAAACGCCCTCCCGAATCGAAGCGTCCGGACCCTCTACCCTCTACCCTCAACCTTCTACCCTCCCCCGAGGGCTTTCTTGCATCTCCCCTCGCACCTCGCTACAATGTTCTGACGCGTATGTCCCTGAAGGGCATCCCTCTTGCCCTCCGGCCCACGTTCCACCCAAGCCCGCGGAGGCCACCATGAAGCTCGTAAGCCAGCTACTTGATCGTAAAGGGCACGCTGTTTTCTCGGTGAGCCCCAACGACTCTGTGTTTGATGCCATCCGGCTGATGTCGGACAAGGGTGTCGGGGCGCTCATGGTACTTGAGCTCGACAAGCTCGTGGGCGTCATCTCGGAACGCGATTATGCTCGGCAGGTCATCTTGAAAGGCCGGTCGTCGAAGGACACACCGGTTCGGGATATCATGACCACGAAGGTGGTGCGGGCTGAGCCTTCTACGTCGATAGAGGGGTGCCTGTCGTTGATGACAGAAATGCGCATCCGTCACCTGCCAATCATGGACGGAGACCGACTTCTCGGAATTGTCTCCATTGGGGATCTCGTCAAGGCGATTATAACCGATCAGCGTATCACGATCGAGCAGCTCGAGCAGTACATCAAGAGCTAGCCCGCCTTCAACGGATCTTGAGAAATTGTCCACACGCCTCCGGATTTCTCTGAGCCCAGTTTCAATTTGGTCAGCTCCCCGACGGCGTAAGCGCGGGCGCCGTCCGTTCCGGCTCCACACGCTACATGGGTCGTCCTGGCGGCGATTCGGGCAGCCGTATGCCTGATTGGCTCCCAAAGTGGTCGTCTTTGTGTAGGGTTCCGCCCTACATGTAGAAGGCTACTCGCCTCACGCTACAGTCAGGGAGCTGCTACGTCACCAACGCGCGCTCAACCCGTACGATCAGGCAAGACACTGGACGATAACGGATGTACTGGTGACGAAACAAATCCTCCGGGTTAGCCCTCGGGGAGGATGAGCGAAATGTTAACAGAAACTCAAACACCAACGACCCCTACCGCGCGGCCGCATCGTGCCTCGCGCCCCGAAAGACGACAACATCGCAACGCTGATCGATCGATCGAACGTGCCGCCCCAAAGGCGCCGGCACCGGCAAAGCCGAGTTCCCAGACCGAACAGCGAGTGAGTGGCCGAATGCCGAGAAAGGCCAGCGGTCACGACCACCGCACCTTCTACACTTTGAAGATTGAGGCCGGCTTTGTTGTAGCCCTACTCGTTCTGATCGGATTGGTGCGATCGCCAATGTATCAGGAGCTTGGTGAGTTCGATGTAGTTCTCGCTGAGCAACAGATCATTCAAATGGAGGAAATTCAGCAGACGCGTCAGGAGACGCCTCCGCCTCCGCCTCCACGACCTTCCGTTCCAATTGCGGTCGCTGACGACGTGCTGCTCGAAGACGATATTCTGAACCTCGACGTCACGCTCGACCTGGACGAACCCATTGCGAACCTTCCGCCGCCACCACCTCCGCCGGTGGAAGAGGTGGTTGAAGAGGAGCCGGAAGTGTTCGTCGTGGTTGAAGACATGCCCGAGCTGATTGGTGGCAAGGCCGCGCTGATGGCGGTCGTCAAGTATCCAGCCATGGCACGACAGGCGGGTGTTGAAGGACTCGTCGTCGTACAGTTCGTGGTCGACGAAAACGGTGATCCGATCAACCCGTTCATCGCAAAGGGAATCGGCGCGGGATGTGACGAAGAGGCGATTCGCGCCGTGATGCAAATGAAATTCAAGCCGGGCATGCAGCGCGGCAAACCGGTCCGCGTCCAGTACGCGATTCCGGTGCGCTTCCGGCTACAGGACATCAAACGCTGACCCGCGCCCAGTTGCGGGAGTCCTCAGCGTTTGTTGACGAGGGCTAACACACCCGTGATGTCTGGTCGGTGTTCAGGATCGAGCTCACGCAACGTTCTCTGAACGCCGGCCAGGTATTCACGGGCTTCGTCTGTTCGGTCGGCGGCGATGGAATAGCGGACGTATGTCTTCAGTATCACGGGATACATGCCGTGTGTTGCTGGCAGCGCCTCAAACGATCGACGCATCATGTCGGCCGCGAGACCAGGTTCACCGAGTCCGTTCTTCGCGACACCGCCGTAGTACAAAAGCGCGGGCCTTGCCACCGTGGAATCGAGTGACTCATAGCCGGCCAGAGCACGAGTGAGGATGCTGTCTGCCTTGCGGTACTCGTAGCGGTCCACGAACATGGCTCCGACGTTGTGCTGTGCGGTGAGTGTCATCGGATGGTCTGATCCAAGCGCCGACCCCAACAAGTTTGCGGCGCGCTGCTGCAATTCGAATGATCGCTCGGGATCTGATGCTTCCAGTGCCAATGAGTAGTTTGCGAACGTGACGGCAGCGAGCGGGTGTTCCAATCCGGTTGTTCGTTCATAGTTATCGATTGCGCGCTCGAAGTGTCGTATCGCATCAGGTGAACCCTGCCCGATGTCACTCAGGAGTCCGGCCAGCTCGACGGAGGGCTCTCCGTAAGCAAGCTCGAATTGCGCAATGACTTCTGCTACTCGCTGTGCACGATCCGTGCTATCAGGGGCTGACCATGCGGCGTACTTCTGACTGTTCAGCGTGGCTTCGCTGCTTGGTCCCAGTAGTTCGCGTTGACGATGAAATGCGCGATCAGCGAACACATGCGCCGAGTCGTAAACGCCACTCGCGAAGTACGCTCGTGCCAGTTCGAACTCCGAGGTGGACACAACATCAATCGGCAGGTCAGATTCGGCCCCTTCCCGGATTGCGCGATGCAGTACCGGGATCGCACGTTTGCTGGATCCATTTGTGGTCAGCACCTGTCCGATGACGTTGAGCACGGCGACGCGACCCAGCGGATCGTCATCGAGTGCCTCCATTTGTTCGAGAGCGGGTTCAACCAAGAGGTTCACGGCTCGAAGCCGCTCCTCTTTTACGAGTTCCCCGTTGTTGGTACCCTGCTCGAGTAGACCAACGACAAAGTTCTTGACGCTCTCTGACTGAACTAGCGCGCTCTCGGCCGCCGCGCGCTGATGCGAAATACTGATGATGTACCACGTAGTGAGCGCGACTACGCCGGCGAACACCGCTGCCGCGGCTGTCGCAGGAACGCGGTGCCGTTGCAGCCACTTCCGAAGGCGGTACCGAACGGTTGACGGCTTCGCGAGTACAGGCGCGCCAGATCGAAAACGCGCAATGTCCTCCCTGAATTGTTCGACAGAGGCGTAGCGCTCTGCAGGCTCTTTACGCATCGCCTTCAGCACAATCGTATCCAGCTCGCTGGCGACTGCGCTACTCGAAACGGACGATGGCGCTTTGGCGGGCTCTCGGCAAATACGGTGGGCGTAAGACACTGGTGACTCGGCGCCCATCTGAAACGGGCGCGCCCCGGCCAGCATCTCGTAGAGCAGGATGCCGAGCGAGTAGACATCCGTAGCAGTTGAAATGGGTAGACCCTGCAACTGCTCAGGGGACGCGTAGTCTGGGGTAAGGTAGGATCCGGCAAGTGCGGTTGCCGGGACGGTGAAGTCGACATGTTTGTCGCTGAGCACCTTGGCGATTCCAAAGTCCAGGAGTTTGACCTTGCCGTCTTCGGTAACAAGAATATTCGATGGCTTGATATCCCGGTGGACGATCAGGTTCTGGTGGGCGTGGTGCACGGCACGGCAAACGGTTTCGAATAGGGCAAGGCGTTCAGCGGTGTCCAGGTTGCTGCGCCGGCAGTACTCTGTGAGTGACGAGCCGTCGACATACTCCATGACGAAGAATGCCCGTCCGTCGTCCGTTGTCCCCGCGTCCAAAAGGCGAGCGATATTCGGGTGGTCGAGTCGGGCGAGTATGGAGCGTTCAGCCCTAAATCTCCCGACGACGGCCTCGGTGTCCATCCCGCGCTTGATCAGCTTGACGGCCACCTCGCGCGTTACGCCTTCCAACTGCTGCTCTGCGAGGTAGACGTTGCCCATCCCACCGCGCCCGATCTGCCGCAAAACAGCGTAGCGACCAATCGCGTCAGGGATGATGCCGTGGTCGCTCGCGCGGGTGTCATCCTCGCGCTCTACCGATATCAGATCGTCGAGAAGCGCCGCCGCCTCGGCCGCTGGCTCGGACATAAATCCGTCGAGATGCGTACGCTCAGACAGTACGTCGCGGACGCGTTGCTCCAGGGAGGTATTCCCCGCGCACGCTTGCGCGAGGAAAGCGTCTCGCTCGGGCCCGCTCAAGTCCATGGCCTCGGCAACGATCGAAAACAGGCTGTCGTGTCCCATCCTGTGGGTTTGCGTGGGTGGCTCCATGCGTGTAATGCAAGGAAAGGAACCAGAATGTGTCAGTCGGTGCCCGATTTAACGAGATCGAACAGGAGCAGGCGTGCTGCGCGCCAGTCGCGATTGACCGTCGCCTCAGATAACCCGAGCAGGTCTGCGCACTCCGCGACGGTGAATCCTCCGAAGTAGCGCAGGTCCACAATCTGGGCTGCTCGTGGGTCTGTCTTTTGCAGCTGTTCCAGCGCCTCGTCGAGCGCGATGAGTTCGTCAGCGCGCTCGGCCGACATGTGGACACGGTCATCGATTTCGACATGTTCGGCGGCTGCGCCGCGTTTTTGCGCTTTTCGCGCTATGGCACGCGAGACGAGGACCTGCCGCATCGCCCGGGAAGCGATTGCAAAGAAGTGACCGCGATCCTGCCAGTCGACGCCATCGGCACCTCGAACAAGTTTCAGGTACGCCTCGTGGACGAGGCCCGTCGTCGCGAGCGTACTGCCAGCGTACTCGCGCTTCAGGCGCCCGCTCGCCAGGAGTTTCAGCTTGTCATACACAAGCGGCAACACCTCGTCGATGGCGTCGGGTCGACCCGCAGAGACCTCGCGGAGGAGCTGCGTTACGCTATGGGTAGATGTTCGAGTCTGGACTTCCATACAGACAAAGGCGGATTCTCTGTCTCAAATGTGACACGCGTTGACCAAAAGAGCAGGGCCCCCGGGTCGGTAGCCGACCGCGGGGGCCCGTTATCCTTGAAGCGTCTACTAACGAACGAGCGTTGCGGTTCGGCTGACAGTACCTGAAGGAGTACTCAGTCGAATGAGGTACACGCCGGCGGGGAGCCCGTCGGACTCAAACACGATGTCGTGCGTACCCGAGGGAAGCGCGCGATCTATGAGTGTCTTCACCCTTCTTCCCGTGATGTCGAACACCTCCACCGCAATCGCGGCTGTCTGATCGAGTTCAACGCGAACCGTGCTTCGGTCTGCGAAGGGGTTCGGATAGCTTGGGTAGAGCGCGTATCCGTCGATAACAGCCGGACCTTTCTCGATGGCGGTATTGCCGCCGACATACTCAAGCACCATGATGATAGGCTGGCCCGCCTGAGAAGCAAACAGGTTTGTCAACACGACTTCGTTCTTGCCGTCGTCGTCAAGGTCGTCTGCGATGCGCAGCGGGTAGTACCGGTCGGAGAGGGTATCTGCGCTGCTGTCCAGGATGACCGACCACTCCCAACTCGTGGAGTCAGAGGCAGCCCCAACGCCGTCCCATTCGATGCGCCAGACCTGCTCGCCAGTGCCGTTGTTTGCAATGATGTCTAGTAGGCCATCACCGTCGATGTCACCTACATCAGCGCCGCGCGACCGACTCCCAACGTCGTACCGCCCAACCGACGCGAAACTGGAGCCATCCAGGGTCGAGACATCGTCCGTATTTGGGAGGTAGTAGATGATCCCGTTCGTCATGGGAAACAGGCCTTCCGGCTTGCCATCGTTGTTAGTGTCAACGAAGTGCATGTCGTGGCTGTTGAAAGACCCCGGATCGTTTCTGTCGTCAAACGCGTCGAGATCCGCCTCAAGCTGATACGTGTCTGCTGCGGTTGACTCGAATATTGACATACTCCAATTATTCCAGGTGTTGACCCAGATCTCGTTGAGGCCGTCCTGGTCGAAGTCCACGACATCAACATCGTATACACCACCGCCGGCCAGGATATCGTTGCCAGCTTCGAACTCAATCGTGAAGGTGGCAAAGGCATCAATGCCTGCGTCTGGAGAAATGACGACAAGCTCGCGGGCGTTGGACGTTCGCGACACCGTGATCAGTTCCTTCTGCCCGTCTTTGTCCACATCAACGACTTGGAAGCCTGCAGGTCGGAAGTCAGCGGTACCGTCGCGCTCATAGTCGTACTCAGCAGTGGGTGTCGCCGGGAAGACGCCCGTGTCATCCTGCTCAAAGATGTACAGGTCGTTGGGGTCGTCGTTGATCGTCGGGATGCCGAAGTAGATTTCCCATTTGCCGTCGTCGTCGATATCCCCGTATGCGAGTGCGGGCAACGAGTTTGAGCCCTCGTCGTGCGTGTAATGCCACACGTATTCGAACGAGTTGTCTCCGTTCGTTTCATAAAGATAGACGTCCAGAAAACCCGGGTCCGGGCCACCGGGAGCAAGCGTCTCGTCAGTTGTAAACAAGATCTCCTTGTTGCCGTCTCCGTCCAGATCCATGCCGGCCAGAACACTGCGGGCGCCGAAGGCCGGGCCGCGCGGAAAATTGGCGGTGTCGTTACGTGGGTCGAGCGACCACGCGAGTTCAAAATCTGAGCTCGGCGTGTACTGCGCCTGGGCGTCAGTGGCCGCGATCGTGCCAAAGGCGATCAGGACGGCCATGAGTATAGTTGTGCGCTGTAACATGGTGATCATAGGTTGGTGTGTTACTCTGACGGTGCGAGGGCGACATGAGCCGGGTATATGCACAATGTAGCGGCACCGGCGCCAAAGGCAAGCGCCATCCGGGATGCGGAACGGATGAGACCGAATGTGCCGCCTAACCGTCGAGAACAACCGAAACTGAGGCGTGACTTCGCGCGGTCTCCACGGAGAAAAGATAGACGCCGCTTGCGACGGCAGAACCGTTGTTGCTCTTGCGGTCCCATTTCACTTCATGGGTACCGGCAGCTCGGCGGCCGCTCTGCAGACTCCGGATTCGCCTCCCGAGTACATCGACCACGTCGACACGAACCTCGCTGGGCGCGGCGAGGGTGTAGCGAACGGTCACCGAGCCTCGGGATGGGTTTGGGAACACGCGATCCAGTTGCAGTCCGCCGTCGCCCGGTATGGTCAGTGTTTCTTCCGTACCGGTTGGCGTTCGGAGGTCGTACTTGTAGACGCTGCGACCTGCGGCATAACCCAATGAGTCACTCAGGAACCGAAGGCGATTTACGCGGACCCCAAACTCGGCTGACGACCACGTTTGTCCGCCGTCGCTGGTAACAAACGTTGGGAAGGAGCTGTTACCGCCGATCCAACCGAGATTCTCGGTAGCAAATCCGATTCCCTGAACGAAGTAGTAGCTGCTTGAGAACAGCATTTCCTGCCAGGTCTCGCCGCCGTCGGTGGTCTTCAGAAAGAAGATGGGGGTTTGCGAATTGCGTTGCAGGGAGACATATCCAACATTGCGCGTCGGAAACGTGATCTTCCACGCCCATTCTCCAGTGCGTGACGAAACGAAACGCTGCTCCCACGTGTCACCGCCGTCTTCGGTGAAAAGTATGATTCCGCGTGATTGCTCGTGATCTTCACTGGTCAACCCGACCGCAAATCCGGAATCGGGGGAGAAGAAGTGCGTATCGATGAGGCCGGCCGCGTACGTGGACATACTCAGCGACTTCCATGTTACCCCGTTGTTAGTCGTCTTGGCGAAGAAGGCGGGACCCCGAACCCGGCCAACTGCCACGACGGTCGAGTCGTTCACTACGTTCATTCCGCAAATACCGGTCGGCGTGCGACCGTGAAACGTTGCGACGGCTTGCCAGGACGCGCCGCCGTCTGATGTCTCGTAGATCGCAGAACGGTCAGTGGCGCCGAACTCACCGTCGCCTACGTTGCCCGCAAACCCACGGTCAGCGCTAAGAAATGCCACCGTCCGGAAGTGGGCGCTGGCCTTTTGGAACTGCCTTGCCCAGGAATCACCGCCGTCGCTCGTGTGCCAAATCTCGCCGTCGCCGTTGACGACCCAACCGTCGTCGGGGTTCACGAAATAAACGTCGTTGTGCCGACCGGTATAGGGGGCATCGGGAAGATCTACCCAGGCCGACTGTCCCGTGGCATTCGGTGCCGTCAACGCGAGGCAAGCGGCGGCGCACGATGCGAATAGTCTGACGCGGAAGCGTCGCTTCTTGAGGTGCTTCACGTGTGATCGGACTAGTACCAGTCGAGAATGGTGCGCGTAACAAGAGAGGTTATGACAGCAAAGGTAAACGACATCAGTGTCCCAAGGAGGATATACTCTGCTTTCTGCCTGTTCTCTGAGTCAGTCACGTCGCCAAACCGAAAGATTGACTTGGCCGCGATAAGGAATCCGATTGCGGTCGGCGTGCTGAAAAGCGTGAAAATGAAGACCAGAAGTCTCTCGTACTGGCCGATGGTCCGACCGCCGGCGATGAAGCCATCCGGGAGGGCAATGCGCTTGGGGCTTTCCGCGCGCGCGCTGCGCTGCTTGAGTTGCTCGGAGAACGGTTTGATGGCCGTCGCCATGAAGTCCGCCCCACCGGCGACCGTGAAGACCGCGCCTGTCGCGAGTACAAGTGTGAAGTAAGGGACAGCTCCGGCAGCGTCGATCCAGGTGTAGGGGTTCGTTTCCAGCGCGAAGAAGGCGACGAGGACCACGCCAACAATCGCGAGGCAGGTAAGTACCCGGTGAATGATCCATCGCGCGACCGATTCACCGCCGGCAGCAGGCCAGATCAATGAGGTCACGATTTGGAGAAGTCCAGCGCCGGCTGCTGCTAACACGCTCCACGTTTGCCAGCACCCGACCAACGCAAAGCCGAGGATGGGTGCGAGTGTACCGGCTACCATCAATTTTGCACGCGTTGCCTCTCTGCCGACCAGGGTTCGCGAGATCAAGTACGTGCAGACAAAAACCGTGATCGCTATTCTCGCTTCAGGTGGCATGCGCTATCAGTTTGGTGTAGTCGTTCAATGACTCCTCGATGGTGCTCCAACCAGCGCTCTGAAGGTGCCGCGCCACCGCCTGCTGGGAGATTGCGTCGGGGTACCAGCGTCGACCGATTTCGGCTTGTGAGCAATGTTGATCTTCCAGCATGCAGGCAATCACGTGTTTGATCGATTGGGCCTGCGATCGCGTCCACGAAGCGGCGATGTGTTCTATGGTGCGGGCAAGCGCGCTCGCTGCGATCTGCGCTGGTGGTTGGGCGGATTCAGCGAGCAACAGCAGTAGGCTCCGACCATTCATTTTCTTCAGTGCGCGGCCCGACCGGCGGAAGGCTGGTCCATCTGACTCTGAGAGGTTCTCGGTGTTAAGAAAGTCGATGTCGTCGACGGCTATGACCATTCGTGTTGAGAGGCCGAAGTCGGCGAAGAGCGCTGATCGAAAGAGGGTGGCGGCAGCCAGCGCTGCGGTGGGGTTGCTCAGGTAGATTTGCCACGAGTCTCCGCCAAACAGGTCGATCGGATAGAGCTCGCGCGCCTGCAGGTGACGTTGCACTTCACGATGCACCGCACGGAGCGCTTCCGGAAGCTCGTGCCGCTGGGCGGTCCCGAGCGCAGACGAAGCGACGATGTCACCGGTAATCACGGCCCGAAGGCCAGCCGCGGCAGGGTTTCGCGGGCTCTCGCGGTTAGCGTCGCCTGGCGACATACTTGGCAGTGGGTTTAGAGCAGGGTCCATGGTCTGAACAGCCATCAACAACTTTAATAGGTTGTAGGTGGGAGTTACAACATATTATAGTTGTGATGCTAATGCAAGTATGGCGCCAATCGTGCGCAGTGCAGCCCCGCTTGATCAAGCAACAACTCAAAAAGGTTGTTCTATATGATAACAGCCTAATTTAGTTGTAATTGTCCGGGTTTGCGGGCTTCCGCCCCTACTTGTCCGGTCAGCGCATCGCCGATACTGGCGCGGGCAGAATCTGCCAATGCCGACAGCCGCGCCACGACCTCCGGGTGGGACGCCGCTACGTCGGTCTGCTCTCCGATATCCGCCGAAAGGTCGAAGAGCGCGAGACCAATCTCTCTGCTCTTGAACCTGCCAACCGCGCCGCCATTCTCGATGACTCCTCCGTCAATCGACTGATAGCTATGGGGAACGTGAAGCTTCCACCGACCGCTGCGAACCGCCTGCAGGTCCCTGCCGCGGTAATAGAAAAATGCCTCTGTGGGGGAGGAGGCACCGGGCTCACTCGTCAACACCGGCAGTACGTCGTGGCCGTCGATCACGTGCCCGTCGCGACGTCGAAGCTCCAACATGTCAGACCCGACGAGCGCGGCGATTGTCGGTGCGACGTCCAACGCGGTGACGACCTCCGAGCTGACTCCGCCCCGAGGGATGCGACCCGGAAACTTGAAGATTGCCGGGACTCGTTGCCCCCCTTCAAAGGCCGTGTCTTTGCCCTCACGGAGCGGTGCGGCAGAGCCGCCGTGATCACCGAAGATCAACCACGGTCCGTTATCGCTTGTGAAGATGACGAGTGTGTTACTTGCGACCCCGTTGCGCTCAAGTGCCGCAACTACTTCACCGACCGACCAGTCGATTTCCTGGATCACATCACCGTAGGGTGTGGACGACGTTCCTGAGAATCGCGGTGACGTGTACAGCGGCACGTGCGGCATCGTGTGCGCGAGATAGAGGAAGAAGGGCTGGTCGCGATTGGACTCAATGAACGACACCGCCTCCCGCGTGTAGCGCGCGACGAGCTGCGACTGGTCGGGCTCAAACTCGATGGCAGTCGTGTCACGGAGCAGTGGAAGCGGCGGGTGCCGCGAAGCGTTGGGTCGCGGATTGTTTCGCGGGTCCGGACTCATGTCGTTTGAGTAGGGGATCCCGAGATAGGTGTCGAAGCCGTGGCTTGTCGGGAGGAAACTGGGATGGTCTCCGAGGTGCCACTTTCCGACGGCGGCCGTAGCGTAGCCCTTCTCGCGCAGAACCTCTGCGACAGTGACTTCGTCGGGATGCAGCCCGATCTTCGCATTCGGGAAGAGCACGTGGGGAATGCCGACGCGGAGCGGGTAAGAACCCGTCATGAGGGCGGCGCGTGAGGGAGAGCACCCACTGGACGCCACGTAGAAATCCGTGAGCCGCAACCCGTCTGCAGCGAGCTGGTCCAGGTGCGGTGTCTGAAAACCCTCGGCGCCATAAACGCCCACGTCCGCATAGCCCTGGTCGTCGGTCAGGATCAGGACGACATTTGGCAACTCAGATGAAGGCGGGGGACTACATGCGGCCACAGCCACAGAGGCGAGGATCGCGAGCAAAATCGCCTTTGGCATTGTGGTCTCGTACTTGTTGAACGTTCCAGGGGTGCCTACACTGCGGGTGCTGAAACATATCCGCCCCGGAGGTGGAATGCCATGGTCCCCATTCTCTCGCTCTGGCTGCCGATTCTGCTGGCCGCCGTCCTCGTCTTCGTCGGCAGCTCGATCATTCACATGGTGCTCAAGTACCACCAGTCGGACTTCGGCCAGGTTGACAATGAAGACGACGTCATGGCCGACCTGCGCAAGTACGCGATCCAACCCGGCGACTACTTCATGCCGTATGCCCGCGGCACCAAAGAAATGCAGTCACCCGAGTATCTCGAGAAGCAGGACAAGGGTCCGCGGATCGTGATGACAGTGATGCCCAATGGTAGCAGCTTCATGGGCGCTAGTCTTGCACAGTGGTTCGTTTACTCGCTTGTGGTCGGCGTATTTGCAGCGTACGTAGCTGGCCGGGCGCTTGGCCCGGGCGCTGAGTACATGGAGGTGTTCAGGTTCACCGGCACAACCGCCTTTGCGGGCTACGCGCTGGCGTTGTTGCAGGGCTCCATCTGGTGGAAGAAGTCGTGGGCCTCAACGCTCAAGTCGGTCTTTGACGGTTTGATCTACGCGCTACTGACCGCTGGTGCTTTCGGCTGGCTCTGGCCGTAGGGCTCGCGGCTCGCGCTAGACCCGTTCCAGCTTCACCGGGTATGTCTGCCCCGCGTTCCATTGGCAGACGTACAAGTTCTTGTCGCGGTCCACGCACACGTCGTGGCAGTGCTTGAACACGGCGGAGTCCTGAACCATCAACTGTAGCTGGCCGTCGCGATATTCGGGTGCCGTACCCCCAGGGTTTGAGACGACCCGGTCTTTGTCATCGAGGATCGTGACGAAACCCGAATTGTCAGTCTGGTTCAGGTATCGGAGTCGTGACCAGCATACTCCCGAGTAGAGTGTGTTGTCGTCGATAACGGGACGGCAGACGAAGGCACCTGGAAGGAAGACCGTCGAAAGGTACTTCCCGTCCAGCGTAAATCGCTTGAACGCGTTGTGGCCGCGCGACGTGCAGATGAGGTGCGGATTATCGGGGTCGCGGGTATCTACGCAAACTCCGTGCACGGTAGAGAACTGTGCATCGTCGTTGCCGCGCTCTCCGAACTTCCGGATGAACTCGCCATCCTGTGAGAACTGCAGAATTCGTTGTGAGCCGTAACCGTCGGCGACGTAGATGTCGCCGTTCGGCGCGATAGCTGTCTCCGTTGGGTGATACCTCTCCTCGTCGCCGTACTCCCCGATGCTGGCCGGGTGGGGCAAGCGCATTACCTCACGTCCAGCAAGCGTCGTCTTGACCACCTGTGGGTTGCCGTCGAAGCCGTTATCGCAGATGAAGAGGAACTCTTCGCCACCTGCATTCCAGAGCGTCAAGCCGTGACCGTACGGAAACGTCGTGCCCCAGGAGTCAAGCAACCGACCACCCGTGTCGTAGATCAAGATGTTGTTCTTGGGCTCGTCTCCGATCATGATCAGTCGGCCTCGCGCGTCCTGCACCATTTCATGGCAGTTCTTTACTGGCGTTGTCTCCGGGTTGAGGTCTCCCCACGAGGCGTGCACGCGATAGCGATAATCACCATGCCCGATGACTTCTTCAGCGGGCCTTCGTCGGCGGATGATGTTTATTCCGGGCGCAAACGCGGCACCGGTCACAAGGGCCATATTCCGGCCAAAATCGCGGCGAGTGAGTGGCATGATTGAATCGGGTCGTTTGTCGAAGAGGCCATCGGGGGCGGTATCCAAAGTAGCAATGAATTGGTATCCTGTGGGCACCTCCCAGCGCGCCCTCCAAAAATGGATCTTGACGCGAGAACAACGCGACCAAAGCCACGCAAGAAGCAGGACCTGCTTCGAATACTGTCGCTGGCGTGTGGCCTCGTCACGCTTGCACTGGCTGGGTGCGGGCGCGAAGAAGCGGTCGATTTCAACGCTGACGTCAGGCCGGTCCTGAACGAGAATTGCGTGGCCTGCCATGGAGGCGTCCGGCGAAGAGGCGATCTAAGTCTTCTGTTCCGCACTGATG
>JANQRN010000303.1 GCA_028284545.1 Rhodothermales bacterium | reverse complement strand
GGATGGGGCAGCACGAATCGGCAACGAAGCCCACAAAAAAACCCGCGGGACTGAATGTCCCGCGGGCGTTTTGCCTGAAGAAGTCACGCCATTCCTGACGGAAGAGTGGATTCTAGAAGCTGTACTCTACGTGAAGTAGCGGTGCCTGGCTGCTGTTGCCGTTGTACGATTCAGCCGTGCGCTCTCCCGTACCGTCGATCGAGAGGACGAGTGCGTTACCGCTGTTCCAGTCGCCACGGTCCACGATCTCCTGCACGATGCTCGACAGGTCAGGCGTGCGCTGGTCGGCGCCGGCGTCTCCGGCGGTCGTCCATGCGGATGGCTGCCAGTTGACTGAGGCAGCTGTCGTGGCACGATCTGACAGGTCGCCGTTGGTCGTGCTGAACGCCGCGGCGTTACCAGCCGCCTGGCCACGAATCGTCAGGTTTGTTACTGAGTAGTCAGATTCGTCAACGGTGAACTGCACGTAGGCGTGCGTGATCGTCGCGCCCTTCGGAATGCTGATTCCGGTGAATCGGATGCCAACCATCTGGTCGTTGCTTCCTTCGAAGCCCAACTCGAGGTCAGAGCTATTCGTGTACATGCTCTCGCTACCGGCGTACTCCTCGACATCGTCGTCACTGCTCGAGACGCGTCGCTCCAGGACGGCCGTCTGTGGAGCGGATCCGCTGCCGCCTTCACCCATTGCCCACTCGAGTGACCGGCGCAGGACCGTGCGGCCGTCGTTCGTCAGCGAGTGTACGTCGAAGTCCTCACCACCGAACGGTAGCATAACACGCCGACCCGCGACTGCACCGATGCTGTATGTCGAGGCTCCGGCCTCCAGCGCGATGAGTCCAGGTCCTTCAGGCCAGCTCGCCAGCACCATGTTGTCAGGTGCCATCGTGCTGATGTATGCAGTGCTCGGCTGATTGCTCGAGAACAGCGTGAGGCTGCTTCCAGAGAACGGGCTCGTGATGTAGTGATTCGCGCTGGTCAGCGTTACCGTGCGAGCCCATGGGAACGTGCGGTCAGCCGCAATTCCGAACTCGTCACTTAGCGCCATTTCTTCTGAGACGATGCCGACGCTTGTATACGACAGCTTCATTCCCACGTCACCTGAGTACGTGTCTTCAGATATGAAGACGACGTCGGCGTTGGCGAGTGCGGCGTTGTACACCGACTGCGAAGCTGAAGCCGTCAGATAGTTGACCGTGTAGCCGTAGGACTCGAACAGTTCACCTTTTGCCAAATCCTGGGCACTGACCGCAGCACTGTTCGGCTGTACGAACAGCAGGTTCTGCGCGCCAACCCACAGGCGTCGCGTGGTCGTGCCACCCGGTACGCCAGTCACGTCGGACTTCGAAGAAGCTTTCAGCGCTTCCAGCACGTCAGCCGGCGACGCAGCTGGATTGTGTGCCAGGTACAGCGCGGCAGCACCGGATACGTGAGCAGCGGCCATCGAGGTGCCACTCATCGTGCGCGGCGAACCAATGCCGTTGTTCTTGTTCTCCAGTGAGAGTACTTCGCCGCCGGGCGCCATGATGTCAACCAACGGGCCGTAGTTTGAGAATGCTGAGAACGCGCGGTTCACGTCGTAAGAACCAACGGTGATCGCCTGACCCACGTGTGCGGGAGTTACCAGGCTCGCGTCGATGCCGAAGTTGCCCGCTGACACGACGACCACGATGCCGAGCTCGGTGGCGTGCGCAACCGCCATGTCGAGTGCCGTGTAGTTGGTGTTGCCAATGTTCTCGCCAAGGCTCATGTTGACGACCATCGGCGTGTACGGGTTGGCCTGCTTCTGCGAGATGATGTAGTCCATCGCGGCAACGGCCACTGAAACGTCGGCACGCCCGTCGTCTTTGAGGACCTTCATGTTATGAATCCGCGCACCGGGGGCTACACCAACCAGACCATCGTTGTCGTCCTTCGCGCCGATGATGCCCGCGACATGCGTGCCGTGCCCGTCGTTGTCTTTCGATGTGCCATTGTTGACGAAGTTGACTTCGCTCACGATGTTCAGGTCGTCGTTGGTCACGCCAGTGTCGAGCACGTAGACGTCAACGTCAACAGTACCTGAGCCGTCACCCGACTTGGCCCAGCTCTCTGCGCCACCGATTGCCGCAACACTCCACGGAATCTGCTGGCTGCTGGAAGCGCCCGAAGAGTTGGACTCTGGAAGTTCTACCGAGAAGTCCGGCTCAAACCATGCAACCTCGGGGTCATTGTAGAGCTCATCGATGAACTCCGTATAGTCGTTTGCACCTGACTCGTCGGTTACGGTGATGGCGTAGCCGTTCATCCAGTCGCTGAAGTTGAAGCGCTCAAGCACCTTGAAGCGCTCAAGCACCTTGAAGCGCTCGAGGACCTTCTGCTTGTCCAGCGTTCCAGGTGTAACTTCGAAGATGAAACCGACTTCGGTTCCGGTGCCGTCTTTGCCAAGACCGGTCTTCGTGGCGCTGTCGACGAGTTCCGCGTGGCGAAACTTGTCGGCCGAAGTATTCGGGCCGTATTCGCTGGCGTCGTTAGAGCCAGTAAAGGAGTCCGTGCATCCGGTCAGCGCGATGAGTGCTGAGACCATGAGCCCGAACACGGCGGTGCGTGTGAGTGTGCGCGTGCGTTTCATAACCAACGACAATTCTGCAGTCATTAGATTCCCTGTCCGCGCAGATAGGGATATTCTCAGGACGCCACGCCTCAAGAGATGAAGGCGCGTACGCGGACTAACGAAGAAGTGCTTTCGTCGACCGGGCGTCAGTATGTTTGCATTTTATCGGCAGCCGCGCTGCGTGGTTTAAGTCATTTCGGAATATGATCTTGCGGCAAGACCTTTTTGGCGGTCTCTGGACCCCGGCGACGTGCTCTTCGCCGTATCTTTGCAATCAGGGATCAATTCTCAAACGCTACAAATGAAGAATCCAGTGCTGTCATGGCCGCTCTCCGCCAGCCGGTTGGTGGTGTTGGGTGCGCTCGCTGCGATCGCCACTGCTTTGGGTTGTACCGAAACTGAGCCCGGTCCGGTCTCTGAGACTACGCAGCACTGGGTTGACGACGAGGTTATCTACGAAGTCTTTGTACGCGACTTCACTCCCGAGGGGACGTTCGCGGCGGCTGCAACGCAGCTGCCACGATTGAAGGCGCTGGGCGTCACGACCGTGTGGCTGATGCCGATTTACCCGGTGGGCGAGAAGAACAGGAAAGGCACGCTCGGGTCGCCGTACGCCGTACGCGACTATTCAGCAGTGAATCCGAGATTTGGCGGCATGGACGATTTTCGTGCGTTTGTCGACGCAGCACACGAACTCGGCCT
Source organism: Rhodothermales bacterium (assembly GCA_028284545.1). Classification (GTDB taxonomy): domain Bacteria; phylum Bacteroidota; class Rhodothermia; order Rhodothermales; family JABDKH01; genus JANQRN01. The sequence continues at coordinate 4,276 of JANQRN010000303.1, read as the reverse complement.
GATAGTGATTCTCGACTTCGTCGCAAATCATACGGCGTGGGACAACGCCTGGGTGACGGATAACCCGGGGTGGTACACGGTCGACGCGAACGGTGAGATCACGCACCCAATCGGCACGGACTGGACTGATGTTGCCGATCTCAACTACGACGAGCCTGCGGTCTGGGAGGCGATGACGAACGCCCTTGAGTTCTGGGTGACCGACCTCGATGTTGACGGATTCCGGTGTGACGTCGCCGAAATGGTGCCGGCCGAGTTCTGGCGCCAGGCAATCGACCGGCTGCGACAGCATAAACCGCTGCTCATGCTGGCTGAGGGAGGATCGGGCGAGCTGCACGAGGTTGGCTTTGACGTGACCTACGGATGGACTACCTATCACGCCCTGAAGGACGTCTGGAATGGGGCGCCAGCCGACACCTTATATATGTTGCTCGAGCAGGAGGCGGAATCGCTGCCGGAAGGTGCGTTGAGGCTTCGTTTTTCGACGAATCACGACGAAACGGCGTGGGACAATCCGCCCGTTGTTCTTTTCGGCGGGCAGCAAGGCGCTATGGCAGCCGCTGCGGCGGCGCTTACGATGCCAGGCGTGCCGCTGATCTACAACGGCCAGGAGGTTGGCGACTCCCAGAAACTTCGCCTGTTCGAAAAGGACAATATCGACTTCGGTCAGAACCCCACGACCCTCGAGTTCTATGATGCCTTACTAGCAATCCACGCCGAGAGCGCTGCGCTTCGCCGGGGTGAGATCAATGTGCTCGTACGAGACGATGACGTGCTCGTCCACGAACTCATGCTGCAGGATGCCGACGGGGCTGGCGATCCGCACAGGTTGCTCGTCATGGTGAACGTCAGGGACCGCGAGGAGATTGTAGCGATTCCCGCTGACTACTCGGGTTACACATACACGGATCAGTTGGGTGGCGGAGTGAAATCACTTTCGCCTGAGGCGACGCTGGCACCGTACGAAATCCGCCTCCTCGTTCGCGAATAACTGCCAATAGCCGCTGGAACAAGCCCACAGCACCCCTCGTAGCAGACGGCCGGGCAAGCCCGTACGGTCAGCTCCCTCTGAACTCCGTCAGGGCCGGAAGGCAGCAGCGGTAGGAGGTTGATGCGACGCGATGCGGATCACTTGCCCGGTTTTTGTTTTTCAGCCTCATGTCGGCCACACGCATCCCAGACAAATACGACGTAATCATTGTGGGCGCCGGCCCCGGTGGGAGCACTGCTGCGACGGTAGCAGGGCGGAAGGGCCTGCGCGTCCTGATGCTCGACAAGGACACCTTCCCCCGGGACAAGATCTGTGGTGACGCCATCTCGGGAAAGAGCGTCGACGTGCTCCGAGAACTGGACTTGCTAGACCTTGTCGTTCGCGACGAAAGTCTCGGAAGCTGGGGTGTCACATTTAGTGGGCCTTCAGGTGACGAAGTCGCCATCCCGTTCACGAAGTTTCTTGATGCGCCGGTTGCACCGGGCTTCGTCAGCCCGCGCGAAGTGTTTGACAACATTCTGTTCAACGTCGCTGTCGAAACCGGGATTGACGTCTGGCAGAACGCCTCGGTGCGCGGGATTATCCAAGATGAAGCGCAGACCGTTTGTGGCGTTCGTGTCGAATACGATGGGCAGGAGCTTGAGGTAATGGCGCCCGTCGTAATCGGTGCTGACGGGGCCTACTCGGTGGTTGCACGCGACCTCGGGATGAAGCAGCTTTCAGAGAAGCACTATTGCGCCGGGCTGCGCGCCTATTATGAGGGCGTCACGGGCTTTCATCCGAGAAACCACATAGAGATACACTTCGTCGAGGAGTCGATTCCCGGGTACTTCTGGATCTTTCCGATGCCGAACGGCCGCGCGAATGTTGGAATTGGGATGCTGAGCTCTGCGGTCAAGAAGCGGGACGTGAAGCTGAAGCCGCTGCTCGACCTGCTCGTAGCCCATCCGCGATTCGAGTCGCGATTCGAGAACGCCCGCCGCATCGGGCCCGTCCGCGGATGGGGACTCCCGCTTGGCTCCAAGCCGCGACCAATGGCGGGTGATGGCTGGATGTTGGTAGGCGACGCCGCAAGTCTCATTGATCCGTTTACCGGCGAGGGGATTGGCAACGCGATGGTCTCCGGATGGAGGGCTGGAGAGTGGGTGCACCGGGCTACCGAGGCCGCGCGGTTCGACGCTGAGTTTTTTGCCGGCTACCAAACCGAGGTTATGGACCGGCTGCGCAACGAATTGCGCCTGAGCCACATGATGCAACGCCTCGGGAATTGGAGGTGGCTGCTCAACACCGTCATTCGGAAGGCTTCCCGCTCAGAGGAGCTTGCTGACCTGATCAGTTGTATGTTTGACGACCTTGACGAGAGACGCCAACTCGTCTCGCCGCTGTTTTACCTGAAAGTCCTCTCGGCCTGACGCCGATCTTGCTCCTATGACTACGCTTCTTGCCCTCCTGGCCCTCGCACCGCAAACCGCACCGGAAGGACCAAATCCGCTGACGATGTTCCTCCCGATGATCCTCATATTTGTGGTCATCTACATGCTCATCATCCGGCCGCAGAAGAAGAAGGAGGACAACCGGAAGAAGATGGTCGACGCCGTCAAGAAGGGAGACAAGATTGTCACGATCGGCGGTATCCATGGCAACGTGACGCAGGTGGACGAGGCGAGCGTCCTCGTGCAGGTTGACTCGTCGGTGAAAGTGCGCGTCGAGAAGAACGCCCTGGCAAGCGTCGTCACGAAGGAAGGCTGATTGTTACTGCCGTAGGGAGAATCCAACGTACCAGCGTGGTGCGCGGTGGTCGCGCGTAGCCGTGACGTCGAAGGGCAGACCGAAGAGGTCTGACACACCGATCCCGAACTCGTGCAGCCACGCGTCTCCGAGTCGGCCACTTGCTCCGTGTATGTTGATCGTTGCGCCCAGCACGCGGGCGCGGTCGAGGCCGAGGCCGTCGAACAATGCGCGCCCGAAGTCGTGTCGCCAGTAGATGACTGCTCCCTCGCTGACCGGGATGGGAGGACCGTTTCGGGACCGAAGCGCGCCAAAGTTCGCGAACCCTCCAACCGAGTTGTCGATACTCCAGATGTACGGTGACGCTCCTCGCGCAATCCCGGCTCGAATCATCACGTCAAGATGCGGAGGATGCCTCCGCGAGCGCAGGAAAGTCACCACAGAAGTGCTTGCCTCAAGGTTCAGCAGCCAGTATCCGTTACTGTCAACAACCCCGGCCGGAGACGCCAGGGCGTGCAGCGCTATGCGGGAAGGCATCTTCCGACGGAAGGGGTTCTTGTAATCGCCGAGCGCAGCGTCGAGTTTGAATTCTACAGCGCGGGTGGGTGCGATCGGAGCGTTTGCCCGGGGTGTCTCCCCGTGCGGCCAAAGAGACGAAACCGCAGTTTCAAGGCTGTCCATTTTGTTGTATCGAACGGCGCCGGAAAGCCGCCCGGCTCCTCGTGACCAACCAAGCAGAAGAGACTTGCGTACAGACGCGTGATAGTCAAAGTAGTCCTCCTGCGCTGCGAGTACGCCCAGGGACGCGGCTGACAATCCGACCTGTGAATAGACGTGGTTCGGAACCGCGTCCTTCTCGACCAAGCCACCCAGGGTGATCCCCGAGCCAACCGCTTGCTCGTATCGTAGCCGGTAACGCACCCGTCTCCAGCCGGTGGCCTGCGCAAGATGCCATTCAAAGGTTGCTCCCGGCCGTGGTCTGCCAATCTGGCCAATACCCGATAGCAGTCCGTCAACACGATTGTACCGGAAAAAGGGTCGATAGCCGTAAACGGTAGGCCATGAGAATTGAGGGCCATCGGGCTCCGCGATTTGCGGTGAAAAAACGGACAGCGCGTTTCGCTCGGCCGGCACGCGGAAGCTAGGTCTTCTGACGCCCGATCGGGCAAGCTCGTACCGCTCAGACTCGCGTGGCGTCAGTGGTACAACATTGGACCCCAGGGTGAAGAGATAGTCCGCGAAGACGGTGGCCGAGTCGACGCGTGTGCGTTTATCTGTCGCATACCACTTCGCCGGTACCGAAGGGTTGACCTCGTTGTTGCTAAAGACCGTTAACTGCTTGATCCGGGCGGTCAGTTCTTCACGAGTGTTGTCGACGACGGAGACGCGTCCGAGCGCGGTAAGTGAGATGGGCATCCAAAGGTCCGCGTCGTCTGTGGAGCTGGGCAAAAAAGACTGTTGATAGTGCACGTCCCAACGGGTATACGGCATTGCCGGGGCAACGTGTCGGGCGGGTCGCAGGTACGACTCGACAATCACATACTCCTCCGCCAAGAC
>JANQRN010000271.1 GCA_028284545.1 Rhodothermales bacterium | reverse complement strand
CCTTTCCCGATCACCGCATCAGGGGGAGCCCCATATGAGCGTGGTCCTACGAATAGTCGCCGGCTTTGCTGCGACACTCCTGGTAGGTTGCTCGCCGAGCGATCCGGAAATGCACACGACATCGGCTAATGTCGATGACGCATCGATTTCTGCCATGTTTTCCGCCATCGACGGACTGACTGACAACCAGCTGCCCGTCGACGAACTGCTTGCCATGACAGCCTCCGTGCCAATGGACGAGGAAAAACAGCAGCGCATTGCGGCTGTCTTCGACGGTGAAGAGACCGACATGCTCATTCACATCTGGCGAGAACAGGTCGACTGGGTACACGTCTATGCCTCCAGCACGTCGCGGGATCTGGTGAAGGCCGTGGAAGCCGGTATCGAGCCGTTTGCGCGCGAAGTCGCTGACGAGTAACAGCAACTCGACAGCCATAGCCGTTGCGCGCCCTCGTTGTGCTATATCACGTCTTACCAGCGACCCGATAGCGCTAACGGTCTTCCGGCCAACAACCCTGCACAACCGTGCAGCACGCAAACGGCGGCGGAACACGTCAGCATGGACATCAGCGGCGCGTGCGCCGTCCACTCCACGACGATGTCCGTCGAGCTGGCGACAATCAGGAATGCGACTTCGCCGGAGCAAACGAGCAGCAACAGCATCATGAAGATGAACACCAGCCATTGCGGCACCGCGTCGTAAACCCGCTTCACGGTCAGCGGTCCTACGGTGAACATCCTGCAGATGTGAAGACCCAGCAGCATCAGGACGATCGATGCGGGAATCGAGGCGATCTGTATGGCCATCAGCGCCAGCAAATCGACGCTCGCCTGCCCGCCGCCCATGAAAATCGCCATGATCGATATCAGGCAGGAAACGACGACGGCAGCCAGGACAACCGTCAGGTAGTTCAAGACTCTCTGCGCAAGTAGCATGAGCCTACCCCTCGCCTGCATCGACCCAGCCGAATACCCAGGCGAGTACCAGGATGACGACCAGCGCTATAGACAAGACAACACGCACGGTCAGCGCGTTGGCCATTGCCTTGGAACCGGCGGGTCCCCGCGTCATGGAGAACATTGCCGAACCGAGACTCAAGACGATCCCCGCCAGCATGATCAGGATAATGGATTTCATCGTTGCTCCTTCAGTCGTTGAGCGCTGAGCTTTGGCGTGCCGCCGTATCCAGCTTGAGGCGGCGCTCTTCCGCCGTTATGCGTCGTTTCTCGGTCCGCGACTCGATGGTGGTGATGAGCCGTTCGTCGTCGAAGGTAAACTCGGCGTAACCGCTCCTCCGATACCATTGGCCGTGCTGCGAGTCCTGCCACTCCGATTGGAAGCGGGCGGCGATCCGATGACTCTCGTACGACGCCAATTCCTGCTTCGTTTGAAAATGCAGCGTGTGCTCCCATTGCGCGCGAAGCGCCGCCCAGATTTCGCTGCGGCCGAGGAAAACGCTGTCGTTGTCCCGCCAAACCGCGTTCGGATCGATAATCCGAATCACGTTTGAAGGATCTTTACTGGTCCAGGCCGTGCTGATCTTCGAATTGAGAAGACCGGCCTCGGCCTCGCTCAGCGCACCCACACCCCATGAGCCGGCCCCGCCGAGTCCCTGGTCCGTTGGGCTGAAAGTCATGCCGATAGTCCTCACAAGAAACTGCCTTCTTCACGCTACCCATAGCAGGAAACATGCCAAGCCCAGGTCTTTAAGAAATACAATGAGTTAGCCCTTCAATAGATTTTCAGGAATTTGCGATTTACAAATTCTTGTGTTCTAGTTTCCTGAGAATCCGTAAAATCGCGGCCCGCGACCAGCATGCAGGACCCAGATCTGAACACCGACCTTCTTGCCGCGGCTCCCGGCCTCCTGGCCGTTGCTGACGCCGATCTGTCGTGTGTGTGGAGAAGTCGGGCGCTCGAGCGGTTTCGGCCTGACGAGCCCGGCTCCCTGCTCGGCTATTTTTCGGTCGACTCTCTGAACAGGGTTCGCCGTGCTTTGGGGGCGCTAACGTCGGAGGGGGAACCCATTACGGGTCTTGTCGTGCATTTATCCGACGGCGAAGGATCGGTGACGGCTGCAATGGACGCCTGGCCCGTTGCAGACCGGCGTCGGCTTTTTGTCGTCACGTTGACGCCACTCAGCGCCGAGCAGGGTTCACGACCGGCTTTTCAGGATGCCGCTGAAACCCGGGATCACATTCTGAACGCAGCGGGTGATGCCATATACGGCATCGGCATGGACGGCACCGCAACCTTCATCAACAAGGCCGCCGTCGAGCTGCTCGGCTGGCGGCTGGAGGACATTGTCGGTACGAGCGTCCACGAAGCGCATCACCATTCTCACGCGGACGGCACACCCTATCCTCGTGAGGACTGCCCTATCTACGCGACGATTCGGGACGGCAAGGTCCATCGCTCCGATGACGAGGTGTTCTGGACTTCTGACGGCGAAGCAATACCCGTGGAGTACACCAGCACACCCATTATCATCGACGGTGAAATCAGGGGTGCCGTTGTCGTGTTCCGGTCGATCGCGGAACGTCTGGCCGCCGCGGAGCAGCGGGAGCACGCGTTTGCCGAACTCGACCGGCTGCGGCGCATGCACGAAACCCTGCTGGATACGGCCGGCGAAGGTATCTACGGACTCGACCGCAACGGTGAAGCGACGTTCATCAACAAAAGAGCGGAAGCGCTGTTGGGGTGGAGCCAGGCGGACGTCGTGGGGCAGAGTATCCACGAAGTGCATCACCATTCGCACGAGGACGGCTCGCCGTATCCGAGGGACGAATGCCCGATTTACGCCGCGATCAAGGACGGCGAAACGCATCGCGTAGACGACGAAGTGTTCTGGACCCGCAACGGGGACGCGTTGCCGGTCGAGTACACGAGTACACCCATCATAAGGGAGGGCAAACCCGACGGTGCGGTAGTGGTGTTTCGCGACGTGTCCGATCGCAAGCAACTCGAGCGTGAGCGAAACCGGGCCTTCGAACAGATCAAGGCGCTCAATAGCCAGCTGGAGGACGAACGGGCTTACTTGCGTGAGGAAGTGGAGCAGGCAATCGACTTCGGTGAGATTATCGGTGAGAGCGATTCCCTCAAGCACACCCTGGCTCAGATCGACGCGGTCGCGTCGACGCCCGTCAACGTGCTGGTTCACGGCGAGTCCGGCGTGGGTAAGGAAATGATTGCCCGCGCCATACACGCGAGGAGTGCGCGCGCCGAAAAACCGCTCGTCCGGGTCAACTGTGCCTCCATTCCGGGGCACCTGTTCGAGAGTGAATTCTTCGGACACGTCAAAGGAGCATTTACGGGTGCACACCGCGATCGCGTCGGCCGCATGCAGCTTGCCGACGGCGGTACTTTGTTTCTGGATGAGGTGGGGGAGATTCCCCTGCCGCTGCAGAGCAAGCTGCTGCGGGCCATCCAGGAAGGGCAGTTCGAACCCGTCGGGGAAGATCAGACTCGCACGGCCAACGTGCGGATCGTTGCCGCCACCAACAAGAACCTGAAGGACGAGGCCAAAGCCGGTCGGTTCAGAGAGGATCTTTACTATCGTCTCAGCGTATTCCCGGTAGAGGTCGCGCCCCTGCGTGAGCGACGGGCGGATATTGTCCCGTTGGCTTTGCATTTTATCGGCCGCATTTGTGAGGAACTCGGCCGAGAACCGCTGGTATTGAGCAAACGGGATGCCGCAACGCTCGAGTCCCAGGATTGGCCCGGTAACGTCCGGGAGCTCAAGAACTTCATCGAGCGGGCCGTTATCCTCAGCAGATCGAACCGACTGCGTGTGGATCTGGCGCAGACGTCCGATCGCGTGACAAAAGCCGCGCCGCAAGTACTGGCGGGTGCCGACGGATTTGTAACGGATGCGGAGTTCCGCGAGATGGAGAAAAGCAATATTCGCGCTGCGCTCGACGCATCGGGATGGCGCGTCTCCGGGCCCGGAGGCGCGGCCGAGTTGCTCCAGGTGAAAGCCTCGACGCTTGCGTATCGCATCAAGTCTCTGGGCATTGCGAAGGCGAAGTAAACGAAGGATACGACGCGAATGATTCCGATAAAGCGTCTGGTTCGTCCTGTATTTGTGCTCCTCTCGTGCGGAGCTCTTGCCGTTTCGGGTTTCTACGCGTACGTGTACGTTGCCAGCGAAACGTACCTGAACGATGTCACCGTCGATACGGGCTTCGTTTTCACCGAAGACC
>JANQRN010000268.1 GCA_028284545.1 Rhodothermales bacterium | reverse complement strand
CACTTCACAGGGATTACGCCTGCGTTGGGAGATTCAGCGAAGCGCACGGTGATCGCTGCGGCGCGCGCCGCGAAGTCGGCCGGCGTGACCGTGTCGTGCGATCTCAATTTTCGGGCGAAGCTGTGGACGGTAGAAGAAGCGCGCGCCACGATGCGGCCGCTCATGGAGCACGTCGACGTTTGCATCGCGAATGAGGAGGATGCCGACAAGAGCCTCGGCATGACAGCCGGATCGACAAACGTCGAGGGGGCGCACCTCGATGAGGCTGGCTATTTCCGGTTGGCAGAGCGCCTCAGAAATGAGTACGGGTTCGAGGCCGTCGCGATTACGCTGCGCGAGTCATTCAGCGCAAGCCGAAACGGATGGAGCGCGCTATTGCATGATGGACGCGATTGCACTACGCCGAGACGATCGAAGCGCTACGACATTCAGATCGTCGATCGTGTGGGTGGGGGCGACTCGTTCGCGAGCGGGCTGATCGCAGGTCTTCTGCAAAAGGACAATTCGTACGACGCACTGGAATTCGCGGTCGCAGCTTCGTGCCTCAAACAAACGATCCCTGGTGATTTCAACCTGGTGAGTCGGGATGAGGTGGAGAAACTCGCGGCAGGTGGCGGATCGGGAAGAGTCGAGCGCTGATCTCTGATTCAACCTGCAACGTGGCAAGCCTCGAACTGCACCCCGACCGGTTCTTCAGCCCGGAACCAACGCAACGAAGTGTTGCGCGATCGCTGTTTGAAGGAGTTGCGACACTACCTCTCATCTGTCCGCACGGCCACGTTCCCCCCAAACTCCTCGCGCAAGACGAGCCGTTTCCCGAGCCAACGTCGCTGATCATCGCGCCGGACCACTACGTGTTGAGGATGCTGCATGCGAGGGGTGTTTCGCTGCAGGAGCTGGGGGTGACGTCGAGCGTCGACGCGCCGACCGAAGTTGATGCGCGGCGGATCTGGCAGACCTTCGCGGATAACTACCACCTCTTTCTCGGCACGCCGACGCGGGCGTGGCTGGACTTCGTTTTTGCCGAAGTGTTTGGGCTGCGAACGCAACTCGGCGGTACGACCGCGCAGACCGTGTATGATGAGATCAGCGGTTGTTTGCAGCGTGACGATTTTACGCCGCGGGCGCTCTACGAACGATTCAACATTGCTGTCCTGACGACAACAGACGCAGCCTGTGATGACCTCGCTCACCATCGCAGCCTTCAGGCCGACACCGCCTGGAACGGTCGTATGCTGCCGTGTTTTCGTCCCGACGCGGTCTTCCAGGTCGCAGCACGCTCGTGGTGTGGCGACATCGAAAAATTGGGGAAAGCCTGCGGAACCGAGATCGTCGACTATTCCGGCTTCGTCCGAGCACTCGAGGAGCGGCGGGAGTATTTCAAGTCCGTCGGCGCCACCTCAACGGATCACGGTGTTCGTTCGCCGAAAACCGAGCGCGCTTCTGATGGTGAGATGGAGCGCCTCTTCTCGAGGGCCCTCGCGGGTACGGCGAGCGCCGACGACCAGGCACGTTTTGAGGCGCACATGCTAATGGAGATGGCGCGGATGAGTTGTGAAGACGGGCTCGTCATGCAAATCCACCCGGGCGCGTTTCGCAACCACAATGACAACCTGTGGAGACGATTCGGGCCGGATAAGGGGGCCGACATTCCTCTTGCAACGGAGTACACACGGAACTTGCACGCTCTGCTCAACTCGTATGGGTCAGACCCGCGTTTCAGGTTGGTGGTCTTCACGCTGGACGAGAGTACATATGCTCGCGAGCTGGCGCCGCTTGCAGGTCACTATCCGGCGATGCGACTCGGGCCGGCCTGGTGGTTCCACGACAGCGTCGAGGGGATGCGCCGCTTTCGTGAGCGCACCACCGAGACCGCGGGTATCTATAACACCGCAGGGTTCAACGATGACACGCGGGCCTTTCTCTCAATCCCGGCCAGGCATGACCTGGCGCGTCGCGTCGATGCCAACTATCTCGCCGGACTCGTCGTTCGGCACCAGGTTGACATCGACGACGCGCACGTGATGATGCGGGCGCTGACGTTTGATCTTGCCAACGAGACGTACAAACTGGGCATCCGAACTTAGATTCTCCGCGATCTTCAGATCTGCTCATTGCCCGCCGCGACCGAGCGTTGCCCACTCCGGAAGTACCCCCAGTTCAATCCCAAACAGGATCGTCCCCAAGGTATAGAACAGCGACGTGATCACAATCGCTCCGATTATGTTCAGCCACAACCCTACGCGTGCCATCTCCGCGATCTTGATGCGGTTGCTGCCGAACACGATCGCGTTGGGCGGAGTCGCCACCGGCATCATGAACGCGCACGACGCCGAGAGCGTTGCCGGGATCATCAGCAGCAACGGGTTGATTCCGGCGGCGACGCCAACCGACGCAAGGATTGGCAAGATCATCTCTGTCGTTGCTGTGTTCGAAGTGAGCTCTGTCAGGAACGTGAGCGACAGACAAACCATCAGGATCAGCAGCGGCGCCGGAACGCCGGCCAGTCCCTCAAACTGGTTTCCGATTAAGATCGACAGGCCTGTTGCCTGAAAACCGTGCGCGAGGGCGAACCCGCCGCCGAAGAGCAGCACGATGTTCCAGGGTAGCTTCGGGATAACATCCCGACCCATGATCATCGGCGTCGGCGCTCCGGGCGTCCGCGCCGGGATCAGGAAGAGTAGCGAGGCCATCGCAATCGCGACGGTCCCGTCATCGAGAAGCTCCGGGTATGGCAGTAGCTGGGACCAGCCCGGGACGGTAAGGAAACCGATACTGATCGGCACCCGGAAGACCCAAAGAAGCGCCGTGACGGTGAACACAACCAGGATCACACGCTCCTCGTAACTGATCCCACCTAGATTCTCAACTTGCCTGACGACAACATCGCGATCGACCGTCAAGTGTTTGGGCACGCGGTAGAAGACCTTGGTGATCAACGTCCAGCTCACCGCGAGCAGGATGACGGTCATCGGCAGTCCCATGATCATCCACTGTCCAAACGTGATCGCGGGTGCATCTGGGAATGTGATGGCGAAGATCCGACTGAAGGAGAGGTTTGGTGGCGTGCCCACCAGCGTCGCGAGCCCGCCCACCGAGCACGCATAGGCAATCGCCAGCATTACGCCGACGGAGAACGGCCGCGTCGCCTCTTCGCCGAACTTGAGCTCCATTTCGCGGATGATTGCCATGCCGATCGGGATCATCATGACGGCGGTGGCAGTGTTCGAAATCCACATCGAGAGAAACGCCGCCGCCAGCATGAATCCCAGCACTATCCGAGCGGGGCCGCCGCCAATGCCGCGAATGATCTTCAGGGCGATCCGCCGATGCAGGTGCCACTTCTGCATCGTCAGGGCGATCATAAATCCGCCCAAGAACAGCACGATCGTGCTATTGAAGTATATCGGTGCCGTAGCCCCACCGCGCTCTATGCCTAAGACTGGATAGAGGACAAGGGGAAGGAGCGCGGTCGCGAAGAGGGGAACGGCCTCCGTGATCCACCAGACCGCCATCAGGACGGCGACGGCCGCCATGCGCGTCACGCGAGGGTTTCCAGCTTCCAGGTCGAGGCCAAACATGGCCAGGAATAGCAGCGGCCCGAGAATGAGTCCGACCCGCTGCGCCCGCGACCTCCTACGCCTCGCCGGCTCGCGCCCTTGCCGACCGTCGCTCGAGTCGTCTTGCCGGTTGCCATTGTCCGGCGTCTTGTCGACATTCGTCCGATCTGGAAGCGCTTCCACGAGAAATCTTACAGCAAACCGCCTTTTCACCTCCTACGCCATGGAACAGTCTACGTCGAACGGCTCGATTACCAAAGCGCGCGGCAAGTCCGTCAGCGAGTTCATGGACTACGCCAGCGATCGCAACCGGAACCAACCCGAGTTCCTGCAGGCCGTTGAGGAAGTTGTGCGCAGCCTGCTACCCTTCATCAATTCGAATCCCGAGTACAGTGACGCGGCGTTACTCGAGCGGCTCATCGAACCGGACCGCGTCATTACGTTTCGAGTCTCCTGGCAAGATGACGACGGAAAGGTGCGGGTCAACCGCGGCTACCGCGTGCAGTTCAATGGTGCGCTCGGGCCGTACAAGGGTGGGCTGCGATTTCACCCAACGGTCAACCTGAGTATCCTGAAGTTTCTCGGCTTCGAGCAGGTGCTCAAGAACAGTTTGACGACGTTGCCGATGGGCGGCGGCAAGGGCGGATCCGATTTCAACCCGAAAGGCAAATCGGATGCGGAGGTGATGCGCTTCTGCCACGCCTTCATGACGGAGTTGTATCGCCACATCGGTCCGAATACCGACGTGCCTGCCGGTGACATCGGTGTTGGTGCCCGCGAGGTCGGGTTCCTGTTTGGTCAATACCGACGCCTCTCCAACGAATTCTCCGGGACGATGACCGGAAAGGGCAGGTCGTACGGGGGAAGTCTCATCCGGCCGGAAGCCACCGGATACGGCAGCGTGTACTTTGCCGACGAGATGATTTCCCGCGCCGGCGGAAGCCTCGAGGGGATGACATGTTGCGTGTCCGGATCCGGAAACGTCGCGCAGTTCACGGCGGAAAAACTCATCGACGTGGGTGCCAAGCTAGTTACGCTTTCGGATTCGGGGGGCACGATCTACGACGCCGAAGGGATCACGCGCGAAAAGCTCGCGTTCGTGATGGATCTCAAGAACAACCGGCGCGGGCGAATCTCGGAGTACGCCGACGAATTCGGATGTGATTACCTCGAAGGTCAGAAGCCGTGGGCGATCAAGTGTGACGCCGCGTTTCCTTCAGCTACGCAAAACGAAATCGACGAGAGCGACGCGAAAACGCTCGTCCATAACGGCTGCAAGCTGGTATCTGAGGGCGCCAACATGCCGAGCACAAATGCGGCCATCGACGTGTTCCAGGACGCTTCGATTCTGTACGGCCCCGGCAAAGCAGCAAACGCGGGCGGCGTGGCGATATCTGGCATCGAGATGACGCAGAATGCGATGCGGATTTCGTGGGATCGCGACGAAGTTGACGCCCGTCTCAAGCGGATCATGGGCGACATACACGCGACATGCGTCGAGTTTGGCGGTAACGGCGAGAAAGGCGGCCACGTGGATTACGTTCGCGGCGCAAACGTTGGTGGTTTCGTGAAGGTCGCGGACGCTATGCTCGCCTACGGGATCATGTAAGCACGTATCTTGCCGGATGCTCCGGCAAGTTCGCATTACGCTTCTCACGTTTGTTGTAGCCGTTGTTACAGCTGCGTCCACCGCAATGGGATCGCACGGTACGGCCGTCGATCCGGTGGCGTCCGGTGTGGACGCAGACTGGCTAGACCAACTGGTGCACCGACTGGACGCGGCTTCGCAACCAGCACGTCTTCTTGCCGACGCTTCAATTGACAGTCGGGCCGACTCCGTAGCTGCCCTGGCCGGGTACTTTCGCGCCAAGCCGGTGCCTGGACGCCTGTGGGTTATGACGATGCCGGCCCAGCGCGATCCGGACTTCCACGATTCGCGCGCCGTCAAAGCACTGGATCACCTGATCACTGACCGGGAAGGCGAGGAGCAATACGGGGAGCTCCTGCCCTGGTTCAGCGCGGACAAGCAGATCGTGACGCTGTCGCGATTTCCGCACTTCGACTACCTCGCCCCGGCCTATTTCCATCTACAGGACGAGCGATACGCGGCGGCCATGGTTGCCGATATGCTGGACTTCGTCGAACACGTTCCGGTATCTGCTGCAAGGGGCTACCACGTGCAGATGGACCTTCGCACCAACCCCTGGAACTGGGTGCTGCTGCAGTGGCGCGTGAAGCGCTGGATAGACGCGCTGGCGTATCTGCGTAACTCGCCGTCTCTTAGCGACGCCAACTATCTGCGTATCGTCCTCCACATTCTGGAGGAGGTCGAGTGGGTGAACCCACGAAAGGTCCTTGGATTGCACAACGGTACACTGGGCAATCTCAGCGCCATTCTCTACGCGGCAGATTCCTTCCCGGAGTTTACCGTTTCGAGCAGCTGGATCACCGAGGCCGGGTCTTTCTACGCCGCCTTTCTCGACACTGCGTTCTATCCAGGCGAGTTTCTTGTCGAGTTGACGCTGGGGTACTCGGAGGGAACGTTATTGATGTGCCTGGATCTTTATGATGCACTCCCCGAATCGGTCCTGAAGGAGCAGGTGGCTGCCAAGCTGCAGCGTCTCGTCGACGCGCACATCGGGATGATGAAGCCAGACCGAAGTCTACCGCGATACGGCGACCATGGTGCCTACGATATGCGTGACCGTATCATGCGCCGCGCGGCCACACTCTTCGATCGGTCAGACTACAGGTTGCTTGCAGACGATCCGGCGGCTGCCAGCCAACAACTGGCGCTGGCGTCATTTCCCCCGGTATCCGATCCGTACTACCTGAGCGGATACTACGCGATGCGCGACGGCTGGGATAGCGGCGCAAACTACCTGTCCATCGATGCAGGTCCTTTTGGAACCAACCATCACCACGGCGACAAGCTCAGTATCACCGTATCAGCTGACGGTGCTGACTTCATCGTCGACCCGGGTACGTCGCTTTACCGTTCGATTGCACCGGGCCCGCGTATCGATCTGCGGCCCGGCTTTCTTCACAACGTGCTGACCGTGAACGGCGTTGACCCCAACACCGGCTGGGATCGGCACTACGGGTTTGACGTGCTCGACAACCGCTGGGTAACCAATTCGACCTACGACTTCATCGAGGGCGTCTACGAGTACCGCAATAACCTTGTTGATGCACTCTGGCGTCGCTCGGTCCTCTTTCGCAAGCAGGACTACTGGGTCGTTGTTGACGCGTTGTATGGAGACGAAGGTGTCAACGTGGAGTCGAATCTGCAATTTGATATTGACGTCGATGTCGAGGTTGTTGGCGAAGGTGCAGGCTTGAAGACCGACGAAACCCTGGCGCGTCGTGGGACATCGGAGCTTCGCCTGACCCGTGTTTCCAGCGAAGTCCTCGAGTCAGCGGTCGTCGTCGGCGATACCACAGCACAGGCGTCGACATTCCTATTTCAGTATCCGACCTTTGTAGACTGGGTGCGGGGCGGTCGCGGCTGGGTAGGAACGTTCGGGAACGCGTCTTCACGCGACGCGACCACCTCCTGGCCTGCGCCGGCACTGGTGCGGACCGGCGCTGTCTCGCTACCCTTCTTCGATGTCCAGGTGATGGTCCCGTCGATAGACGGGTCCGGTCGGGCAGCTTCGGTGCGCTGGCTGGAACATCCGAAAGAAACGAACGGGCAGCGATTCAGTCTATCTATTACGCACGCTGACGGACCGGAGGACGTGCTTGTATGGGAGACGACCAGCTGGAGGCCCAGCGCACCCCTCGAAGACGACAGGGCGCTGTGGTACCGCGTCGATACGGGGCGTCTCCACGAGATCATCGTCATGAACAAGCGCGAGATCGAAATAGTGAATACTGTGGGTAACCGGAGCGAGGAGTTCGTCTTGCGGTTTTCCGCCGAGTTTGAGGGCGTCGTTCGCCTGACGCCTGACGGCGGATGGCAGGTATTCGGAGACGAGATTATGCGGTCGTCGCCCGTGCAACTTGAGTCCTTCGTACACACGGTTGATGGTGTCCGCACGCGCTACCGCCCAGTTGATCTCGCTGCCGGTGAGTGGACACAACTCTCGACCGATGCAAACTAGGGTTGATCGGGGATTCTCAGGGCCGGCTGTGTCGCAGATGGCCCTGGCTTGTGCAGTGGCCGCGTGCGTGTGTGGTTGTTCGGGCACTGCACCACTCGTAACCGATTGGCAGCAGTTGGGAGCGCCGGATGCGGCGTGCATCGTGGCCGGGTCGGCCGCCGCTCCGGAAGGTGCGTTCTACACCAGCCTGCCAGACGCGGCGGCGTCGCTGGGTCGTGCGACATTGATTCACATCGACTGCACTGGCGGGCGAGCTGCCGGTCTTGCTACATCGTGGTCGCACGGTGACAGCTCAAACGTGTTCGGGTTCAGGGGTCCCGGACTGGACACAGTCGACACGGCAGCGTGGCGCGACAGTAGGGTTGACAGCATCGTCCAGCGCCACGACGAAACCATCGTGTACACCGCCGAACACCATGCTGACATACCAGCCTTCCTTGGTGCCCCACCCTTCGTGGCAAGCCACGCGTTGACGACGGCACAACGGGATGAACGGGACGTGCTGGAGTCGGGGATCGAAGTAATGGTAACGCGTCGCCGCGAGGTCATCTCGTACGCCCGTGAGCGCGGCACGTGGACCGTTACGGCGCTACCCTGGAACGCGACATACTCGATTGTGGCACCCGGCGGCTTCGGCGACGGGTCGCAGCAACGGCTGCCGGTGCTACTGGAAGGGTCGGTTCGCGCGGACGTCCGGCCGTTCACGCCAGACAGCGCTGCGGCCCGGTGCAATTCGGATGTAGAACGCATGGCGTCGGGTGGGGTCATGGATCAGCCTCTTTCGCCCCGGGTTGTCTTTGACGAACGAGATCACATAGCCGCGGAGCTGGCCGCGCGGATGGTCTCACTCGTCTCGCGTGGTCGTGTCCGTCCCGGTGGGAACTGGTCGTCCACCGGATCTCCCGTTGTCGCAGTAGGCGTGACCGGGGCAGTAATGCAGTCGCTGCTCGAAGATGGATCTGACTTCTTGTACGTGACCGAGGCCAACCATCTTGCGAGCCCGAATGTAGCCTGTGTTCCGGTACTGACTACCCGAAGCTATCTTGTGACTTCGCCCAACGCCCCAGCAGTCACGTTGGATCTCTTTGGCATGCCCACGTTGCTCCCAGTGTCAGAGTCTGGTCGATGACTTTCCGTGTCAAACTCGCGATTGCGTTTCTGCTCTGCACGCTGGTGCCACTACTGGTGTTGGGTGCGTTCGTGCAGCGTGAAACCAGGTCGCGAGTCACGGATCAGTATGAGGAACGCGTGCAGTCGCTCGCGTCGGCCGTTGTGGCGTCGCTCTCCGCTGACAATATTGAGACGGATCGTGCGCTGCAGCAAGTAGCTGCGCTCGTATCCGACGACAACTCGCTCCGGTCGGCCCTTCAAGCTGCCGCCCCCACAAGTCGAGCCGTCGTCATCGACTTCGCCGGCGACGCAATGCGTCGCGTGAACCTTGACGCCCTCGACTTCCTTGACGTAGACGGCCAAATTCTCAGCTCGGGTCAGTTTCGCAACGACTTTGGGCGTGAAGACGGCGCCCGTGCCGCGTTTTGCAGCTCGCGCGTCGCGCAGCAAGTCGACGATGGTAGTGTGGTGACCGTGGCAAGACTACGTCGTCCGGACGCACCATTCCTCGCTCTTGCTCAATGTCGATCACTCGAGATTTCGGGACGTCAGTATTTCCTTTTGGGTGGGCGTGAGATCGATTCGGCTTATCTATCTCGTCTCTCTTCGGATCCTTCCCTGACCGTTTCCCTCGCCGGGTTGCCGTGGTCAAGTCCCGCGCAGGCGACTGGTGAGCCCGCTACACTCGTTGGTTTCAGGTACCCCGTCGATGTCGTCGACACGGTCGGCAAGAACCGAGGTGCTGCGGATGCCCGAATTGAGGTGACACAGAGCGCTTCGCCATTGGAAGCATTGATAGCCGACGTCAATCGATGGTTCGTTTGGGCGCTCGGATTGTCTGGGCTTGCTGCTCTGGTCGTATCGATCTGGATCGCTATGCGACTTGGCAAGCCGATTGTTGAACTGGCCCGCAAGACGGAGCACGTCAATATGGAGCGCCTGAATGAATCGTTCCGCAGTGATCGAACAGACGAAATCGGTTTGCTCTCGCGCAAACTCGGCGAGATGACACGGCGGCTCCGCGTTTCAGCGGGGGCGATCAGAGACGCGGAACGGCGCGCCACAGTTGGCGACGTGGCGCGTCAGGTGAACCACGATGTTCGCAACGGGCTCACGCCGATCCGAAATGTAGTTCGCCATTTGAGTGAACTCGCGGACGATGATCCGACAGCATTGGCCGAGGTGTTCGCAGACCGCAGAGGAACGTTGGAATCGAGCGTCGAGTATCTGGACGACCTGGCTAATCGATACGCACGGTTGACCCGCGACTCGGTGCGTCAGCCCTGTGATCTCAGTGATACCGTTCGGCGCGTCGCCGCTGATCTTGAGCTGGAGGCGCCGGGTAGAATCCGAACGTCGACAACAGCTGGAACCATTGTTCTGGGAGATCCGATCTCGATGCGACGACTGGTCGAAAACCTGGTTCGTAACGGCCTGCAGAGCGGGTCGCAAGAACAACCCGCAACGGTATTGGTTAGCACGGGCCTGTCGTCCCATACCGACGCCAACGCGCATGCGGAAGGCGCTCCCAGCATTGTAACGCTGACGGTCGCAGACGACGGCGCCGGGATGACAGAAGAGACTCAGCGCCGAATTTTCGATGACTTCTACACTACGAAGCCCAACGGAAGCGGACTCGGGTTGTCGATTGTCCGTCGCATAACAATGGACCTGCAGGGGACTATCAGGGTTGAGAGTGCACAGGATGAGGGTAGCGTATTTACGCTGGAGCTTCCGCTATGCCGCTAGTACTCGTCGTCGATGACGTCCGCGCACTTGCTGACCAGTACGCTTATGATCTCGAGCGAATAGGCGGATTCGAGACACGTGTGGTCGAGGGCGGCCAAGAGGCAATAGACACGATTCTCGGTACGCCGGTGGACTGCGTCATCCTTGACCTGGAGATGCCGGGAGTAGACGGATTTACCGTCCTCCGAGAACTTGAGAAGGCCGGGATCGATACGCCTGTGATAGTCTATACCGGCACGGGCAACTACGCGCGATGTGTCCAGGCCGTGCAGCTCGGGGCATTTGGGTTCATCGATAAATCCGAGCCTATGGAGGCTGTTGCGCACGAGGTGCGACGCGCGCTTCGGCATGCCGAGATGACGGAAGAGCTCGACACGCTTCGCAAACGGGCTGGGGGGGAGAGTTCACTTGTAGGCGGTAGCGCACCCATGGTCGCGTTGAAAGAAGAGATTGCGAGGGTTGGTCCGGTTCCAAGTGCCGTGCTCGTCGTCGGCGAGAGTGGTACGGGCAAGGAGCTCGTGGCCAGGGAGCTGCATCGTCATTACGCGGCCGATGAAAAGCGTGCCTTCATCGCGGTGAATTGCGCGGCGCTACCGGAGAATCTTGTGGAGAGCGAACTGTTCGGGCACGAGCGCGGAGCGTTCACGGGTGCCGCGAAGCTCCACAGGGGCGCGTTCGAGCGTGCTGCAAACGGGACGATCTTCCTTGATGAGATTGGCG
>JANQRN010000242.1 GCA_028284545.1 Rhodothermales bacterium | reverse complement strand
TGCGTGCCCGGATGTCGTCGTTGTAGCTCTTGACGCCGCCCACCGCGACGAGCCGGTCTTCAATGTCCAAGGCCGTGAGGATGGCTTCCAAGAACCCGTAGTTCACGGCAATGCGCTCGACCGGCGTGCGCACGACAACGGCGTCCTCGAGATCACCGACAAGCGGCGGCGGTTCCTCGGACTTCGGCACGAGGACGATTCTTGCGCTGCGATCACTGCCCTGCGCGGACCCGCCCCAACTGACGAGCGGGGCGCGCAGATCGACGATTCGATACCCGTCGCGTTCGTGTATCTGAAACGTCTCGGCATACTCCATCGCAACTGGGACTGCACCGGCCGGCGCATCGGACGGACCCGCCTCGACACCGGTGGCTGAGTCCCGGTTGCTGCAGGCCGCAACCAGGAGCATCGCGGCCGCGACTAAGCGTCTGCGCATCAGAATTCGGCGCGCAGCGTTAGCCGCAGCTGTCGTGGAACCCCGGGCGACACATTGGTGACCGCGGTTCGGGAGCCGGCGAAATAGAAGAAGTAGTCTTCATCGAACAGGTTAGTCACTGACACGTCTACCGATAGGTAGTCCATAGCGGGCGGTGAGATGGTGGCCGACACGTTGACCAAGTCGTACTGTCCGTTCTGCACGCTGTTCGAGAGGTCGACAAAGTAGTCGTCATACCACTCATACGAGACGCGACCGGAGAACCAGTCGGCGAACTCGTGAGCCACTTCCGCGTAGAGGATGTTCTCGGGCACACCTTGCGGGGTTGTTCCCGAGAAATCTTGATCGGGTGCGCCAAACGAACCCGCGATAATGAGCTCGTCCCACTCCGGATCCAGATACGTGTAGTTGAGTAACACGGAGGTTCGCTCCGTCGGGCGAAGCGTCAGCGATCCTTCGAAGCCTCTGCTGGAGTACTCCTGTCCGGTCGTCGCTAGTGTCGGCGGTCCGGTGAGGTCGGGGTTCGCAACGAAGATCCTGCGATCCTGCTGCTCCAGGTAAAAGAGCGCGGTCTCCCAAGCGACTCGGCCCTGTGCCGCGCGGCCTTTCCAGCCTATCTCGTAACTGTCGATGGTGGTGGGTGCCTCATCTCGAGCGTAGCGATCGGGCTCCCACTGAAACACCGGCCCGAAGTTGGAGTTGAATCCGCGCCCGTAGCTCGCATAGACCATGCCCTCGCCGTAGTCATACGACAGGGACGCCTTGGGAGCGACCGCGTCCGCATCGCCGGACGCATCTTGATCCGTTGGCACCGTGCCGATCACCGAGAAGTCGATCTCCCGGTCGAACGCATCGTACCGAGCGCCCAGCGTCAGCGTCAGTCGCTCCGTCAGGCTTATCTCATCCTGAACAAACACTCCCCAGAACGTGTTCGTCGTGTCCGCCGCGGTACGCAACTGCTCTCTAACGAAGCAGGTGTTCCCTGGCGTGTCGTTGACCACCTCACCGGTCGCGTAGTCGACGAAGATTGCGTAGAAGCGGAAGCCGCACTCGCCGGTAAAGAACGGATCGATCTCACCGGACCACCGGTCTTCCTCGTCCAACGTAGCGCGCTCGACGCTCACTCCTGCAACGACGTTGTGACGGTCGTTGTTCCAGTTGAATACCGCCTCACCAAAATAGACGTTCGCGTCGCTTTCGCTGGCAAAGCCGTTTACGCTCATGATGTTCTCCGCAGGATTGAACTCGAAGAAGTCGTAGAAGTTCAGGCGTACGTCGCTTTCAAAGGTTCGCGCTTGAGCCGTCGCCTGGAAGCTCATGTTGTCCGAGATTGTCAGGTCATAGCGCAGGGCGCCGATCCAGCCGGTGTTGTCGTTGCGCGTCGGTCTCTGGCCGAGGAAGCTCTCGGTACCTCCGAACACGTCGACAATCGTTCCGTCTGCCAGCGT
>JANQRN010000223.1 GCA_028284545.1 Rhodothermales bacterium | reverse complement strand
TGTCGTGGTACATCGGCGGACTCAACTACCAGATCGAGCATCACCTGTTTCCGCAGGTCTGCTCGGTGCACTATCCGGAGATCAGCAAGCTCGTGCGCGCAGCGGCCGAAGAACACGGCGTGCCGTACCACTACAACCCTACGCTGCGAGACGCCATCAAGTCGCACTTCCGGATGCTCAAGATGCTCGGGAGAACCGAGCCCGCGGGCGTCCCCGTTGGCAGTCCAGCCTGATCCAACCAGCCAGGTTACCGAGCTCGTAGCCGAAGGTACTCGGTTTACCACGACTGTGTTACGTGGCTGAGCTACTCGGTGGCCTGGAGCGTCCGGATGTACTCGACCAGTTCACGAAGACGCACGTCGACGTAGCTTTCTGCCATTTCCTGGGCCTCATCGCCGTCAACATCAGACCAGATATTGCCCCACACCGGCATCTCTCGCGTGCCGTGGGCCTCGACGTCTTTTCGACCATCAACGTAGGCGTAGATCTCTTCCGCCGGGAATATGCCGCCGTACTGCGCCGAGAGCTGGGTCAGGTCGGTCGGAGGCGTCTTTAGCGCAGAGGCCACAGGGCCGTCACCGCTGCCGGATTCCCCATGGCAGGAGACGCAGTACAAGGCGAAGGCGATCTCACCATTGTCCACCGGATCGGCTGACATTTCTCCCGCTTCGCCCTGCGGAAGGCCGGCGGGGAGTTCATCCGTCGAACTCTGACACCCGATCAAAAAGACGACCGCAAGCGCCAGCGATGAGAGAGATATCCGAAAAAGATGGGTTTGCATCGCATCCCAGGTTTAGGAAAGGGACAACATTATACCGAACACGAAAGACAATTTGAGCGGTAGTGCCGGTGGTTTTCCGCGTAGGGGATACCCGAATACCGAATAGGGAATCGGCCTAGCCGATTTCAGGACTCGTCTGCGCTGGGCCCATACACCGAGGGAACAGGGAGATCCAGTAGCCGCAGATACACGCTCAACTGCGCCCGATGATGAACGATGTGGTTGATCGCCCACAACCGCAAAACGAGACTCTTGGGATCAGCCGATATGACATGGTCACCGTGGCGCATCGTCCACGTCTCAGCAAGCAAGGCATCGTCGGCCGCCCCTACAGCTTGCAGCGCCGCGTCTACGTTCTCATCAAACCGGCGAAGGACCTCTGCCGCGCTACCCGCGGCCTCAATTCTCGGCATCGGCTCCGCGAAGTCAATACCTGGCGTGCCGAGCGTCAACGTAATCCAGGTTGGCAGATTGGCGACGTGCGTCGCAAGGCCTCCAAGCGAAAACGACTTCTCGTGTGGCTGCCATTCGAGCTTGTCGTCAGGCACCCGCTCCAGCACCCTGCGGGTGACGTCCAGCTCGCGTTCGAGGTCGGGAAAGTGGTTCATGGCATGGACCAATTGCTAGAGACTTGAGGGTTCAGGGTCTAGGTTGAGGCTGAGGTCGAGGGTTGAGGGTTGAGGGTTGAGGGTTGAGGGGCGGACGTTTTTCGCGGGCTAGCGTTCTGGTGTTAGCAGGTAATAGCAGGTCGTGGTGAGGAAGTCGCGGAACCACGGTATCGCGGAGACGAACCCGAATTGCTCGCGGGGCTTGAGGCCAAACTTGTAGCGGTAGATCGGATTGACGAGATAGTGCTGCTTTGCGACGACACGATACCCTGTCTCGGCGACCATGCGTTCGAAGTCGTTGATCGACAGATGCGTGTCGACAACCTCCATCAGGCCCTCGATCTTCCGCTCGCTCTCGCCAAACATCTCCAGCAGTCGGCGATACGCCGGTCGCGGGAGCAGGTGATAGTAGGGCAGCTTGCCAACCCGCGACTCCGTCATTTGCTGGTGACCACCGTACGGCATTCGCCATGGCGGAAATCCCACGAACAGCACTCCACCCGGCTTCAGGAAGTCCTTGATCTTCGCGAGTATCTTCGCGTGGCCGTAGACGTGCTCTATCGTGTCTTTCATGATGGCTACGTCAAAACGACCCTCGAGGCGCCCTGATATTTCGTCATCATATATGTCGCCTGCCACGAACTCGGCGCGCCCATCTTCGATGTATGACGCGAACGCCTTTTCCGCGTACGCAATCTTCTCCGGGCTCAGATCGACGCCGACGCCCGTGCCGCCCCGACGCAGGAACGGCTCGATAATGCCGCCCTCGCCGCATCCGATTTCCAGGACACTCTTGTCGTCGACCGAAATGCCGCGCGCAATAAACGGCAGGATGTACGTCTCAGCGTTCTGCTCCTGTTGTTCGTATTTCGCAGCCCGCGACGCGTGAAATGCTAGTGGCATCTACTATCCTGTTCGCAACTCTGTTTTCAACTGTCTGTAAACAACCGCCTCCCGGGTCCGCGCCCGGTCGTCCACTAGTTATGACCAACTCTGAGTACCGGGTACCATACCGGTCGCTGGTCGGTCTCGTCGCGACCAGTGGCGCCGGCTCCAATGATCCCCCAAGCCGCAAGCCCGTCATCCGAGCGCGGCTCTAGCAGGGAGAAGGCCAGGCGTCCCTTCGGCTGGTCAAGTTCAACCAGTACAAAACCAGTCTCAATCTGCGCGGCCCCGCGTTCCCACCGACCGAACCACTGGCGGGCATAGCGGCTCTGGTATTCTCTCGTCGCCACCTGGACCGAGTCCACCCGGTATTGCTCCAGCGCGACACTGGCGCTTAGCGCACTTGCGCGCTCAGCCGTTAACTCCTCCATCTCAATTCCGTGTGCATGCAGGCGGCTGATCGCGTCCCGCTCGTTGGGCGGGATGATGTACGCGTCAGGGGCGCGGACCAGCTCCACCGGCTTGAAGGCGGTGTACTCGTACATCGGCTCGCGCCTCACGTTGTCGGTACGGCGCAGCAGCGGCCGGCCGGACCAGGGGTTGCGCTCCTCGATCACTTCTCCCATCAGTATGTCGGTCTTTACTGCCGAACGACGGTACTCCGCCGTCACTGCCAGCTCCGTACCGGGGACGGGAAGCGCATCCGCTGCGCGCGTGATGTCAGCGATCTCGCCCGCATGGGCGTGCGCAAATTCAAGAATCTCTTCGACGAAACGCTTCGTGGCGCGTACGCGGTCTTCAAATGTCAGGTAGGCGTAAGCCTCACTCAGGATGCCAAACCGATTTCGCAGACCCGCGTAGTTGTTGCTGAATCGTGGTCGATGGTCGAACGTGTACCATCCTGGTTCGCCGCGTCGCGGCACGTTGCCGTAATGATAGTACTCCCACCCGTCCACGCGCCGGATTTCTTCGGTAACCGCCGGCAACCATCGCTCCCGCAAGAACGTGTCAATCTCCTTGGGGGTGTTCGGATGCAGTGGCGGCGCATAGGTGAGGTGGTAACCGTGCCGGGTGCCGTTGGTTGTATGCAGATCAACCATCACGTGCGGGTCGTAGGCGTTGACTAGGCGAAGCAGTGACCGTGCCTCGGGGGAGTCAGCCTTCATGTGGTCCCGATTGAGATCTAGCCCAAGTGCGTTGGGCCGTTGACCCATTCCACCTGTTGGCCCATTCTGCACGCCACGATTGGTCAGCGCAACCCGCTCATTCCCGTCTGCATTGTATATAGGCGCAAACAGGATAGCCAGTGAGTCCGCGAGGTGAGTACGCTGCCCCTCAGCAAGATCCCGCAGGAGCATCAGCACCGCCTCCTTCCCGCAAACCTCGCCTGCATGGATGTTGCCCTGCACGTAGATCCTGGCCACGGCATTCTCGACATCACCGAAGATCACAAGCGGCAGTCTGCGACCCTCCTCCGTGTACCCGAAGTGGGTGTACTCCAGCAGCGGACTCGCGGCGGCAACCTGTTCAGAAAAAGCGACGACGTCAGCGTACCGCGACGTCTCGACATAATCCGTGCGCTCAGCACGCGTCTGAGGCATATCCGCATCCTGCGCATATGCGACGGAAGGCGCATTCAAGGTGCCGATCACAGTTGAGGCGGCCAGGAGGAACGTGAGGGGAGTTAGACCGGTGATGCGATGCATGCGGAGTCGCGTTTTGCCAGAACCTTGCCGCCGCAAATGTACGACGCACAACCCGACTTGATCAGACCCGCTGAGCAGGCGTACCGAGAGTGGACTCCTCCTGACTTCTCGTAAGAAATGAGATCAGAAAACGATCTGTCCAATGCCAGGAATGTTCGGCGTGCTCGTCCAGGACGACTCCATCAAACGTTAGCGGAATTCCCTTTTCCCGCAGTATCGAGACAAAATGCCGGGTACGATCGACATTCCCGAACCTGCCGTCGTTCGGCGCACTGGCGATATAGAACCGGGTTTCTCTGAGTTGGGCGAGGCGCTGCGGTGACGCCTCCAGGATCATGTCCGTTGGATTCCACTTCGCAAGCGCCCGCGCATCACGAGGCTGTCCGAACGCCGCATCAAAGATGCCGGCCTTACACCAGATCGGGTCGGTGTTGTTGTGGTCGCCGTCAACGCGCGGATCAGCATTGCCCGGCCACATCAAGAGGCCATCGTAGATGCCGACGTGCGAAAACACGTGTGGGAGCTTGGCGGCAAGCAGGCTCGCCGTGTATCCGCCCAGGGAAAAACCCACCGCGAGATGTTCTCCGCTGGTGTGCCGGGCATAGCTGTCGGCGATACGAGGAATGACCTCTTCGGTGAGGTAATCCCAGAAACGCCCGGTCCCAAGTCCTCGCGCGGTACGCCCCCACGTGCCGGCCATGTTTATTCCGAGCGAGGGAACGTGGTTGTTCGCGCTGTTGAGTCCGGGCATCACGGCAATCACCGGATCGATTGCACCCGACGCAATGTGACTGTCCAGATCTTCGATCGCGGTACTCCTGCCGCGACTTCCGTCTTCGCGCATATTCACCCACTCGCGCTGGTGACCGCGAAGCAGATACAGGATGGGGACATCCGACAGGTCGGTAAGACCGGGTGGCTCGTAGACGAAGTACGGCTTGGCAATGCGCAGCGCCTTGGAGCGCAGGCGTCCCGCAACGAGCCGGCCGTGCAGGCTTTCGTCGTGCCGGCGAAGAATCTGCGGCGTGGACAGCGACATCAGGTCGCCGCAACAACGAGTTGCGATTCCGGGCGCAAGACCCGGGCCGCGTCCCGCAGGAAGTTCGGCAGCACACTATCGTGCGTTCGCTTGAGGAAATCCTCATCGCGCAGCCGATGCATGATCTGCTGGTACTTTTCCTCTCCGTGATGCTTCACGATGTGCGCGTGCCGATCTGGATTGGAGAAGTGAATCTCCATTCCGGCCGGGTCAGCCTCGGGATGAAACTGCACGCCGGCGATGTCGTCCGAGATTCGGATCGCCATCGTCGCGCGCTCGAACGGAACGTGAGGGCGCTCCTTTTCGATCGCCAGGACATCGCCGCGTAGTTCCTCCAGCATGATCCTGCTTGGCTCAACTACCTGCCAGTGACGAAAGTCGGCCGCGTAGAATGGGTCCGGGAGTCCGTCAAATAGTGGATCTTCTCGCCCTGCTTCGGTGCGATGCGTTTTCATTACGCCGAAGGACTCGGACTTGCGTTCGTTGACTCGGCCGAGCGCAAAGAACCGGCACATCATCTGGTACGAGTGGCAGATAAACAGTGCGTGTTTGCGACGGTCGGAGTGACGCGGTTCGCGCTCGTTGTGATTCCACAAATGATCCAACCACATGAAGTAGTCGTGCTCCCACCGGTGACCCTCGCCGTCGTACGGGCTACCGGGACCACCCGACGAGATGTAGATGTCGTGCTGCAAGCTCGGCACCTCACCAAGGCGCCGCACGTCAAACTCGACAACATCGAGGCCGGCGCCACCAAGCTTCGCGCTCTGCGCAACGAGGAGCTCGCGAATCGCTCGCATGCCCTGATTGGGCTCGCCGTTGTACAGGTCCAGTATGGCGACTCGAAGTGGCACTCAGAACTCTCGTAGTAATTCTCTAATACGTGTGCCGCAGGATGAACATGGGCAATGTCCCCCCGCCGGCGGTCACGTTCGCTAGATTCCCCGCTGAAGTGCGCGTGAGGCACCCGCCCATCAGTGGCCCGTTCAGATACGGATCGAGGTCGATGATCGTTGGGACCATTTCCCACGATGTCGCTCCGTCGGCCTCGGTCTTCATCAGGAACGGCTCCCGGTGAATATCGACCACCTCCTGCACAACGTAACGGCCATGCACGGCGCGCTCCAGCGCCGCGTCCCATTCCGACTGGGAGGCGGTAAATCCGAGCGTCACGTCCTTGCCGCCGTACTCGTCGTTTGGCTTGAGGACGAAGTACTTGCGGTTCGCCCGAACAAACTCCAGGAGATCGATTCGGAGGCCCCGAAACGTCGTCTGTTCCTGCCTCAACATCCGCGTCCAGGGGATGTGGTTCCGGACTGCTTCGCGCTGCTCGGCGGTCAATACCGACGTGTAGCGTTCGTTCGTGAGGAGTGCAAATAGAGACTTTTTGTGCACCAGCTTCGTGCGGAACGAGTTGAGGTAACAGGTTTTCTGCGCGACGTAGCCGTCCAGGAACGCCTTGCAGTCGTCCTTCATCGCGTAGAACTCATTGAGCAAGAGCCGCCGATACAGGATGTCAATGCGACGCCCGTTCGCATAGACCCAGCCGTCTCTGCACTCCAGGTCTTGCGGCGCGACTACCTCGGTAGGGAAGCCCATACGATCGAAGTACGCCTTGAGCAGGTTGAACTCGTGAATCGTCGGCACGTCGAGGTTGTCCACAATCGCGAAAGTAGGACGCTCCTCCCGGCCGTCGAACTCTTCGTGATAGACCTGCACGAGTGCCGCAAGCGTGTGGACCATCGGTGACACGAACCGCACCGGATGCTTCTTGACGAACTCGCGAAAGACGGCGAGCTCCTCGTATATCGACGCAAGCTTGTGGATGTACGCGATGCCGGCCGGGCTCTCACCGTTGAGCTCCACAAACTTGAACGAATTCGTCGTCAGAAACGAGTCCATGCGCGACAACGCGCTCAGACGGATCACGTTGGTTGGCATCGACGCCAGCTCCAGCTCCCACTCCTCCAGCCCAAGCTCAGCCTCGAGCACGTACCGATCGTTGAAGAAATTCGCGGCAATGAGAAGTATCGCCTGCCTGATCAAGTAGACTGTATCCTGGACGGAGTTGTAGCGCGCCTCGGTGAGGAAGGTGGGGCGCAGGCTATGCGCCATCGCCCGCTCACCGAATGTTACTCGCTGGTCGAGCTGCCGCTGCTGGAGCTCTTCCAACTGTGACTCTGCCGCCGTCAGGTCGTCAGCAATCAGACGGTGGTAGTGGCTGATGGCAACTTCGAGGTCAGATGACATCAGCCTTCCAGCGCGCCGTTCGCCGTGAACTGCTTCTTTCGGCGGGAGCTCTTCGCGGTTTTCACGAGGAAGTCCATCATTGTGTTGATGACCCACTCGTAATTATCCAGACCCACGGAGTGATAGTCCGCATCCGGCGCCGGGTTCATGAAGTCGATCGCGTACGGCACACCGTCGCGAACAGCAAATTCGACCGTATTCATATCGTAGCCGAGCGCCCCGCAAAGTGCAAGCACGTCTCGCTCCATACGCTTCATCAGGCTCGGATCAACGGGCGTGTCGGGCACATCGAAGTAGCGGTCCACAGATTCCGCGAGTGGGTTGTAACGCATGATGCGCACCTTGTCACGGCCAATACCGTAGCACCGGAAGTAGTCTTCGAATTCGATGTTCTCCTGCAACATCATGCAGTCAGTACCCGACTCGTCGTAGGCCGCAAACAACTCTTCGGGGTTGTGGACCTTCGTCACACCTCGCCATCCGCCACCGTCGTGGGGCTTCATGAACGCCGGGAAACCGATGTATGCGAACGCCGCGTCCCAGTCGATCGGAAACTTGACGTTGCGGTACGTCGACGCGTCAGTGTTGGGAAGGTGCTCTTTGTGGGGCAAGATCACAGTCCGTGGAACCGCAACCCCAACCCCCTCGGCGATGACGTTGTCGATGAACTTGTCGTCGGCACTCCACCAGAACGGGTTGTTCACGACATAGGTACCCTTCAGGGATGCCCACTTCAGGTAGGACCGATAGAACGGCACCTCGTGCGAGATCCGGTCGAGTATGACCGCGTAGCGCGGGTCGCCGTCCATTCTAATGGCGTCGAGTTCAACGAATTCGGCGTGCACGCCCTTGTCGCCGTACTGTTCGTTGATCCGGTGCACGAGTCCATCGGGAAACGTGGTCTCCATGCCCCGAATTACGCCGATCACTTTCGGCTCGGACTTCGTCCGGCTCGAAACCCGAGGGCGACCGGACACCTTCTTCGGAGCAGGCTTCGGCTTCTTCGCTGAAGACTTGCGAGCTGTGGACTTTCTTGCTGCGGACTTACCCGACGCGGATTTCTTGGCCGCGACTTTCTTCGTTCCGGACTTCGTTCCGGACTTTGCCGTTTTCCGGGTCGACTGTTTCTTCGACTTACTCACTTCAGTGTGTTCCGTTTTCTTCAGTTTGCTTCAGTTTCATTCACGCGATGTGTTCGCGAATCATGTCACGCCACCACGGCCAATCGTGCCCGAACGTACCCGGGCGATAGTCGACCGTGTGATCGATTCCTTTCTGCGTAAGCAGGTAGCTCATATGCAGGTTGGCATCTTTGCAGGGGTCGTGCTCTGCTGTCGTCAAGATGATGTGGTTCTGCCGCAACGCGTCGAGCGTCCCCAGATCATTCAGGTTGGGGAAGTAGTCGACGGGGTTGCTGAAATAGACGTCGTCGGAATAGAACCCGTCGAACTGGTCGCTTACGTCGAATGACCCGCTCATCGCGATCAGCTTACCAAACTGCCACGGCTGCTTGAACACGAAGTTGGCGGCGTGATACGCGCCAAAACTGGCGCCGGCAGCGATAACAAAATCTCCGCCCGAGCGCTCCCGCACAAAAGGTAGCACCTCGTCGAGGACGTAGCGCTCGTACTGCTGGTGACGCTTGATGCGCGTGTGTGGGTCAACGTTGCGGTTGTACAGGCTTTCCGCGTCGACCGAGTCGACGCAGATTAGCTGGTTGGCGCCAGAGGACAGCTGGTCTGACATAGCGCCCACCATTCCAAAGTCCTCCCATTCGAAAAACCGACCGAGGCTAGACGGAAACGCCAGCAGCGGCGTCCCGCCGTGCCCGAAACACAGCGCCTCCATTTCTCGGCCCAGGCTTGGGCTCCACCACTTCACGTACTCACGATGCATGTGCAATTACCGCAATTGAATCAAGACGAGACCACCGTTTCCTCAACGAACGCGAAGACCTTGCCTTCCCGTGCTCGCCCGGCTGTCGTCCGCGGGGCGACGCTCCTGAACGCCCATCGCTCAAACTGGGTCCCATGTCCCAGGTCCATAATTCACGGGGTGCCCCGCTACCGATTCCTTTTTTCTCATGTGGTTGCGGCCAAAGGCCGCCACTAGTACACTACCTGACCTACATTCAGCCACCCGCCCCGATGCCCACTGACAGTGAACCAAAGACGCTAGCGAACACGCAGGTCGCGGCCTTCCGATCGGATGGCTACCTGACGGGACTACCCGTCTACACCCCAGCGGAGCTGGGACAACTGGAGGCCGGGCTCGGCCAAATACTCGCGCTGCTGGACCCGGGCGAAAGTACGAAGGAGATCCGTGAGTGGCACGAGACGAGCCGCTTCCTCTACGACATCTGCATGAACGAAAAGATTCTCGACTACGTCGAAGATCTCATAGGCCCGAATTTCTACATGTGGGCGTCCAATTTCTTCATAAAGGAGCCGTTCACCGGTGAGTCGGTCACCTGGCACCAGGACGCGTACTACTGGCCACTCGAGCCCCGGGCATCCGTGACCGCCTGGATCGCGTTCGACGATGTCGACGAGGAAAACGGAGCGATGTGCGTCGTACCCGGCTCGCACACGCTGGGAATTCTACCGCACAACCGGCTTGGGGGTGAAGGGTCCTCGGTACTGGACCTGGAGTGTGACGTGAGTTCGCTCGATCTGGAAACGACGAAACTGGTCGAACTGGCGGCGGGGGAAATCTCGATTCACTCCGATCAACTCGTACACGGCTCGCCGCCCAACAAGTCACCGCGCCGGCGCGCCGGACTCACGGTCCGCTACTCCCCAACGAACGTGAAGTGCGACCTGTCCGTCAACCCGCACTTCCGATCATATCTCGCACGCGGTGTTGACGATTTCAAACACAATCCGACCGGAGCGATTCCCGGAGCGACGTACGGCCGTCTACGCCGTGAACATCGTAGCGTTGAGGAAGCCGGTGAAACCGCGGAGTCGGCGTTCTGGGGTGACAAAGCAAACGATGAAAGCAAGTAGCGCACGTCAGACCGCGCTGGCCGCGCTGGTCGCGCTGGTCGCGACCCTGACGATGGCCGTGGGCTGCGCAGACCACAAGCCCGCGTCGGATAGCGAGCACCTCGTCCTCTTCTCATCGCCGTCAGCCTACACCGCGTGGCCCGCAGTCGCCCGCGCAGCCAATGACGACCTGGTTGTCCTTTATACCGACACCGACGAGCACATGGGCCCCGATGGACGT
>JANQRN010000217.1 GCA_028284545.1 Rhodothermales bacterium | reverse complement strand
CGGTCACACTCTGCCGGGCACAGTGGTGGTTTGTCATCACGAGACCGTGAGGCGAAACAAACGAAGCCGAACAGTACGTCGAAAAACGCAGTGCTCCGGCTCGCGCCTTAGAGAACCAGCGGTCAGAAGGCTCAAATCCGTATGCCTCCTTGAAGTACGCTACCGGGGCGTCTTCAAACGTCCACATCTTACCGTTGTCGAATCGGCCCGGCATAACCGCGCTCACGCTACCCGACGCAGCCGCCTCGCCGGCGCGCAATTCCGGAGACTCCAGCTTTGTCTCGGCGCCTCCGTCTGTCGATTCGGCGCCATCCGCGTTGTGACTCGTTGGCGGACTGTTATCCGCCGGGGTGACCGTGGCAGTTTCCGTCACGACGGCCAGCTCGCGCTGCGCGCCGCAACCTGCCAGCATAGCAGCAATCAGGATTGGCGCAGTCGCCCGAAAGAGTCGTCTCGAAGTCGTCACTATTCTTGATGTTGATTGAGTCGGAACCACACAGCGTGGTGGCGGATAAAAGCGCCGCTCGCGAGAGTGGCGGAATTGGTAGACGCGCTAGATTTAGGATCTAGTAGGGTAACACCTGTGGGGGTTCGAGTCCCCCCTCTCGTACAAAGGGTTGGCAAGGGCGTCCGGGAGGGAATTCGCTAGTTGATCAGCCGCGAGTAGGAACTGAGATGTGCACCATCGACTTCAGAAAGCAGGTCGTAGGCTGGGCCACTCTGGACCGACTCAAGGAAGAGCGATGCCAGTTCCTCGCTCTTCGCAGAAAAGAAGAGGTCGATCGCGTACGACCGGGCGTTCCCGTCAGCCAGATCACGGAGCTGGCCCAGAATATCCAGAACGTTGTCGCGCGCCGTGTTCGGATCTCGGATAAACTGATCTAGACCTTCGTAGTGATACCTGAAATACGCGCTACGGAGGTCCTTGAATCGAGGATCGAGCAACTCCTTTACAAGTGCGGGCCGGCTGCGCTCTCCCGCGAGGTCAGACCATCCTGACCCACTTCGACTCTTACCCAGGTCCGCCAGTCTGCGGGCGCGTTCGAAGTAAGCCGTTCCACCAAGCTCTGCGAACGTGTCGTAGTCGTAGCCGAGAAGAATGAAAAGGTAGTAGTCGATGAATGTCGTCAGCTCGTCGAACCGATCCAGGTTGGAGACGATCGGGTTTCCCTGAGCGTATTCGAAGATCCAGTCTTGATCCGCAATCGTGACAATACGCGTCTCCTGGCTCGATCCGTAGACTGGGCGTTTGCTCGTGATCACAACGCTGGCTCTGAATCTGGTCAGCGTAATTGCCTCGACGAACTGCACATTGAATCCGCATTCGATTCGCTCATCCGGATCAAACCGATCCTCCGTCCAGACGGTCTGATTGATGTACTCCTCGAGGTCGGTGCGAAGGTCTGACAAGAAGGTGTAGTCCGAGCCGCCAGACAGGTTGGCGAGTGTGAACTGGACCGTGCAATTGAATTCCTGTGCCCATCCAGGCCTGGAAAAGGCAAGCAAGACAAGACTAACGACCGCCAGCGAGACACACGCGCGACCCCGGAAACCTTTATTTCGCTCTACAGGTTGCTGTTGCATCCAGCGCTGACTTGATCCGTTTATCATGCGGCTACGACATCTCAATAGCGTCTCAAAATCCGGAAGTGGTACACGCTGTAAATTGAGGGGTTTCCCGCGCAGCGTACGACACTTGAAAATGCCCTCAATGATGATCACCCGCAAATCCGCATGGTCAGCGGCAATCGTTGTGGGCATCCTGAGCCTGACCGCAATAATGGAGAGCGCGACCGGTCAGGCTTTCGAAGGAGGCGCACGCGCGGCGGCTCTCGGTGGAGCGGCTACGGCACTAACCGGAGATGCGTGGACCGACGCGAACGTTGCGATCTCGTCGACCCGCGAGCAACGCGCGCTGTCATTCTTTGCCGGACAGTCCTATGGGCTCTCCGAGCTTCGTTTGGGCCAATTTGAGTACGTCCAACCGACTCGGTTTGGCTCCCTCTCTGCCGGTCTGTACAGCTTTGGCTTTTCGGATTTCGCAACTACACGCGTTTCCGTCGGATACGCGCGCCCGTTTGCGGCAGGTTCTACGCGCGAGTTTCACCTCGGCGTCGGCGTGAACTACACTGCCGTTTCGATACAGTCGTATGGCAGCGACGGCGCGCTCGGGCTAACGGTGGCCGGTCTGGTCGCTGTTAGCGACGAGCTACACCTGGGTTTCCAGGGGACTAATCTGAACAACCCCAAACTCGGAGACGGCAACGAACTCGAACGAACACTGTCCGCGGGGATGCAGTACGTTCCCGAAGACCGCGTTCGGATACTGGTCGACATTATCAAGGATGTTCGATTTGATATGTCGGTCCGGGCCGGCCTAGAGCTCAGACCGGTGCGCCCGCTCTTCTTGCGAACGGGCGTTGCAACCAGCCCGACGCGGTACTCAGCGGGCGTTGGTGTAGCTGCCTCCGTGCTTGTTATCGATATCGCCATTCAACGCCACGACGTACTCGGCTGGTCACCGGCCGGATCGATGAGTCTGGCATGGTAGGTTGCCGCTACATTTTGCCGTTTCTGGCGTTCCTGGTCTTTGCTGCGCCAGCGGCCTTCGGCCAGGTTGTGGACTCTACGTCGACGGATCCGCTCGAGGGGATTCTGGAGAGCGTCGACGGCGAAGATGTCGATGCTGACCAGCTCGTTCAACTGCTGACGTCGCTACTCGACAATCCGCTGGACATCAATGAGGCTAGCCGAGATGAGCTTGCCGTCATTCCCTCGATCGGGCCGCTGCTGGCGCAGGCCATCATAAGCTATCGTGCGCAGGTCGACGGTTTTGAATCCCTTCCGGAGCTTCAGCTGGTCCCTGGGTTGACAGAGGACATCTTTGCGAATGCGAGACCGTTCCTGACGATCGGGCCGGTGGATGAGCAGCCGGAGCGACGACCCTCGTGATTCGGTGCCGTCCCGCCGCTATCGACCGTGATCGGCGGACTTCGTTTTGAGGTGATACAGCGGTTGACGCGTCGTCTCGACACGGGGCGAGGTTATGATGGCGACACCACGAGAACGCAATACATCGGTACTCCGGAACGACTCTACACGCGCGTAAGGGCGCGCTACGGCAGGCAAGTTTCGATCAACCTGACGGCTGAAAAAGACCCCGGAGAAGAACTCAGGTGGGCGCCGGGCGAGAAAGCGCTTGGGTACGACCACGTGACCGGTCACTTTGCGGTTGCCGGATTCGGCCGCGTTCGCAAACTGGTCGCCGGCGACTTCGTGGCCGCATTTGGTCAAGGACTCGTCCTCTGGCGCGGTCTGTCGGCTGGAAAGGGTCGAGAAGTCATATCCCCAGTCGTCAGGAGCGGCAACGGTATTCGCGAGTACGGCTCGACCGAAGAAAACAGGTTCTTCAGGGGAGTCGCGACGACATTGGCGATCAGCCCAAGTCTCAACGTGAGCGTTATGGCCTCGCGTCGAAAGCTTGACGCCACAATCGAAGAACCCGCGGGGTTCGGTGAGCAGGAGCTGGTTACCTCGGTTGGAACTACGGGTCTTCACCGTACGGCCTCCGAACTTGGTCGAAGGGATCAACTTGGCGAGGACTTCGTCGGCGGCGCTCTTGAATGGACCGGGACTTCACACCGTGTGGGGGTGGTTGGGTACCGATCGACGTTTGACACGCCAATTGTCGCCGGAGACGCCCCGTATCAGCGGTTCCGATTCGCCGGCGACGAGGCTCGAGTCGGCTCCGTGTTTGGCAGTCTCTTTCTTGACGACTACGTGCTGTTCGGAGAGCTGGCAACAGATCAGCGCGGTGCCGTCGCCGGAACTGGTGGGCTTGCCGCCAACCTGGGACGCTCCGTTCGCGCCGTTCTGTCACTTCGCCATTTTCGAAGAGACTTCACGAATCTGCATGCCTACGCGTTCGGCGAATCGGCGGGGACAACGCAGAACGAATCTGGTGTTTACACGGCGGTCCAGGTCAGGCCGAACACGCGATGGCGCTTCGCAGCGTTCTTTGATCAATATCGGTTCCCCTGGGTTCGGTTCGGAGTTCCGCGCCCGTCAAGCGGACATGAAGTGCTGCTGCTCGCAGAGCACAAACCGCGGCGCTGGCTGAATGTGTACGTGCAGGCGCGAAGCGAGTCACGTGAGTCAGGAACGCGTCTGATCACAAACGAACTCACGGAGATCGATGCTGTCCAGACCGAGACGCGACAGTCGATCCGGGGCCACCTGCACTACGAGTTTGCCAGGTCCCTAACGACCCGAACCCGAATCGAAGGGGTCCGCTATGCGAGCGAAGATGCCCGTACCAGCTACGGGTTCCTGATATTTCAGGATATCCAGGCGGCGTTGTCGCGTCGACTTCGTGTCGATGCGCGAGTCATGATGTTTGATACTGACAATTTCGACGCGCGCGTATTTGCCTACGAATACGATTTACGCTACACGTTTTCTGTTCCGGCGTTCTCCGGTGCTGGTCAGCGCACCTATGTAATGGCAACGTATTCACCCCTGGATGCCCTTCTCCTCCAGGCGAAGTTCGCAATAACCCGATTCGAGCATGTCGACATGGTCGGGTCGGGGTTAGATGAAACTCCAGGTAACAAGCTTCGTGACTTTCGTGTCCAGCTCATTTGGCGACCCTAGGGCGTTTCGCAACTGCGTGTTGACCGTAATCGCGTTGGCGGCGACCTTCTTGCTGTCTGCATGTGGCTCTCACACCATAGAGATGAAGGGAGTCGTTCGAGGCTTCGGCGCCGACATGTCAAAAGTCTTTGTTACGCACGAAGCGGTCGAGGGCATGTCCGAAATGACAATGGCCTTCAATGCCGACTCTGCTGCGGTTGTCCTTCTGGACGTTGGAGACACCATCGCCTTTCGCCTGCACGTCGCGGGCGATCGCAGCTGGATCACCGATATCTCGCGTGTCCCCCGCCGTGATGTCAGCATTGCTGAAGAAGGGAATGCGCCCAACGTGGGTACGGAGATTGACTCCCTCGGAGTCATGCCGTTGTTCGTTGGTGCGGAGTTGGCCGAGGTAGAGCTAATCGATCATCGTGGAACCACTTTCCGAACGCCGCACAGTAGCGGAGTCACGCTTGTAGATTTCATTTACACACGCTGCCCGCTCCCCGACTATTGCCCGTTGTTGTCGCGTCGGTTTCGCGAAGTTCAGAAGGCTACAGGCAGCGATGTGACGTTGGTTAGCGTGACGATCGATCCTGACTACGATACTCCTGACGTTCTGCTGTCGTATGCACGCCGATACGGAGCGGAGTATCCGCGCTGGCGCTTCGCGACGGGGGATGAGTCGACGCTGAAAAGGCTGTACGCCGCCGCCGGGGTGAACATTTTTGGCACCCAGGACATTCTGGATCACAACCTTGCCACAATTCTGTTTGACGAACGCGGGCGCGTCGCCAGAATCTGGCGTGACACAGACGGTACGGTAGAAGAAATGCTCAGCGAGATCGCACTCCACTAGTGCGACGCACTTGTCAGTTGGAGCAGACCGACTTGAGCACCTGTCGGCGCTCAGACAGCTTTGTCAACCAGGCATTCTCGTCAATGACTTCGTCATCAAGATAGTACTCCCAGTTGTCCACGGTGCTCTCAGTGACAACGATATGGGTTTGCATGTGTGCGACGCGCTTAAGTACGGGCGCCATCCCCATTTGATGGATGAAGGTCACCTGACACGAACCCTCAGGCTCGTGCTCCTTCACGGCCAGCCAGTTGTCGCCGCAGACGTGGCAGGAGTAAAAGCGCGACTCCTGTTCACCGTTTGAAAGCGACGCCGCCAGATCAGCGGCATCCGCGTCAAGTACGTCATCGGCGAACGCATCTCCGGCCCCGTTGTCTCCGGTCTCTTCCAGAGCGTCGTCGAACGAATCATCCATGTGTGCGCCGATCTCGCCACGATCATCGGCAAAATCGTCGTCAGACTCACTTATCTCAAACTCGCCGGTCTCGAGATCGACGTTCTCGACTTCAACGTCCATCGGAATGATGGCGCTGGACCCACATGCTTTACAAACAAGCCATTCCATGCGGCAGACTGTATCGAAAAGCGCAACAAACTACTTGGCCAACAACAAAGCCGGCACCTGCGGACAGTTTTCGTATCGGTCGTCGTGCGACGAAACTAAGCGTACGCCTAACGGCGCAGCGATGCCCAGTGCGGATTCGTGGTGGAAAAGCGGAGGGGGAGGGATTCGAACCCTCGGTACCCCAAAGGGGTACAACGGTTTTCGAGACCGCCCCATTCAACCACTCTGGCACCCCTCCTCGGTAAACCGGATGCTTCAGATTGAGCGGGCCTGTGCAACGTGAGTTGCATGACCAAGTTCCGTTAGGAAACGGACGTCTGACTTCGCCTCGACCGCGTTGCCGACAACCACGACCGAGGCCCCAGCCTCAACTCGTTGATTTACCTGCGTCGGCGAGTGCAGTCCGCCACCCACAACGAGCGGCACTGAGCAGCTCTCGGAAATGGCAGAGACGATCTCGGTCGGTACTGGATTCTTGGCACCCGAGCCTGCGTCGGTGAAGAGCAGACGCATTCCCATCATCTCAGCAGCAATGGCCGTGGCGGCAGCAACGTCAGGCTTGTCGCTGGGCAGCGGCATAGAGTGACTCATGTACTGCGCTGTCGTAGCCACGCCAGATTCCACAAGCATGTAGCCCGTGGAGAGGGCTTCGATGCCAAGGCTCCGAATGATTGGGGCCGCGTGGACGTGCTGGCCAAACAGGTACTCGGGATTTCGGCCACTGACTACCGACAGATAGAGTATTGCGTCCAGTGCGCTCGAGATTTGTGCAATGGAACCCGGAAAGCCGACAACAGGGAGCGGAGTGACCGCTTTCAGGGCGCGGCAGAAGCCGTCGAAGTCCGCTCGGCAAAGAATACTACTGCCGACAAACAGGGCGTCAACGTCAGCTGCAAGGCATCGATCGGCAAAGCTACCAAGCGAAGCGGGATCCACACGATCCGGGTCGACAAGAACAACGAGGGCACCACCCCGATCGCGAATGGTCGCGCGCAGACCGTCGTACACCGTGGAGGTCGGGTGACCGTTCGTGCGACCCTCGTTCATTGCCAAAGACATTGCTTGAATACTTTGCGTTGAATCTTTTGCGTAGTGGACGCTGCAGGTAAAACTCTGCCCACTTCCATCGTGTAAGATATCAGTTCGAGAGCATGGTTTCGACCATACCGGGAACGAGCTTCAGCGCTTCGTCCAGTTTGTCCGGAAGCTTACCGCCCGCGGTTGCAAGCTCCGGGCGTCCGCCCCCGCCACCACCAACGGTCTTGGCCACCGCTCCAACCAATTTACCGGCGCTCAGGCCCTTACCCACGAGGTCGTCCGTCACGGTGGACACCAGGTATACCTTGTCCCCGCCAGGATCCACGGCCCCAAGCACGCCCACGGCACCAGACCCAAGTCGCCCACGGAGGTCCTGGCCGAGGATCCGAAGGTCGTCCATCACGGCCGGCGCGGTCTTACCTGCGACGACCCGTACCCCGTTCGCCTCGACCGCGTCACGGACCAGTGCGTCAAGGACTTGGCCGAGGGAAGCCACGCGAAGTAGGGCAATCTCCTTCTCCAGGTCGCGGGCCCGCGAAACAAGTGACTCGACTTCAGCTGCCACCGGCCGTTGCAAAGTCTTGAATTGGGAACGGACGGCATCCAAGGTGTTCAGCTCCGCGTCGATGTGCGCCAGAGCGGACTTCCCGACAACTGCCTCCACCCTTCGAATGCCCGACGCCACGGAGCCCTCTGACGTAAAACGGAATACACCAAGCTCCCCGGTCGCTTCAACGTGAATCCCCCCACACAATTCAATCGAGTAAGTAGGGTCGAACGTAATTACCCTGACACTGTCTCCGTACTTCTCTCCAAAGAGCGCCATCGCCCCTCTCCCGAGCGCCTCGTCCACAGGGACACTCCGTTCCTCTTCCCGCGAAATATTGCGTTGGATCATCTCGTTGACTCTCGCCGCGATAGCCTCGAGCTCACTCTCGGTGACACGCTCGAAGTGGCTGAAGTCAAAGCGCAACCGATCTGGTGCGACCAGCGACCCCTTCTGGCTGACATGCCGGCCAAGCACTTCGCGCAGGGCCGCGTGGAGTAGGTGTGTGGCGGAGTGGTGCTTCGCAGTCTCCATCCGGCTTGCTGCATCCACACGCGCCGAAACCGTGCCGGTGAGATCATGTGGAAGTTTCGATACGCGGTGGACGATTCGACCGTCCTGTCGGTATGTGTCAAGGACGCGCACATCCTCGCCCGCGACACTCAGGAATCCTTTATCACCTACCTGCCCGCCGCTCTCGGCGTAGAACGGTGTCCGATCCAAAACGATCTCGAAACCTTCGTGATCGTCCGATTCCCCAGCGACCGCGCGTACGGCACGCACAGTCGCAGTCTCAAGGTTCGCGGTGTCGTAGCCAACAAATTCTGAATCGGCGCCGCTTGTGACGATTTCCCACTCCTGCCCAATTTCGGTTGCAAAAGAGGCAGCGCTTCTTGCGCGGCTGCGCTGTGCCTGCATACACGACTCATACCCTTCGATGTCGATTCCAATTCCCCGCTCTCGTGCCATGAGGGCTGTCAGGTCGGCCGGAAATCCGTAAGTGTCGTGTAGCAGGAACACAACCGTCCCGGGCAATCGATTTGCACCAGCGTCGCGGATGAAGGTGTCGATCAACACGGCCTCATCGTGGCCCTCCGCATCCGACTTTTCGAGGATTTCAAGTGCCTTCCGATCGTCGCGCAAATCAACGGCGGCCTGCACGCGGTCAGCACCCCCACGGCCCGCACGCTCAACGTACGGCACTATGGTCTCAAACAATCTGATCCCGTGACCGAGCGTCTCAAGAAACCCGTTTTCTTCTGCGGAGGTGACCCGCGCGATGTACTCCTGGTTCTCTTTCAACTCGGGAAACGCAGTCGACATCTCATCAACAACCAACGGCACGAGGAGGTGCAGAAATGCCGATCGAAATCCAAGCGTCTGATATCCGAACCGCACAGCGCGTCGCAATATTCTGCGGATAACGTATCCGCGGCCGGTATTGCCCGGGATCACCCCATCAGATATCGCGAATACTATGGTGCGAATGTGATCGGCGATGACACGCATCGCGATGCGTAGCTGCGATCGCAGCTCCTCGTCGCCAACATCGTCCAGGGCGTAGTCTGTAACGTCGTCGCGCGGGCTCAGCTGAGCGACGCGTTCCAGGATTGGCGCAAAAAGATCTGAATCGTAATTACTCTTCTTGTTCTGTAGGACCGCGACGATGCGTTCGAACCCCATGCCCGTGTCAACATGCTGTGCGGCGAGCTTGTTGAGCGATCCGTCTGGCTGCGCGTTGTACTGGATAAAGACGAGGTTCCAGATCTCCATGACCCGCGGATCGTCTGCGTTGACGAGCTCTGCACCCGGCTGTGCGGCGCGCTGGGCATCGGTGCGAAGGTCATAATGGATTTCGGAACATGGACCACAGGGACCCGTGTCTCCCATCATCCAGAAGTTGTCCTTCGAGCCGAAATACAGCACGTGCTCCGGAGTGACGCCAGTCTCCGACCGCCAAAGGTCCGCGGCTTCTTCATCCGGCCCCAGCCCGAGCTGGTCGTCGCCGGCATGTACCGTGACGTAGATGCGCTTGGGGTCGAGACCCCATTTGTCCACAAGTAGCTCCCACGCCCACGCAATCGCCTCCCGCTTGAAGTAGTCGCCAAAACTCCAATTCCCCAGCATCTCGAAGAACGTGTGGTGGTAGGTGTCTATCCCTACCTCCTCAAGATCATTGTGCTTGCCGGAGACCCGAAGGCATTTCTGGGTGTCGGCCGCTCGCCGATACTCTCTTGTGCCCGTTCCCAGAAACACGTCCTTGAACTGGTTCATGCCCGCATTGGTGAACAGAAGCGTTGGGTCTTCGTGCGGGACAAGCGGGGCACTCGCGACGATCGCGTGGTCCTTGTCGCGAAAGAACTCCAAAAATTCGGTTCTGATATCGGCTGAATTCTTCACTCGGCGGGGGGCTTCTTTGATGATGGCCGGCAATTTACCCTGAATATTTCGATTGACCGCTGTTTCGTCTTATACGCCTTCTCTCTGCGGCAATGTCGGACGGCACGCCTGGCGAAACGTGTGGATTTGAGGCGTAGAAAAAGCGCCAGGGACGGTCAATAGCTCGCGTTATCCCTATTCGGGATGAAACACTTGGTATCTCGGTCGGCGTCTGGCCGTCGTCCGCAAAATGCATAGACGGTCGTCCTGAGGGACCGCACAGGTCAATCTGGTGATGCTCTCCCGAGATTCCGAAGGCCTGAGTGAGTTTGCCCGGACCGCTACACAGGTCCCGCTCGGTACGCGCCGACGGGCGCCTGGTGAACATTCGGTCGAGCCCCGCAGTTGGCTCCGCCGCACGGATCAGCACGCAGCCGGCACGGCCCTCTGGTTCAGTAACGACGTTGAGCAGCCAGTGCACCCCGTAGCAGAGGTATACGTATGACGTACCCGGAGGCGCGAACAGAGCGTATCCTCTTCCGCTGGGCCTGACAAGACCCGTCGGCGGATCTACGATCCCCCAGGCATGGAATGCAGGATCGTCCTGCATGTACGCCTCCGTTTCGACGATTCTCGCCATGCTCTGTCCGTCTGGCCCCACGAGTAATCTTCCGAGGAGATCGGGAGCGACGTCGAGGGCACTACGATTGAAAAAGCTTCTGGGAATGCGCTTCACGGACTGATTCGCGTAAGGGCGATTGCCCAATTCGAGGGACAGGACTGTAACATAGCGTCAGAGGGACGCGTCTAAGCAAGGCGCCTACCATCCCAACCGCTGCGAGGATCCCATGACGCTGCTTCCGCGAACCCGCTCAACCTGCGGCCCTGTGCTGGCCATAGTCCTGATTGCATTTCTGATGGCATCGTCTACCGACGCCCTCGCCCAGTCGCAGCGCGGCGAGTTGATGATGGACGACGTAATACAACTGGGTGATCAGGCGGCACTTGTCGTTGATGTTGCTGACGCAGACGTAGTCGTCGAGACCACTGCGGTCGACGACCAACGCGAGGCGCACGTGCGGATATTCATGTACGCGCGCAATATGGATCGCGCCCGCGAGTACTTTCGACGGCAGAACTTCTCCATCGAATCCTCCGCTGGAGATGCCGTGGTCAAGACCAACCGGGAAAGGCGTTTTACGTTCAACTGGGGCCGGGATGGAGGAGCGAGAATCACCGTAGTAGTTGCGATTCCCGGAGATGTCGATCATCAGATTTCGACGTCTGACGGTGACGTTGCGTTGGGCGCGACGTCTGGCGACGTCAGCATCAGGACGTCAGACGGCGATGTTCGATTTGCAGACATCGTCTCTGAGTCCGTTCAACTGAGAACCTCAGACGGTGACATCCAGGGTGACGCAATCGAAGGAAGCGCAGTGGAGATACGGACTTCGGACGGGGACATACGTGTGGCGCGACTGCTGTCCGAGGAACTCTCCGTTGTCACGTCCGATGGGGACATCGATGTGGCTGAAGCCTCAGGATCCGGTGTTGAGATCAGGACCAGTGACGGCGACATATCAGTTGGTGACCTCATCACGAGTAGCGCACGCGTTCACTCCTCAGACGGATCCATCAGCCTCGACTATGTCGAAGGCGGACTTGACGTTTCGACCAGTGACGGGGACATCGCCGTCCAAATCCCAAAGTCATCGGCAGTTGACCTCCGCACGTCCGACGGGAGCATCGACGTGTTCGTCGCAAGTACACTTGCCGCTGACTTGAGGGTCTCCGGAAGTCGTGTGCGCGTCTCTTCGTCGATTGCCTTCGACGGAGACATCGAGAAGCGTTCAGCCGAGGGACGAATCAATGGTGGCGGGAAGCAGATTCGAGCGCGTGCCTCCGACGGCGAGGTCACAATCCGTCCGATCCAGCGCTAGTCTACGAGTTCGACGCCGATTGCAGTGCCACCACCGGTCCCGTGGCAAATGGCGGCGATTCCGCGCTTGCCACCGGTGGATCTCAGCGCGTGGATTAGCGTCACCATTATTCGAGTACCGGAGCACCCAATCGGATGCCCGAGCGCCACGGCGCCGCCGTTGACGTTCAGCCGTTCACGTGGAACACCAAGCAGATCCTCAAACAGCAGGTTGTTAATGGCGAACGCCTCGTTGTTCTCGAAGAGGTCATAGTCTTCGATGCTGGTCCCGGTCTTCTTCAGGACGGTCTGCACGGCCGGAACAGGTGCCTCGGAGAACTTGTACGGCTCCCCGGCCGCCCACGCGGCTGCCGTCAACTTTGCGATGGGCTTTGCGCCCGTACGCGAGACGTAGCCGCCGCTGGCGAGCAGCATTGCGGCGGCCCCATCGCTGATCTGACTGCTATTGCCGGCTGTAAGTACGCCATCCTTGCTGAATGCAGGTCGAAGTTGCGACAACGTCTCAACGGACGTGTCGGGACGAACGCCCTCGTCGTGCTCAAGTACAAGTTCCTTGCGACGCTGCCTGTAGGAAATCGGGACCATCTCGTCCGCAAATCGGCCTTCTGCCTGCGCCTCGGCAGCGCGCCGATGTGACTCCGCTGAGACGGTGTCCAGATCTTCTCGAGAGACGTTTCTTTCGCTAGCAAGTTGTTCAGTCTGGAGTCCCATGGCCTCGCCCGAGAAGGGGTCTGTAAGCCCATCGTATGCGAGGATGTCCGTCATCGACT
Organism: Rhodothermales bacterium; assembly: GCA_028284545.1. GTDB lineage: Bacteria > Bacteroidota > Rhodothermia > Rhodothermales > JABDKH01 > JANQRN01. Next base: position 3,960 of record JANQRN010000217.1, on the reverse strand, counting down.
GCTGACCGTATTTGTAACCCCACCGAGCGCCCGAGCTCAAGTAGAATCCGGCCCCAGACATCGATTCGACACCGCCGCTCAGGATCAGGTCTGCCTCGCCCGCCTTGATTGCGTGGGACCCCATTATCGCACTCATCATGCCCGAAGAGCACACCATATCAAGCGCGACAGCATCGACGTGCTTCGGGATGCCTGCCTTGAACGCCGCCTGGCGCGGAACCAGCTGTCCCTGACCAGCACGCAAGATCTGGCCAAACGAAACGAGATCCAGGTCTCCACCATCGACGCCTCCAGCCGCGCCGCGATCAAGCGCCGCGCTCATGACCGCGGCGCCCAGATCCACCGGGGTGACATCCTTGAGGGCACCGCCGAATTTGCCGATCGGCGTTCTTACCGCTGAGAGAACAAATACGTCCGTGGAATCCGCCATTGGAACGATAGACCTTTTCGATTGGGAGGGACCGCGCCAGTACGCGTTCGGCGGACATACGTTCTCCGGTCGTCGCTAGTAGATGCCCGGCAGAAAGACGGCGTTGAGAAACATCGCACTGGGACCCCACCAGAACGCGCGGAAGACAGGCGAGTCTGAGAAGGCCACGACGCGGCCTGACCCCATGCGCACTGCCGCTACGGCCATCGCTTTCGACGCCGCCTCCAGCTGCATGTCTGTTGCGTATCCGCTGATCAAGGGCGCATCCGCGAACGTGGCAACCCGCGAACCGGGCGAAGTTGGCGGGTCAAAGAACGTCGTGCCGCGGCGGAACAAAGGTACCTCTTCGGCAAAGCCGTAGGCGATTGGGTGCGTGGTGTCTACGTCGGCCCTGAAGATCGAACCACCGAGCGACTGAGCGCCACGTGTACTGCCAATGTCGCGATACGGAACGTCGACGAGCAGCGAGTCGGTGTCGAACTCGCGTCGCTCCACATCCATGAACTCATTCGAGACAGCCCACGAGGTCCCGCTTGCCGTCGTGATCAAGGTCCCGCCGTCCCGTACCCACGCTTTGATCGCCTCGGCATCAGCACGTGCTCCAGCGTTTACGATCACACTGTAGCGAGACAGGTCTGCGTTTCCGACACGATCGGTGTTCAACAGCGAGACGGGCATGTGAAACCGCTCTGACAGCAAGTGCCAGATCTCCCCCACGCCCGAAGACGAGGAACCTGACCCGGCAAGTATCGCCACGCGCGGCTGTCGCAACACACTCGCAGTTCCGGTGCCGAGGTCCGGACCGCTCAATGCCAACCCAGTATTTGCAGCGAAGACGGTGATCCCGATTTCATCCGCGAGCCGCCGTATGCCAGCCACAATGTCTTCCTTTGTGGCGTCTGGTTGCTCGGTCGGCACGATCAATGTTCCGGGGCCGAAGCTTCTCTCCACGCCATCGATGGCAATCGAGAACGGCTTTGTACTCATCCGGACACGGACGCCCATGTCCTGCAGCGCATATACCTCGCGGGGTAGGAAGTACTCCCCCCAAGGAATCAGGTAAGCGTACGCAGGTTCTTGGCCCACAATTCGGCCCGTCGACAGGCGCTCGCCGCGGGACAGTTCGTCGCCCAGTATGCCGCGCGTCGACGACGTCCAGGCTGCAAAGTCAAGATTGAACGCCCGCGGTAGCGTCCAGGTAGAGACGTCATAGAACAGGGAATCCGGAAACGTCGTGCGCTCCTCCATCACGGCTTCAATCAGTCTTGCCTGCGACTGCGCCATCGGCACTACATAGGCAGTCCCGGGATCGAACGTTTTGCCATCTGCAGAGATTTCTCGCGCAAGCCGATGTACGCGGATCCTGTGGGCCTGCAGAATCTCAATAAGGCCCGCTGCCCGCCCAACGCTTCCACTGGTACTGAAGACGTAGGCTTTTACATCGTGGTCGGAGGCGAACTCGGGCGCGCCGGCATAGAAGTCGCGCTGATAGCGAAGCAGCTTCTCCCGAAGAGCAGTTACCGCCTCGAGGGTGGAAAGTGAGGTGGCAAACTGATTCCGCACGGTAAAGGCATAGTGCAGATTGCCATTCTGCGTCTCAGACTCAAGTGCGCGCGAAGACGCCTGCTCGAAAAGAATGCCTATTGCACCGTTGATATCCGGGAATGTCGACCCTTTTCCGTAGTAGAAGTCGTCGAATGACTCCTTGCTATAGTAGAGCGAACCGATCGCGTCGAGTTGCTCAGCGTGGTACGTTGCGATCTCCCCCGTGAGGTCCTGATTCTCCTGGGGCGTGTTCGGATTTGTGCGACTGGGTATGCCCGGCTGAAAGAAAAACGTCGAGTTGCCACCCATCTCGTGGTGATCCGTCAGCACCTGCGGTCGCCAGGCGTGGAACATCGCGATGCGGGCCTGCGACTCTTTCAGCTGGATGGGAAGCCAGTCGCGGTTCATGTCGAAGAAATAGTGATTGGTCCTCCCACCCGGCCAGGCTTCGTTGTGTTCGCGATCCTGGCTATCCGTCGTGTGGACAGCCCCTCGGTTGCGGTTCACCCAGTCCACAAAGCGATCACCACCGTCTGGATTAAACAACGGATCTACAAGGAGGACCGCATTGTCGAGCGACTCTTCTATCGTCGCCCCACGCGCCGCCGCCAAATGGTACAGGTAGACGACAGCCGCCTCGGCCCCGCTCGCTTCGTTTCCGTGGATTGAGTAACCCTGCAGGGCGACGACGGGCATACTTTCGAGATCTGAGTCGGACACGTCCTCGGGCGTTTCTGAAAGTGCCACATTGGCAGCCCTGATCTCGTCAAGACGCTCATGATTTGCTGGCGAGGTCACGATTGCGTGAATGAGGGCGCGCCCCTCATACGTCTCACCGTGTTGGAAAACCGCTACCCGGTCGCTCGCGGCCGCAACAGCCCGGTAGTAAGCGACTACCTGATGTGGTGCAGTATGGCGGGTCCCAATGACGTGCCCAATAACATCCTCGGGCTTGGGAATCGACTCGTCGTACGAGACGCCGTCCAATGGGAAGTCGAGCGGCAGCGGTACTTCCTGCGCTTGTGAGCCAAGCGCGATCATGGAGGTCGCGGCCAATACTAGGAAAGCTCTTGTCAACATACCGGGTGTAGGCGGGCTATTTATTTGCGTCGAGCCATTTTACGCATTTGGCTCAACTACTATAGCACCGACATCCATCACGTTTGTGTGCGTTGGGCCGGTTCGCACCAACGCATCGATTGAGTCGAGGAACGGGTAGGAATTGTTCGCCAGTAGCGCGGACGATACTGCACCAGAGTCAAGTGGGACCACTGGCCGGACGCGTATCGCCGCTCCTGCCGCATCGGTTGGGCCGTCTCGCCCGTCAGATCCGACGGCAGCGACTATCGCGGCCACGCCATGGTTTTGCAGCACCGTGGCAGCACCCAGCACAAATTCCTGACACCTCCCGCCCTTACCGCTCCCGGTTACCGCGACCGTCGTCTCGCCACCGAACACCAATGCCTGCCCAGGGCCGAGTCGCTGCACGACCCGGTTCGCCAACTCGGCGCCTACACGTCTTGCCTCACCTTCCGGCAGGCGTTGTCTTTCTGGCACGTGCAGTCCCTGGTCTTCCAGCGCCGTGACCAGATCGCCGAGCAAATCCCTGTTCGTGCCTACAAGTCGCGTCGTTGGCGGGACAGCCTCGGCCTGAGGATGCGCGAACCTGACCGCGACGAGGCTGCCAATCTCCGGGCCCATGTATGTGCGCACGGCCTGAACGATCTGCGATGCCCGCTTCGGACTCGGATACGACGTCGGTCCGCTCGCCACGATATCCAGTTTGTCTCCGGGGACATCGGAGAGTACAAATGCCGACACCGTGGCCGGGGCAGCGGTGCTGGCTAATCCACCGCAGGCAAGCCGGCTGACACCGCCGCGCACGGCGTTGATCACTTCAATGGGTTCACCGCTCCGGTAGAGTCGAGCTAGCGTGTGACGATATTGCTGCGGGCTGAGACCCGGAATCGGGCAGCCGACAAGGG
>JANQRN010000207.1 GCA_028284545.1 Rhodothermales bacterium | reverse complement strand
CACATCGTCGTCAAGTCTCCGCCAGTCCGTGGCAAGAAGCGGTTCGACCTCCATCTCGCGGTTCAGGAAAGTCAGCGACTGCAATACGTGATCAGCAACGGAGACCTCTACTCGACTGAAGAGCGCGAACGGGTCGAGCGTTGAAACGTCGGTCGCATTGGCAACGACGATTCCCTCGTCAACGCTGCAAGCAAGCGGGACGGCTGCAATCAGGCAGAGTGCAGCGGTAACCGTGGTGCGTGCTACCATACGGTTTTGCTTTTGCCGCCGTCCACCATGATGGTTGCTCCGGTGATGTAGGCGGCTGCGTCGGAAAGCAGAAAGGCGCCAGCCTTGCCGAATTCGTCGGTAGTGCCGTACCTGCCCAACGGTATTTCTGCCACGCGCTGCGCTTTCCGTTCGTCGGCCGAGATGCCGCGTTTCTCCGCGGCGAACGCGTCGTTGGCGCGAACCCGATCGGTGTCTATCGATCCGGGCACGAGATTGTTGATTCGTATCCCCTCTGTCGCCAGGTCTTTGGACAAGCTCTTTACGAGGCTCACGACGCCAGACCGGAAGACGTTGGACAACAGGAGGATGTCGATCGGTTCCTTGACGGAGCTTGAAGTTATCGTCAGAATCGAGCCCGCTTGCTTCGCCCGCATAGTGGGTAGGACGGCTCGGATCATACGCACTGCACTCATCAGCGTCAGCTCGAACCCGGCCTGCCAGTCAGCGTCGGAGAAGGCGTCAAACTTCCCGGGAGGTGGCCCGCCGGCGTTGACAACGAGTCCGTCAATGGTTTCGAAATCCGCAAGTGAGCGGCTCACCCAGTTGGTGATTGATTCCGGATCTGATGCGTCGCAGGAATACCCTCGGGCTTCGATTCCGTAGCGGTTCGAGAGACGCGACGCGGCGGCTTCGACGTCTGAGGCCGTTCGGCTACACAGCGAAACCCTGGCACCGTCCGCGGCTAGCGATTCTGCTATTCCAGCGCCAAGGCCCTTGCTCGATGCCGCGACGAGGAAGACCTTGTTCGATAGGCTTAGGTCCATGTCGGCATCCGGCGGCTGGTCTTTGGGGTTGGGTCAAAAGCAAGCACGACAGGATAACGAATATCGAATATCGAAAAACGGTCAGGTCGCATTCGTGAACCTGCACGAACTGGCCGCAGACTACGTTAATCGGTACGTCCAGCGCGTGTACGATGTGACACCGGCCGATGTCCAGCGAGTTGCCCGTGACTATATTCGCGATGAAGACATGTTCATCGTGATTGCGGGGGACAGAGCGGCGGTGTCGTCGCAGGTCGCCTCGTTCTGATCGCACAGTGCGCGGATTTCCTGTATGGAGAGCGATTTTCTTGAGCGCCAGATATTTAGTCTGCCGCTGATCGATTGGGGCCAGCTCCTGCTCGTCTGGCTTGCATTCGCCGTCGGACTCCTGATTTTGAAGTGGCTTGCGGTAGGGCGATTTGCGTCGCTCGCGAAGCGAACGGATAACAAGGTCGACGACATGGTCGCGGCAGTGCTCCAGCGCACGCGCAGCCTGTTTCTGGTCATCGTCGCTCTGTACTTCGCCGTTGCCGCGACGACGCAGGATTCCTCGGCAGCGGACGTCATCCGCAGGATCGCGCTTATCGCAACCCTGGTTCAGGCGGGTTTGTGGGGCAATGGGCTCATCCACTTCTGGTCGGATTGGTACACGTCGCGCCCCGGTGACGATGAACAGGCCCAGGTCACTGCCGTGAGGGCAGTTGGGCTCGTGGCGAGAGTCATCCTGTGGGCCGTGTTGTTGGTGCTCGCGCTGGACAACTTTGGCGTTGACATCACTGCACTGGTTGCAGGGCTCGGAATTGGTGGAATCGCGGTCGCGCTTGCGGTGCAAAACGTCCTCCAGGACCTCCTCGCGTATATCTCTATCGTCGTCGACAAGCCGTTCATGTACGGAGACTTTCTCGTTGTCGGTGACTTCGCCGGATCAGTGGAGCACATCGGGATAAAGACAACGCGGCTCAGGAGTCTCTCCGGGGAGCAACTTGTGTTCTCCAACTCAGATCTGCTGAGCAGTCGCGTGCGCAACTACAAGCGCATGTACGAGCGGCGTGTCTCGTTTTCGAGTGGGGTGACCTACGACACACCGAGGGATACACTTGAGAAGATCCCGTCGGTCATTCGCGGCATCATCGAGGAGCTACCCGACATCCGTTTTGACCGTTCTCACCTCAAGTCGTTTGACGACTACGCAATTACTTTCGAGACCGTCTACTACGTGATGGTTCCCGACTACGCCGTCTTTATGGATCGTCAGCAGACGATCAACCTGGGGATCCACGCTGCGTTCGAATCGGTTGGTGCCGAGTTTGCCTTCCCGACGCAGACCGTGCACGTCGTCTCGCCCGATGAGGGGGAGACCGAGACTACAGTTCGGTAAGCTGCAGGTTGCGCCACCGCACCCTGATCCCGCCACCGTCATGTATCTGCAGTGCGATAGATCCTTCAGCGGCGCCGATCTCTTCGTCTGAGATCTGAATCATTTGATTGCCGTTCAGCCAGGTCGTCACGTTGTCGCCGACGGCTCTGATTCTCATGGTGTTCCACTCGCCCATGCGGAGTGAGGCATCTGCGCCCTCGTCGGGCTGTATCAGCCAGCCCCGCCCGTAGGATTCGTATATGCCGCCGGTGTGCATGCCCGGAGGGGCTACCTCAGCCTGCCACCCGCTCACGCGGGTACCTTCGACAGATGATCGGAAGAAGACCCCGCTATTCCCGTCGGCCTCCTGCAAGAACTCGAGGCTGAGGTCAAAATCAGTGAAGCGCTTGCTGGTCTTCAGGTAGCCATATGCCGAGTCAGGTCCGCTCTCACAGACCAGCTCGCCGTTCTCCACGAACCACCGCTCGGTTCCGTGGATCACCCAGCCTTCGAGGTTCGTGCCATTAAACAACGAGACCGGGGATGCGGCGCCCGTCTCCTGTGCCGCCCGTGGGTTACACCCGGCAACCAGGGCTATTACAATCAATAGAGTTGCCAGGCGGGAGCGCTCGGCTACGAGTCTAGGTCTCACGATGCAGGTAGTTTGCGGATCTTGATGTTGCGAAATCTGACCATGTGGCCGTGATCCTGGAGGCCGACCGCGCCACGCTTCGTCTGGCCGTAGGCAGGGTATTCGGCAAACTTGCTGACGGCGACGCGCGCTGCCCAGTCATCTGACCAGAGCTCGTACTCAACTGTCTTCTCACCGTTGAGCCAGTGCTCAACGCGAGCGTCGTCAACTACTACTCGGGCGGTGTTCCACTCGCCAATCGGATTGGTCGGCCGCGTTGTGGCCACGTGCAGGTCGTAGTTGTCTCCGGTCAGATGCGTGGCCATATCTGTCCCGGACATATCGATGTAGGTGGCATCGTCGAGTAGCTGGAACTCGGGGGCGTTGTGCCAGATCGGGGTGTCGGGCTGTTCGATAACCCGGTAGAAAATCCCGCTGTTCGCCGTGTCCGTCAGCAGGAAGTCCACTGACAGCTCGAAGTTCTCGAACTCCTCGAGGGTGATGATGTCGCCGCCGAATCCGGCTTCTTCGGTACCAGAGTGCTCGACGACGAGTTCGCCTTCTTCAACCCTCCACCCGCGCGTCGGGAACGTCTCCCGGTTGTAGCCGCGCCAGCCTTGCGTAGTTGTTCCATCAAACAATAGCTGCCAGCCCGCCGCGGCTTCTTCTGCGCTGAGCGTGTTGTGCGTCGCTGTCTGACTGGATACTGAGTTTGATTCGGTCGCGGATCGAGTGCAGCCCGTCGCAGCCAGTAGTACGACGGCGACAGCGAGAGTGAGCTTTTGCATAGTGTGGTTACGATTCAGAGGGGAGGACCGACGCTACATGAGGGAGAGCTTCTCCGGGTCCCATTTAACAATCCGGTCCTCGAAGTAGCTGTTGTTGCACGCCAGCGCGGGAGCCGCGGCGCGGAGTCCGAAGACGGCGTCTTCCACGACGGGCTTGCCTTCCCGGACGCCGGTCAACCAGTTCAGATGGTGATCGTAGTGTGCGCCCCAGTAGTCATTCTCAGCAAGATAAACTGACTCGGCTGGAGGAAGCATCTGCTTTCGCTCGCCGTGAAGCATCTCTAGTTCTTCGCCTTTCGCCTGTGCAAACACGTCGTCTGCAGCCACGAGTTTGTTGCGCCGAAGCGTAACGCGAGTCCACTCGACATCCATCGCTCCTTCGCTGCCGACAAGCCGAAGGTAGGTCGTGCCAGACGTGCCGTCGACGAAGTTTACACGCAGGGACAGATTGAAGGCAGGATGACTTGGTGCCTCAGGGTAGTCGAACATTCCGAGAAGAACATCGGGTACTTCACGGCCGTCCTTCCAGTAGCGCAGTCCGCCCGTTGCGCTGATTCGGTTTGGCCCGGATGAGCCGACGATGAAGTGCAGGCTCGAGAACAGGTGGACGAACAGGTCCCCGGAGACGCCCGTACCGTAGTCGCGGTAGTTGCGCCACCGGAACATCCTGACTGGGTCAAAGGGACGCTTCGTTGCGTTGCCCACGAACGCGTCCCAGTCGCAAGTCTCGGGAGATGCATCTTCCGGGATTGCATACTGCCAGGCGCCGATCGGCGAGTTGCGGGCCCAGAACCCTTCAGCATAGTTGAGTTCTCCGATCGCGCCGTCCAGATATAGCTCCCTTGCTTTCTCGTTTCCAAGCGAGCTCATCCCCTGGCTCCCGACCTGGAACGCCTGCCCGGTCTCGCCCTGCACCTTTATCACTTCGGCTCCTTCCTCGATGCGGTGGACCATAGGTTTTTCGCAGTACACGCCTTTGCCTGCGCGCATCGCGTCGACCGAAATCTGTTTGTGCCAATGATCGGGGGTACCTACGATGACCGCGTCCACGTCATCGCGGGCAAGAACTTCCCGATAGTCGCGCGTAGTGAAGACCTGTTCGCCCCAGCGCTCTTTTGCTTCGAGAAGTCGCCCATCATAACAGTCGCACGCAGCGACAACCTCGACACCTGGAATCCTGATTGCGGTGTTCACGTTGGCCGAGCCCATACCGCCCGCGCCGATGACGGCGATCTGGATGTTGTCGTTGGGTGAGCGTCGGCCACCGTGGGGCGCCGGTCGACCAATCAGCGTCTCCGTCCTTCGCGCGCCGGTGCGAGACTCCGTCAAGATGGTTGGTGCACCCGCGACGATCACAGTGCCGCGGGCCATACTACCCAGGAATGAACGACGGTTCTGTCGCGCGCCTCGTTTCTTCATTCTCTTGACCTCGTGTTTATCGGATCGGTGTTTGAGCCTTATTCTTGCCAACCTGGCCGACTGCACGCGGTCATAGCCAGGACTCGTTTCGCGAACGTTCCTGTTGCGATTTGCCGTCGTTCGGGCCGTACGATTCGGCGTCTTTCAACAGGTCGGGGTTTGGGGACCGCTCAGCGGAATTGTCCTGTGGCGCCTGACCAGCCGGCGTCACAACTTGACGTTTTTTTGCTCTATCCGCGGCTTTGGCGATGGCGGCCTCAACTTCGTCCACCATCTCGATCGTGTCCTTCTCCATTTTCCGCGCCATGCTGGCGTAGGCAAATCGCATGCACACGAAGAGTGCGGCCGCGATTGACAGCATGACGAGCCCCGGGGTTACGTCGGGCCGCCCGGCGATCATCATGACTCCGATTAATGTCATGATTGCCGGTGTCATATGAAGCAACGCTGCAACTCCACCGTATGATGCCGACGCCGAGATCGAGCAGGCGCCGTCGTCGTCGGTGACAACTAGGGACCTTGTGTTGACGTTGCCACTGGATGTTCGCCAATGAAGTGAGTCGCCGAGCGTCTCGATGTGTCCAGCGTCACTCTTCGAGTGTTGTCTGATGCTGGAAGCGATTGCAGCCATCGCCTTGCCGTCAAGCGCACCGGGAGTGCGGCGCCTGGCCTCCAGTTCATAGCTCCCCCCAAGGACCTTGCTGACCTTAGTTGTCAACGAATCGTCGCCGAGTTCCTCCGCAGCCATTTCGACAAACTTCGGATTGACGCCAACTTCCGCGGCAATGCGCTTGATCTCGTCCAGGGACAGCCCCGCAGCGTCTTGCTCGTCAGAACGACGCTGTTTCTCGGTTGCCCGTCGCATCAGCTGTCGAAGCTCGTGCTCGTTGTATTTGCGATTGCCGGGCATCCGCCAAAGATACTCATTCACGAAATATGCGTGAAGTACGTCTAAACAAGGGACGAGGGCGTGCCGATACCTGATCAGATCAGCTGTCATCCATTCCCTTCGATATGACTCCGTTCTTCAGACTCGCCTCCCTGCTCGTCGTTGTTGCCATGACGTCGTGGCTTTCAGGTTGTGATAGCGCCACGCTCCTCGACGCGGATCGTGCAACTGTTTCGATTGGTGTCGAATTGCTGTCGACAGCGCCGAAGTCGGGTGGGGTCGCTTCCGACTCTTCGCTATCGATCACGGGCGACAACGGCACGCTGACGATCACCGACGTCCGATTTGTGCTGGATCGCTTTGAGCTCACGGCAGAGGCCGGGTCGTCTGACCTGGAGATTGGACCTTTGTTCGTGGATGTGCCGCTCAGCATCGGCGAGGTAGAACTCGTCGCAGCTTCCGTCCCGCTCGGCTCGTACGACGAGTTCGGATTTGAGATCGACGATCTGTCTGACGGCGGTGCAGCCGACTCTCTACTGGGGGTTGCCATCCGTTCAGAATTTCCGGATTGGCCAAGCGAGGCCAGTGTAGCCGTCGTCGGTTCCTTCACGCCGGCAGGTGGTGGGTCAGTGCGACCGTTCACGATCTACATCGGTGCAGACATCGACGTTGAGCTGGATCTCGACCCGATCCTTGAGCTGGCAGACGCGGCTATCGAGACTGCCCTTACGATCGGTGTCGATCCGACAAGGTGGTTGCCGATCATTCAGGGCGACGTTCCGGATCTCTCGCCGTACGACTACGGTCAATCGGGCAGCGTCATTCCAATCGAGCTCTCGATCAGTGACGGTTTCGAAATCCGGCACGGGCTGCGAAACGTCGATCGATAGACGTCGCCGTCGGATCCATCAGATCAGATCAATCTGATGGTCCAGCATCTTGTCTCCGTCGAAGATGTATCGCGCCGTGAAGCGGGTACGAGACAGGATGTGGGGCACCCATAAGACATCGTCTTCCCACATCTCGTGGTAGGGGATTTCGGTCACCCGGAACCAGTGAGGAATCGCTTCCTCCGTTTCGGTCGGAACTCCCGTAATCTCAGAGGCTCGAAAGACGTGGGCGTGCAGCGAGTACCCATCGACGAACTGGAATTTGTTGTCACCGATCAGTTCGAGGTCGTGCGGCGTGACGAGTAGTTCCTCTTGAGTCTCGCGCACTGCGCATTCTATCAACGACTCGCCGGGCTCGACCCGTCCTCCGGGAGCGTTGATCTTGCCGGCTCCCAGCCCCCGCTTTTTACGCATCAGCAGCATGGAGTCCTCCTTGACGACATACACCAGCGTCGCCGGGTCCTGGGCCTTCCAGGAGGACCAGTCTATGTCGGTGAGCGCGTTCATCAGTTGTCGCTTTTGGCAGGCGGGACGACCATGATGTGGGCAGAAGGTGTGCCCGGCCGCATGATCCACGGGCCCCCTGGAAGGGCCGGGCGACCCGGCATTCCGGTTGACGCGCTCGTCTCCCACGGGACGTAGATCGCGTAGAGCGATACCGGTGCCGTTGTCGGGTCAAAACCGTCGAGGTCGCCGATCATGTTGTAGAAGACCGCTGGCGCCTCTGGCATGGCGAGCTCACCCGACTCAGCTTCCTGGTGGCGGATTGCGATGTTGTCCATCCCCGTGACTCCCTGCTCCCTGAGCTCCCGACCGCGCGCCATGTAGGGTTCGAGAGACTCGTGGTAGCACACAGCCTGAAACCGGTCGTTGCCCGGCTCATCCGCCACGCAGATTAGTCCGTTGTCACCCGCGCGAAGGGTGACGAGTTCGCCGCTCTCGTTGTAGCCAAGTACAGTTGCGTTGCCCTGCATGTCTTTGGGTGCCGGAGCGACCGCGTGCGCGATTTGCGTTTCCGTATCAACAGGGGACTGATAGCGCTGCGCCGATGCCGGCAAGACGGTTGTAATGCAGAGAACGAGAACGGTAATGGCTGGAAGCTTGTGCATGCGAGAGATTGTGATTCTGGTGCACGGTTGGAGGGAATTGACGCAAGGTCTACTGGCTGGCCGGTCCGAAGTTCGTGGCCAGGGAGTGGTTGACCGGCGACGCCCTCCCGGCGTATTTTACGTGCTACGCCAATGTAGCTCAGCTGGTAGAGCAGCTCACTCGTAATGAGCAGGTCAGCGGTTCGAGTCCGCTCATTGGCTCAAGCCCGATCTTCGATCGGGCTTTTCTCATGTGCGTTCTCGACGCTATGCGGTTTGCGGACGAGCTCTCGCAGGCTCGGGCTCGCCGTGATCTTCGTCGGCCCACCGCGACGACCATCCTCGGACGCTCAGTTGGCCACAATTCGAACCGGGAAGGTGAAGTTGAGATCGGTCTCACCGTCGAGCCGATTGACATCTTTGAACGCAAATCTACCATAATGCAGTAGCCTTATTTGTAGGTCGCCCGTTGAATCTGCCGACGGCGATGGGACCGCAATCTCAGTTGCGAAACCAACCGGCTCGCCATTGGGGTCGGTGTCGGTTGTGCTGATGCTGTCACCGAGAAATCCGAGGTATGCGAAAAGGTGGAGGGTCGCCTCGTCCATGATCTCGCGCATGGACGAGTCCCCACCGAGCGAATCTTCCAGCGCGATCGAGCCGCGATACGTTGCTCCGGCGCGGAGGTCGAGCTGTTGCGTCGGTTCGCAGACCTGGCTGGCTCCGACTCCGCCGCATTTCTCGAACTCAAGTGACTCCAGGTCGCTGTCGTAGACGCCAAATCGCCCACCGACGGCGGTAACTCTCGACAGGCTGTCGCTGTCAGTGCGCTCGAGCGTATACACGAGGCGCTTGACGTCTTCGGGAAACCCGTTTTGTTGAACGAGTAACTGGATGCGATACTGGAGGTCTCGCGCCGATGTTGAGACGCCGCCGGCCTTTGTCTCTCCCTTCGTGGGGTCGAAGTGGAACAGCGTAGATGTCAGTCCGCCGCGCACAATCGTATTGGTCGGGATGTCGAATGTGAACTCAAGTCCGAGTGGTGCCCCCTCTGCATCGGTATCAGTAATCGTGATTGCGCCGGGCAGGTTCGATCGATAGTTGAACAGGTGTCGGGTGCCCGACTCTCTGATGACAGGTGCTAGCGGAGTAGCGGCCAGGGTATCCGACAGCCACCAACTACCCGTATACCTTCCCGCCCGCAACGTGATGAACAGCGGGTCGAAGAGCCCGCCGAGCCCACAAGTCTCGCCGCTCGGTGCGCCTGTGTCAGGCACACACCGAACAATCTCCAGGTTGTCGGGAATGAAGAATTCGCCGAGGTTCAGGGAGAAGGTGTTCACGACATCGACCACCCACGATTCCGAGCCGTCATCCTTGTCAAGGCGTAGGCGGGCGCGCGTTATGTTCTCGTTCGGAATGGGAGGGATCGGCGTGTCGACGAACAGCGGCAGCGTTGTGTCGAGTAGCGGCGACCCGACGATTGTAGATCCTGTTTTCTGACCAGGCCCGAATTGTCCGACGCGCAGCCTTATGTTGCCGTATCCACGAGGTGCTGTTTCATCGACTATGAGTTCAAAGCGAATCCCGACGGGCAGATCTGCACCGAAGGTGTCGCCACCATACGCGGATTCGGAATCGGTGACCTGGAGGTGTACGCCGTCTGCGTCGAGCACCGAGTACAGCAGTTGCCACGCCTCGGCGTTATCGCGTATCCGCGACGTGACGTTGGCGCCGGCAGTGTCGAAGAATTCCGCGACAGCCTCGTATGTTTCGTCGGGCTGCACGACTATCGTATCCGGAGGTGCAATAGTACCCGTTGCCAGGTCCGGCGTACCTGCAACGGATACGGTGATCAGCGTTCCAGCGGACGGCGCGAGGCGCACCTCGATCCGGGCCAGAGGCAACTCTTCTTCGGGCGCGGGTTCACTGTCACAGGCCGCAAGGAGCACAAGGGTTGAGAGCAGGAGGGTGATCCGTCGAGAGGCCATTCTGTATTTGCGGCGATCGCCCGAGATTGACTGGGCGCTATGGTCGCGGTCTTGTTCGCTCGTCGCGCGCGAAGTTAGTTGTTCGGATACGAGTTTTTCGAGGCATTTCCAGCGCTCCGTGAAGCGAAAACAGGCATTCTACCCGTTTCCTTTGCAGGAAGAGCTCTTCTATCGCCCCAAAACGAAAATGCCCGACCTTAGGCGATTCGCCCGTATTGTCCTGATAATCGCAGCAGTCTGCCTGTCACTGGAGGATGCGCGCAGCCAGGCGCTGCCGGGGTCTGTCACCGTGCATCCGGAGCGACGACACTTCCTGCCGGAGGAAGCGTCTCCCACAGACCCCCCCTTTGTGGATGCCGCCGCGTTGCACCCGTCGGGGCTTTCGCAGGCGATCTCGCTGCCGTCTGGTTTCTTCGTCGAGGAGATCGCCCCAGGCAATTCGTTCGCAACGCCCGTGGCAGTGGCCTTTGCACCGGACGGCCGAATCTTCGTAGTCGAAAAACGCGGTCGAGTGTACGTCGTAGACAACGGTGTCAAGTTGAGCACCCCGTTTATCAACCTTGAGTCGGAGGTACTCAATCACTGGGACCGCGGACTTCTCGGGTTTGCTCTGGATCCAGACTTCGCGACCACCGGTCATGTCTACCTGCTCTACACGGTTGACAGAGACGGCTCTGGTGACTACACGCGCCAGGACGTCTCCGCCCGACTAACGCGCTATACGGTCGACGCTGGTAACCCTAACGTAGTCGACACGAGCACACGCCACGTACTCATTGGCGAAACGTTCTCTGATGGGATTCCCTCCTGTTACTACTCGCATACGATCGGCACGCTTCAGTTTGGCAGCGACGGAACGCTCATGGTCGGGGCGGGAGATGGTGCGCACTTTGGCCAGGTCGACGCGGGGGGACTGCAGCCGACTTGTTTCGGCGCCGGACTCTTTCCGCCGTCTGAGGACGTGGGCGCCTTCCGCTCCCAGTACCTCGGGTCGTTGGCTGGAAAGATGCTTCGTATCGATCCGGCAACTGGTCTCGGGTTGCCGTCTAACCCGTTCTGGACCGGGAATGCGGATGACAACCAGTCGAAGGTGTGGGTGCGCGGTCTGCGGAATCCCTATCGATACACGCTGAGGCGCGATGGAAGCACAGATCCGACTGCTGGCGACCCCGGCACTCTCTTCATTGGAGACGTCGGCTGGGGTGTCTGGGAGGACCTGCATGTCGCCGCCAGCGGTGGCGAGAACTTCGGGTGGCCCTGCTACGAGGGCCCGAACCAGCACAGTGCATACCAGAACGCGACACCCGCACACTCTGATTGCAGTGTCCTTTCCGGACACGACGCCCCGGTCTACTACTGGCATCACAGCAACGCGAACCTGTCGCTTCCGACGGGTCTCATGGCGAACGCCATTGTGGTCGGCGATATCTACACGGGTTTTCGATACCCGCAGAGCTACAACGACAGAATCTTCTACTCAGACTACACGCGCGGCTGGATCGCGTCGTCTGCCGTCAGCACCGGCAACTCGTTGTCAGACCACCAGGTTTTTGCGACCGGAGCGGGGGCCGTTGTTGACGTGCGCTTCGATCCCGTGTCCAGTTACGTCTACTACGTTGACGTTGCCGCCGGTCAGGTGTGGCGGCTTCGCCACGACAACGAAAACGCGCCACCGGTTGCGATAGCGTCTGCCGACGTGCAGGACGGATATTCGCCGCTGCT
Organism: Rhodothermales bacterium; assembly: GCA_028284545.1. Classification (GTDB taxonomy): domain Bacteria; phylum Bacteroidota; class Rhodothermia; order Rhodothermales; family JABDKH01; genus JANQRN01. Next base: position 3,168 of record JANQRN010000207.1, on the reverse strand, counting down.
CGTTCAGTTCACGGGGGACACGTCTTACGATCCCGATTCGGATCCCATTACGTATCACTGGGACTTTGGCGACGGGACCACCTCGACCGCGGCGAACCCCACGCACACGTTCACCTCCACCGGCACCTTCCAGGTAGTGCTGACGGTCGCGGATGACGTATTGGCCACCAATCAAGCTTATCTGCAAATAGCTGTCAACAATACATACCCCGCCGGGCAACTCCTGACTCCGGAGAATGGGGTGCAGCTGTTGGTAGGTCAAACCGTTGCACTGTCTGGCGACGCGACCGACAATGAAGACGCTGACTCAGAGCTGGTTTATGAGTGGCGGGTCATGCAGCGCCATAACTCACACGACCACCCGGATTTCTTCCACGGTTTTGGCAAGATTGCGTCGTTTGAGATCGAAGAGCACGGACTCCCGTACGAGGTCAGCTTCCTTCGAATACAGCTTGTCGTTACCGACACAGGCGGACTCACCGACACTACGGAGCACGTCGTCGAGGTCAAACGCCGTGGTGAACACGACATCACAGGTGATGGCACACCGGTTGCGCTCGTCACAACGCCGGTCGGCAGCGGCAACACAGACATCGGGGTCATCGCTGACGGCCTGTTTCCCGACGCTGGGAGCACCGATCCGCAGCAGCACTACGACACTTTCAGTGGTGGATCGAAGGCGATAGATTGGATCGGGTACACGTTCGCTGAACCGAGATACCTGTCGAAGTTGCTGTTACAACAGGGAGTCCAATCTTCGGGCGGCGGCTGGTTCGATTCCATGGATGTACAGGCCCGCGTCGATGGTGTCTGGCAGGATGTCGCGTACCTGCATTCACTGCGACCATACGAGGGCGACAACGGTGTACACTATGACCGATACACGCTGTTGTTCGAGGGCGTGTGGGCCGATGGCATTCGTCTCATCGGTGCACCGGGCGGAACAGACGATTTTGTGTCCATTGGTGAGTTGCGGGTGTTTGAACTGCCCGTTGTCGAGTTCGCGTCAACAGTGACAAGTGGCGCTGGCCCATTGTCAGTGTCGTTCGCCGACCACAGCTCCGTGGCCGGCGCCTGGACCTGGACGTGGGATTTTGGGGATGGATACGGAAGTAGTGACCGTAATCCGCAGCACACGTTTCAGCAGCCGGGCGCGTACGATGTGTCACTAACGATAACGAGTCCAGACGGCGCATTCTCAGAGACGAAGAACGACTTCATCGTGGTCGGCGCACCCGGTCTTACCGGACAGTATTTCGACAACATTGACTTTACAGGCACGCGCATCGTTCGCACGGATGCTGAGATCGACTTCGAGTGGGGAGCAGGTGCCCCCGATCCGTCGATGGGAACCGATCAGTTTTCGGTTCGCTGGACCGGTTGGGTAGAGGCAGAATACTCGGAGACCTACACGTTTCACACGGTCACCGACGACGGGATCAGGTTGTGGATCGATGGCCAGTTGATCATCGATAAGTGGATCGACCAGGCGCCGAGAGAGTGGACCGGCACCATCGCGCTCGAATCCGGGAAATTCTATCCGGTGTTCATGGAATACTATGAGAACGGGGGAGGCGCCGTTGCCCACCTTGACTGGTCGTCCGCCAGCCAGGCTCGCCAGACGATTCCGTCTGCCAGACTTCGTGCAGGTGCACTCGGACCGCGAGTTTCGAACTTCGACCCTCCGTACGGAGACTACAACGCAACAGTGCACATCTACGGCGAAAACCTGGCCACCACATCGACGGTAAGGTTCAACGGGCACGCCGCGAGCTCATTCGGAGTGGTATCCGCCGGTCATATTTGGGCGGAAGTCCCGGAAACTGCGACATCCGGACCTGTGGAAGTTGTAACGCCCGATGGCTCCACATTCTCGGTCGAACCCTTTGGCGTTAATGACGGGACCCTGCCCGTCGAGTTGGAGAAACTCCGAGCCGTTATCTCCTCCCAGGGTGTACGGGTCGACTGGCGGACAACACGCGAGTCAACTGCGGCCGGATTTGGTATCGAGTACGCTCGGGATGGGTCGTCGACGTTCGAACATCTCGCCTATGTGCCGGCGGAGCGCGGACAAAACGACTACTACCATCAGACTACGATGTTGTCACCGGGCGAATACGCCTTTCGTCTGCATATCACCGATCTCGACGGGTCAGCGTTCTACTCGCAGGTTCTGGACTTACATGTTCGACCAATAAAGGACGTGGTCGTGGAGCCGGTATTTCCCAATCCATTCTCGGCGTCGGCGACGCTGGTTTTCTCGACCGCAGAGGCGCAGTTTGTGGAAGTGAGCCTCTACGACATGCTCGGCCGTCGGCTGGAGGTGCTGTTCGCTGATGACGTAGAAGGCGGGTATCCCAATCGGATCCGCGTTGGAAGCGGTGAGCTGCCCAGCGGGATATACCTCGTCAGACTGCGTGGGACGACGTTTGTCAAGGATGTCGCGATAACACGCGTGGGGGGCAGGTAGATCGGTATTGCGCGTCGTCCGCTGTTCGGCGTAAAATGCGCGATGCAAACCCTCCGCTTGATCCTCGGCGTTTTTGCGCTATCGGTCCTTCTCGCCGCCTGCGACGAGACGACGATTGATCCGTTTCGCAACGACGGGCGATACTTCACGATCTACGGATACCTCGATGCGCTCGAGACGGAGCACAAGGTGCGGGTGGTGCCCATCTCGCGCCTGTCGGCGACCATCACCAAGCCGAGCGATGCGCAGGCCGACATCGATGCCGTCGTTACGAGCGAAGAGAGTCTCGCAGGACAGGTAACGGCAACGCATCGTTGGTCGCACACGCTCGAACAACTGGAGGATGAGACGTGGGGACACGTGTTCACGTCGAATTTCATCGTGCGACCCAACTACACGTATACACTTCGCGTTACACGATCCGACGGTACAGAGACGTTTGCGTCGACGAAGGTGCCTTTCATCAACGCGGGTCAGATCTTGACGCGTGGCCCGTTTCAGGTCAACGCAGACTCGACGGAAATTCGCCAGGAGATCATTGCCCCTCCGATCATCGACAATCCGTGGGCCATTCGCGTCGTGTACCTGTTCTCGGGAGGTGTAGTGAATGCGCGCGAGATTGTACCGTACGGCCGGGTGGGAGAGCGGACAGACGAAGGCGGCTGGCGCTTTGAAATTGACGCGGTAGCAGACAAGGT
>JANQRN010000184.1 GCA_028284545.1 Rhodothermales bacterium | reverse complement strand
CACGCTGGGCCCGTGGTTCAATACGTGGATCAAGTTCGTCATCCCCATCATCCTCACGAGCGTCCTCGTTGGCACGCTCTGGCAGGATCTCTCTGGTGGCCTCTACGGCTCGACCTACGATATGCCGGGTTGGGGCTGGTTGACGTTTTCGATTCCAATATTCTGGATCGTTGCCACGCTGATCATTGCCGCGGTCCTCACGCGAAGTCCGACGGCTACAGGCGCCGCGCGCCACAACCCACCCCCTTCCGCCTGAGCTATGAATCGCATCGCATCGTTCCTGATACTCTGTATCGCAGCGCCGACGGTATGCCTGGCTCAGATCACGTTTGAGCCGATGCCGGTACCCGCGGGTCCGGACTCACCCAAAAACCCGGTCGTCAACCAACCCGTGAGGGTAACACTCGACTCGCCTGCTGAAACGGTTACGGTGGTCTGGCGCCCCAACAGCGCGATACCAGACACGTTGGTTCTGCCGGTCTCGGGCACAGAGTTCGAATGGACCCCGACGCGGTCTGGCGTCGCCCGATTTGTAGTTACCGGCCCCAGTGGGACAACGGCCCAGAATGTCTCGGTTCGGTATGACAAGTACCCCGGTACCGGGATCTTCGTGTTGATAATGGCCGCGCTGATCCTCTTCGGCGGCGCGGGCTTCGCAATGGGCAAGCTGATGGGTGGTGAGATGCCCGATCGCGACGAGTAGCCGCTGAATCCCCAGCCGATGCGACCGCTGGGCATTGTGTAGCGTCGCGATCAGCCGATACCCGCGGAAACGACGCGGGTGAGAAACCGTCTCGACCGAATGGGCGTACGCAGCACCTAGCATCACCTGTCCGCAAGCCATCGGACACACACCTAGCCAGTGGACCCCGACCCCTCCCAACAACATCTGCAGTCTGCAACTGAGGCGGCCACGGCCGCAGCGGCATTGGACCCGATGATGCTGGCGCTGGCCGCGGGAGTGTTCCTGCTCCTGATTCTCACATCTGCCCTTGTTTCCGGCTCCGAGGTGGCGTTGTTCTCGCTTTCCTCCGCCGAACGCGACGCGTTTCGGCAAGCCTCTGATCGCGCCAGCAGACGCGTGACGCGGATGCTCGATCGGCCGCGGTCGATTCTGGTGTCCATACTGGTACTGAACACCATCATCAACGTGATGGCCGCGATCATAGCAGCCGTCGTCACCGCCCAGGTAGCCATCGCCTACGGCTGGAGTACCGGAATCACAGTGGCCATAGAGGTGGTGGTGGTGACGTTTGTACTCCTGATCGTCTCGGAGATCACGCCCAAGCTACTCGCAGCCAAGAATCCGGTGTCGTTCAGCCGGTTGATCTCGGCGCCACTGTTCGCGGTCCACCGCGTGCTGTACCCCCTGTCCGCTGCCATCGCGAGGTCCATGAAAAGGGTGCACCGTCGTCTGGCAGGCGCCCCCTCCCCGATCTCGGCCGACGAGCTGAAGGCGATGGCGGAAGTTGGCGAACAGCACGGCACCATTCACGAGGATGAGCGCGCCCTCATCCACTCGATCATCGAGTTCGGCGAAACAACCGTACGCGAGATCATGGTCAGCCGGATGGACATCCAGGCGTTACCGGTAAGCTGTACGCTCGGCGAGGCCCTTGAACAGATACGCGAATCCGGAAATTCGCGACTTCCGCTCTACGTGGACCATCTCGACAACATCCTCGGTGTGGTGCATGCCAAGGACCTGCTACCGTACCTGTCTGACCCTGACCTGGACCGCAAGCTGGATTGGACCAGAATTGCGCGACGACCGATGTTCGTCCCGCTGGGCAAGAACCTGGACGACCTGCTACGGGCTTTCCAGGAGCAGAAAGTGCACATCGCAATAGTCGTTGACGAATATGGTGGAACAGCCGGCGTGGTTAGCCTCGAGGACGTTCTTGAAGAGATTGTAGGTGACATCCGGGACGAACACGACGAACTGGAAGAGAACCTGTTTCGGCGGCTTGACGAAGACATCTACCTGTGCGACAGCCGCATGGATCTCGACGACCTCAACGACTTGCTCGATGTACATCTAAGCACCAACGAGTTCGATTTTGAGACGCTCGGTGGCTTGATTTATCACCTGTCGGGCGAGGTACCACGCGAAGGAGACTCTTTCGATTTCGAAAATCTCGAGTTGCAGGTTCGGTCGGTTGATAAGCGACGGATCGGAGACGTCGTGGTGAAGAAGAAAACGCGCTCAACGAAGCCCAAAATCCGAACCGCGTGAGCCGAGGCAAAACGATCGCGGCCAGCATGTTGGGTCTGCTTCTGGCCCTTGCCGCCGCTGGTCCCCAGGCCGTCCTCGGACAATCAGGCGACGCCGGGACTGCTACCCGAGCGTTCACAGAGTACCCCGCAGCGTGGCGCTCCGCGGTCGCGTACGGCGACCCGTCAGGCATGGATGCGTTTTCTTCGCAGGTCACTGGAAATGTGGGCGATTGGACTTCTTTCGACAAGCTGCAACACGTAACTTTCAGCTTCCTGTTTACACTCAGCGTGCAGTACGCACTGGTGAACAAACTGGACGTCGCGAAAAAGACCGCAACACCGTTCTCGGCCGGCAGTAGCTTCGCAGTCGGATTGACAAAGGAGCTCTACGATCGGCACCTCTCCAGCTCCGGCCGTTTCGATGTTAAGGACCTTGTCGCAGACGTAGTCGGCATCATGCTTGCAACCGGACTGATCCTGCTCTAAGCCCGCAATCCTGGCACCGTATCTGATGAAGCAACTGAACGAGTACTGCGGGATCTTCGGCATTTTCAACAGCCACGACGCTGCACGGCAGATCTACTTCGGGCTGCACGCGCTTCAACATCGGGGCCAGGAGTCCTGTGGGATCGTAACATCGACGATTGACGAGAATAAGCAGCGACCGGTGATGCCCGTGCATCGCGGCGCCGGCCTCGTATTGGATGTATTTGACGACTCCGACCTCTTCGTCTCCAAGCTGCTCGGTACCAAGGGAATCGGGCACAATCGGTACTCGACCAGTGGGGCATCGAACAATAGGGCCAACTTCCAGCCCATGGCGGTGTCGTACCGAAACGGCAACCTCGCGATCGGCCACAACGGTAACCTCTCCAACGCGCGGGAGCTGCGACGTGCCTTCTCGGAGCGAGGCACACTCTTTCAGTCTACCAGCGATACGGAGCTGATCCTGCATCTAGTGGCCCAGAGTCGCAGGCACAAGACGGTAGACCAGATTATCGACGCGCTCACGCAGTTGGAAGGTGCGTTCTCACTTGTATTTCTTACCGACAAGGAGCTGATCGCGGTGCGAGACCCAAACGGTTTTCGGCCACTCGCTCTTGGGGTGATCGAGTCCACACTCGACAGTGATCAGCCAACCTACTGCGTGGCAAGCGAGACCTGTGCTTTTGACATGATCGGGGCCAAGTTCGTGCGAGACGTCGAACCTGGAGAGGTGCTCATCATCGATGATCAGGGTTGCCGCACCGGGAACTTCACGAACTACACGCTTCCGCGTCGATTCGGCACCAGCCAGTGCGTCTTCGAGTACGTCTACTTCTCACGTCCAGACTCGAAAGTCTTCGGTGCGATGGTCGACAAAGTGCGCCGAAAGATCGGCAAGCAGCTTGCGCACGACGCGCCCGTTCCGACGGTACGAAAAGGTGACAAGAAACCGATTGTGATCTCCGTCCCGGACTCGTCGAACACGGCGGCACTTGGATTTGTGTCGGAATGCCGCAAGCTGGGATACGATTGCAAGTACGAGATTGGCCTGATCCGAAATCACTATGTCGGGCGCACGTTTATCGCGCCGGGGCAGAACTCGCGTGAGCAGAAGGTGCGGAGCAAATTCAATACGGTCAAAGGAGTGCTCAAGGATCGCGTGGTGGTGATGGTAGACGACTCGATCGTCCGCGGCACAACCGCCCAGGCGCTCGTCAGAATGGTGCGTGCCGCCGGGGCGCGAGAGGTTCACTTCCGGGTCGCCTCTCCTATGGTGATCAGTCCATGTTTCTACGGGATGGACTTCCCAGACCCCAACGAGCTCATCGCGAACAAATACCAGCAGAACGAGCAGGCAATCGGAGACTGGCTCGGGGTGGACTCGATCGCCTACCTGAGCCACGACGGGCTTCTGACGGCGGTTGAGGCCTCTAGCAAGTCTTCCGGCTTCTGTTCGGCATGCTTTTCAGGCAACTACCCGGTACCAGTCGAGGCCGGCGTGACGAAGGAAGAGAACGACTGGTAGAAAGTCTCCAACCGACGCACGCAAATCAGCGTTTCTCCGACGTTGATAACATGTTGGTAAGAAGGCCGAGAGTGTGCGTAAAGAGGCGCAGGGTGTGGACAACCGGTGCGCTCATTGTTGGCAAATCTGGAGTGGCGGAATTCTTAAGAGAAACTTTGCAAACGCCGATTATCTCTTTAGTTTCCCGCCGTTCACCGTTCATTCAAAAACGAAACTTTGATGCGAAACCGTGTTGACCTGGCGATCAGGGCGACGACGGTTGGAGCGGGCGTCGTTGGCCTCATCGTTTTCGTTGTGTTTCAGATTCTATAGCGCTCCACTTCGCACACTACGTGCTGCAAGAAGACACAGCCTCGCCGGCTGTGTTTTTTTGTTTTCAGGAACTCCCGAATCGCCGTAGTCGCAGCGCAAACCTCGGTCAATGCGCCCCGAGACGTAGCCGCAGAACCGTGGCGCTCCCGGTGCTCCGACCCTCACCCGCCTGCAGTTGCGATCGCTCTCGGCGGACCCTGCCCTGGAACGAAGGCAGCGAGTCTTGCCACCATTGCTCGGAAGCAGACTTGCTGAGCATCGTCGCGGGGACGC
>JANQRN010000290.1 GCA_028284545.1 Rhodothermales bacterium | reverse complement strand
GTTCGACGCCTTTAATGCCGATGCTCTTAGATCTGTTGGGCTCTTCTATGGAGTGTCACCCGCCGAGTATGCCGGCCCCCCGGGCGGCACGCTTTCGTTTGTTACCCGTGGAGGGTCGAAAACGCGCCCGCAGGCCAGCCTTGGCGTTTCTACAACGAGCTTCTCGGGGACAATGGAGTCGCCACTATTCAACGGCCGCGGTAGCCTTTTGATTGCGGGGCGCCGGTCGCTGTTTGATCTCGTCGAGTGGTTTGACAATGACCGACTGATTTCACTTGGCCTCGACGTGGACCGGGAGTCCTCAGTCCCGAGTGTCTTAAACACGCTCAACAGCCGCGTCTTACGCCCCGGCGCAAGTAGCGCACTTTTCTACGATCTGCACGGCAAGCTTCTCGTTGAGGATCAGAGTGGCAAAGGAAGGTGGATAGTGAACGCTTACCTCGGCGGAGACGACACGGGGCATGCGGCCGAACGACTTGCGGTGGATCCGGCTGATTCTACCCGTCGCGTTGAATTGCGCGACGTCAGAACAGACAACTCCTGGCACAACGAGATCGGTGGCCTGCGTCGTGAAGGTCAGTTGGGAGCGAACACCTTTTATCGATTGCACATTTTTGCAAGTGCATACGGTAGTGACTTTCAGAAAGATGACTACTCATATGCGGCCCGACCAGATGCCAACCCACGTGCCAGCGAACTGCTTGTTGATACGTTGACGATCGACAACACCCTTGCTGATCGGGGTGGTACCGCTTCTGTCGTTACCCGGATTAACGATACAGAGTGGACGGCAGGAATCGACTTGCACGACTATAGCACGACCTACGACGAGTATGCCGCTCCGTTTTCCAGGCGCCTGGAGGGAAACAGTAGCGCTGCCCAATTTGACACGTTTGTTGGCGCCACTCGAAACCGCCGTGGTGCGACCTCTTCGATCGGCTTGCGTGCCCACTACTATTCGCCCGATGCCCGCGTCCGCTTGTCGCCTCGACTCCTCGGCTCGGTGGGGCTCGCGGAGGGTCTGGTCGCCTTTGCGGGCTATGCGCGTTCGCACCAGTTCTTGCACCAGCTCTACATCGATACCGCACCAGACGCGCGTCTGTGGACACTCAGTACGAAGGCTCAGCCACCCGGGCGAGCTGACCACATCACCGGCGGGATGCGCTTGCAGCGTGGTCGGTTCGGACTGCAGGTTGAGACGTACTACAAAGAGTCATCTGGGATCAGACAGCACGAAACGGTGGTTGCACATCGACGGCGTCGTGACACCGGGCTACTTCTCGCCCCGTGGGTACATGACTACGACGGGAGGTCATCGGGGTTGGAGGTTATGCTACGGCGAAGCTGGTCAACGGGTCTGGTGTCTGCCGCATACACGCTGTCACGCTCCGAGCTCAAGCACGATGAGATAGAGAATGGCGAGTGGACATTCGCCGACTGGGACCGCAGGCACCAGATCGTGCTGCAATTGCGGTTTGCCGTAATGCCCGGAGTTTCGGCGACCATGCAATGGCAGTACGGATCTGAAGCACCAAACGTGTTGGCGAATCGTTTCCCAGATGAGCCCGAAAGGCTCTCGGACTACCATCGAATGGATGTATCGATTAGTTCAGCTTTCAGGCTGTCGACCGCCCGCGTTTCCGCTACTGCGTCTATCTACAACGTGTATGACCGGAACAATACCTGGTATCGCACGCGATTGGGAGTGCTGGACGGCCCAGTGGCAGATCCGAGGATTCGAGCCGCCTTTGTCGACGTCTACGACCTGGGCTTCAGGCCCTCGTTGGCGCTTTCAATTTTCCTGCCGTAGGAGTCGACTCCGTCGCGCGGCTAGGGGCGGGTGCCCTGTCCGCGCCGTTTGTCGACGAAGTGCTCTCGTTGGCAACCGGTACGAAGAAGTTGAACCGCGAACCCGCTCCCGGTGTGGACTCCACGGTCAGCGTGCTGCCGCTGCGCTCAAGCAGTTCCTTGCAGATGAGGAGGCCAAGTCCTGCACCGGGCTCGCTGGAGGTGCCTGGCGTGGAAGTTCGCTCGTCGATCGTGAACAGGTTGTTCAGTTGGGTTGCTGTCATACCGACGCCGGTGTCGACGACAGACACGCTCACTTTACCCTCGTCCACGCCCGCCGTGGTACGAACGGTATCTCCCTGCTCTGAGTACTTGATTCCGTTTGAGATCAAGTTCATCAGGACGGAGGTGGTCATGTTCAGATCTGCGAAGCCTACCGTTCCGGCGGGGATGTCGTTTACGAGGGATATTCCCTTGGCCTCTGCCTGGCGCCGAACAAGGCCGTGAAGGGCCTCCACAAGGCCGTGTAGTTCGAACTCCTCGGGGATAGCACCGATGTTGCCAACTTGAAGGCGTGCCCACTCCAGCATGTTCTCGAGTAGACCATAGACGCGTTCAGCAGAACGGTGGACGACCGACAGGAGCTCCCTGAAAGTGTCCGGGTCGTGTTCTTCGAAGTGGTCGCTCAGGAACGAAGAGACACTCACGATCGAGCCCATTGGGCTTCGCAAATCGTGTGAGATGATGCCGAAGAAGCGGTCTTTTGCCGCGTTCGCTTCTTCCAGGTCGGCGGTCTGCTTCTGCAGCTCGCCTTCACGGATCCGGCGTTGCGAGACTTCGGTCTTTAGCCGGCTGTTGTCGTCTGAGAGGACGTCGGCCTTTTCACGGATCTGGGCAGTCCACCTGACTACTATCTGGTACCAGAACATACAGGAAATCACTAGCAGCACGCCCATCGTCACGTGGAGCAGGTGGTGGCCCTCGAGTGCATCCTGAACATTCTGCAACAGGACGCGGCTCTCGATCCCGGCGAGAGAACGCGTGATATTCGCTGAGACGAAGCTGTGAATCGTATAGAGGAAAGCGAATGTTGCGGCGACTCCTATCCAGAAAGTTGCGAAGAGAACCGGTTTGGCCACACCTCTGTCGACGGCCTCGCCAAGGTGGCCCCTGAGTTTGAGCGACGCGACGGGTGCCGAACCGAGTAGCATCAAGGGCGCGGCGCCGCATACCAGCGATGCGAGTGACCCGATCCACCAGCTCTGCCACTGAGCGTAAAGCAGGGCCGGGCGCATTTCCACGCCGGTCTCAAACAGAAAGGCACCGGACGAATGAATTATGGCGGCGATCACCGAAGCGAGAAGAAAGAACAAGGCGCTCGGTACCGACCGCAAGTCGGTCCGCATCGGGATTGACCGATAGGCGAGCGTAAACACGGCGAGGCTCACCGGCGCAACGAAAGCATACATGCTCGCCCATGCCAGCGGTACACCGGCGCTGGCGGCCATGGCGAACGAGGCGAACCAGGCAGGAACAGCTCCCCATGCATAGCCGGCCCACAGGGTCAGCGGAACGCAGAGGACGAGCGGAAGGAAGAGAAAGAAATCGAATGCGACGCCACCCACCGCAACGGGGGCGTGCGGCATGGCCGACACCAGGCCCAGCGGGACCATAGCCAGGATGAGCAGTACCCAGATCGGAAGGAGCAGGTTGAACGAACCGGCCCAGGTACTCCTGAACGTTATAGGGCGATAGAGGAGCTCCGGAGATTGTTGTCCGGACTCCGCTTTCGGCTCGCGGAAATCCATCAAGGTGTTGCTTGTGGCACAGAATCGGACGAACGTCAGTAGGATTATCGGTTTGCGAAAAATCCACTAAAGGTCTAGCAGCCCCGAAATCAGTCTCGATTCGTCCGGTAGAACCCACGGATCGTGGCTAATCCGGGACCAATTGAAATTGGCCACCAGGTCCGCAATCACATGTCTGCGCGGACTCTCCGTCAGGCCGCAACTGTATGCGAGATATCCGATTATCTGCTGTGGCTCAACTCCATTCTCGCGGAGTGCGGCCAGTCTCAGCGACTCGTGTCGCTTCGACAGCTTCTCACGCTTGCAGTCGAGCACGAGCGGGACGTGCGCGAACGCCGGCGGCGTGGCTCCGAGTGCCTTGTACAATAGAATCTGCCGGCCAGTGGAGGCCCGAATGTCATCGCCTCTGACGACGTGTGTCACGGACATCGCAATGTCGTCAACTACGACGGCGAGCTGGTACGCCATCACACCGTCGCGGCGGCGAACGACGAAGTCACCGCAGGTCGACGAGACATGATCTGTGCAGCGTCCATGTACCAGGTCCGTAAACGAAACTGTCTCATCTTGCACTTTGAAACGGATCGCGTGCGCGCCGTCTGACTGCCGATGCCGATCCCACCAATCTGAGGCGATGTTCCGGGCCCTCAGCGTTTGCGGGAATGGCGCGGTCGAGCCGTGGGGTGCTGAGGCCACGTCAGCGATCTGAGAGCGTGACAGGCCGCAAGGGTATAGCGACCCGGATCCTGCCAGGCTGTCAAGCGCTTCCTGATACTTACGCGAGCGTTCGGATTGTACGTATGGACCGTGGTCTCCCCCCAGCCTCGGGCCTTCATCCCAGTCGAGCCCAAGCCATTCGAGATCCGCCATTGCGGCTTCCTCCAGACCCGGCCGTACGCGGGCGGTGTCAAGGTCTTCGGATCGCCAGATCAGTTTGCCCCGGCTTGATCTCGCGGCGAGCCATGCTACAATCGCGGTGCGCGCGTTCCCCAGATGCATATGCCCGGTGGGAGACGGCGCCCAGCGGCCCCGATAGCCGTGGAGCATTTTTTCTTCGGATCGTGACACCTTGTACGTGAAAAATACGTCTATAAGGTAGAGGCCACCGAAACGGAGTTTGCAATGTCATCGACAGCTGTCACCCAGCGACCAGGATCCGCGACTGGTATCCGCTCACTTGTGCGCCCGGCGCTTGAGCGGCCCGGCAATACTTCGACTGCCTTGACGCGGAACGAGCCATCACCCAACCAGCATGGAGTACGGATGCAGGAGCGCGTTAGTGGTGTAGTTAAGTGGTTTAACCCGCGCAAAGGCTACGGATTCATCACCCGGCCAGATGAGCCGGACATTTTTGTTCATTACTCGCAAATAACAGCGGATGGATTCCGCCTGCTTGAAGACGGGCAGCGCGTTGAATTCACTCTTGCCGACGGAGAAAAGGGGCGCCACGCCGTAGACGTCGTGGCCGTAGAGTAGTCGAAACCGTCCGCAGCTACACGGGTTGACTGACGGGAATCTGCAGATTGCATTCTCTACCTCCAGGAAACCGTGTTTCTCAGACGCATTTCTTTCCTGTGTCTGGTCGCGACTCTTGGCCCTCTCGAGTTCCTGGCAGCCCAGGACATGGCGACGGCGTCTGCTGATCCGCTCGCAGTAGCCGATTCGCTCGTTGCCCGGCCGGCGCTTCGGCCCGGGTACGTCCTCCTCCAGTTGCCAGGCGACGCGCTGCAGTCGACAGTGAAGGTGTACCTCGACCGTGAAACTGCGAACGCTGTAGCTATCGTGGGCCGAAGCATGCTCCGGCGTCAGGTGACCGTTGCGGGTAGAACAGGCCAGGTCTTCCACGTTCGGTACCGTCTAAACCCGGCAAGCCGTGAACTCGAGTTTGCTGCGTCAGCGATCGCAAGGCCAGCCGATCCGGACTCGATTTCGGCGTTTGTCCCCGTCCCGCCGTCGGCCGCTTCGCGTCGACGCGACACCTCTCCTGAACTTCGTCTGAACCGTAGCGGCTCGATCACGCGGGGCGTAATTGCTGGCAACCGACGGGATGCGACAATCGAGTCCGGTCTTAGACTGCAGTTGGCCGGCGAAATTCTTGAGGGCGTCTCGCTTCGCGCGGTCTTGTCAGATGAGAACACCCCGATCGTGCCGGAAGGCACGACACAAAGAATTG
>JANQRN010000280.1 GCA_028284545.1 Rhodothermales bacterium | reverse complement strand
GTGATCCATCGCCGGGCATATAAGCAGTGGACACCGCGCCGAGAGCGCGATCGCTGAAAGCATGTTGTCGCAAAAACCGTGGGCCAGTCTCGCAATCGTCTGCGCCGTCGCTGGTGCGACGACGAAGATGTCGGCCCACAGACCGAGCTCGATGTGGCGAGTCCACGAACCCTCAGCAGATTCATGGGCGTCCCGGAATATCCCCGACAACACCTCTCGCTCCGATACAGTTGCCAGAGTCATTGGCGTGACGAAGCGCTGCGCATCTCGGGTCATGATGACCTGCACGTCCGCCCCGGCTTTCTTCAGCAGACGAACCAGCAGCGGCGTCTTATACGCGGCAATTCCACCAGAGACACCGAGGATGATGCGTCGACCATCAAGCGTCTGGAGCACTTCGGTATCGGAAAGCTGCGAAGAGGGCACGTGGGTCAGCTGGGGTTGGCGCCTTTTTCAGATTCCGTTTGCAGGAACCGGGACACTAGTGTTATCGCCTCGGCGGAAGCGCGCTCAAGATCATCATTGACGACGACGTGGTCAAAGCTGTCGCGCCACGTCATCTCGAGGCGGGCACGATCCAGCCGCATTCTGACTGCCGCCTCAGACTCTGTTCCGCGCGCGAGCAGCCGCTCCGCAAGTTCCTCGACGGACGGTGGGGCGACGAATATCGCCATCACGTCAGCACCGAATAGTTCTTTCACCCGCAACGCCCCCTTTACGTCGATGTCGAGCAGCACGGGCGCCTCACGGGTTGCGCTTCCGACTTCTGCGACCAGGGTGCCATAACGCAGGCCGGGGTACACCTCTTCAAATTCGACAAACTCATCGCCCTCGATTCGTGCGTCGAACTCAGTCGCGCTCAGGAAGTGGTAATGGATCCCGTCCGTCTCGTGTTCTCTCGGGGCTCTCGTCGTTGCCGATACCGAAAAACGAACAGCAGGGATCGCGGCCAGGATCCTGCGGGCAATGCTCGATTTTCCGGCGCCAGACGGCGCGGTGAGCACGATGATGCGCGGATTCGTCACTACTCGACGTTCTCGACCTGCTCCCGGATTTTCTCCAGCGCTTCTTTCATGGTGACAACGGCGCGCGTCGTCTCGGCGTCGTTTGCCTTCGAGCCGATCGTGTTGACCTCCCGGTTCATCTCCTGATAGATGAAATTCAGTTTGCGTCCCGCGGGCTTCTTGGACGACAACGCTTCGCGGAACTGGCCAATGTGTGAACGTAGCCGAACGATCTCCTCGGTGATTTCGAGTTTGTCGGCGATAAGTACAAGCTCAAGCTCGAGTCGGTCTTTGTTTATCCGCTCGTCGGAAAGTACTTCGGCGAGTCTCTCGCGCAGTCGGTCGCGCGCCGCCTCCACGCGTAACGGTGCCCGCTCCTCAACAATGGTGAGCTGTCGTTCGATCTCGGATACACGGTGCTCCAGCTCACGTGCAAGTGCTTCACCTTCGCGGGACCGCATCTCGGCCAGTCCTTCAATAGCGGCATCCAGGGCGGCCCGGCTGACACGCCAGATCTCTTCGCCCGGTCGAGACCCATCGTTAGAACTGATCACACCGGGGAGATTCAGGAGGTGCTCAAGTCGGGGGCGGTCGTTCACGCCGGCTGCCTTCCGAAGCTCCTTCAGGGCGCGGGCGTACTTTTTTGCAGCCGCGGCGTCAACTGAAATCTCGGCGCTTGCCGTCGACGGATAGTCGAGCTGAATCTGTAGCGAGAACCGACCTCGCGAGAACGCCTTCTTGACGAGGTTGATCGCATCGGTCTCCCATCGCGAGAGCTCACGCGGCGCACGAACGACAACTTCGCAGAAGCGATTGTTTACGGAGCGCAGTTCAACAGTCGCCGTGAGTCCATCCAGCTCAGCCGTTGCGCGGCCGAACCCGGTCATGCTTACAAGCATATGCGCGGGATATCATTTCGTTGGCGGAGAGGGTGGGATTCGAACCCACGGTACCCCGATAGAGGTACACACGCTTTCCAGGCGTGCCCCTTCAGCCACTCGGGCACCTCTCCGGTCTCACGCTCGTCCGCCGCCTAGACCTCCATTATCTCAGCTTCCTTGGCGGACAGGAGTTTGTCGATCTTGTCAATGTGCTCGTCGGTGATCTTCTGCACAGATTCCTCACCCTCGTAGAGCATGTCTTCCGGCAGATTTTCGTTCTTCTGCACAGACTTCACCTCGTCCTTCGCGTGCCTTCTGATATTCCGGATCGCCACCTTGGCTTCCTCGCCGCGCACCTTAGCGGTCTTGACGAGGTCGCGTCTTCGCTCCTCCGACAGCGGCGGAACCGGCACGCGTACGACGGCCCCGTCGTTGGATGGGTTGAGCCCCATGCTCGCAGACATGATCGCTTTCTCGATCGCCTGGAGAGAAGAAGCGTCCCACGCCTGGACGACAAGCAGGTCGGCCTGCGGCGCACTCACTGAAGCCACTTGATTCAGCGGCATCTGCGTCCCGTAGACGTCAACCTTTACGTTCTCGATCATCGACGGCGTCGCCCGGCCCGCCCGCACGGAGTGCAGTTCCTGAACAAGGTGGTCAAATGCCTTGTCCATTGTCGTACTTGCGTCGTCGATTACCTTCTTGATGTGTTCGTGGAGCATGTTTACCCCTCGGTTGTCCAGTGTACGAGTGTACCCACCTGCTCACCCTCGATCACGCGACGAAGGTTGCCGGGCACATTCATGTTAAACACTATGATCGGCTTTTTCGATTCACCGCACAGCGTAAATGCGGTCATATCCATCACTTTCAGGCCCTGCTTGATGACCTCGGTCCCGTCGATCGAGGAGAATCGTTCTGCAGACGGGTCCTTTTCCGGATCAGCCGTGTAGATCCCATCCACGCGCGTGCCTTTGAGGATCACGTCAGCCTCGATCTCGAGTGCGCGCAGCGCGGCCGCCGTGTCTGTCGTGAAGTACGGATTCCCGGTTCCCGCGCCGAAGATGACCACCCTCCCCTTCTCCAGGTGCCGCACCGCGCGGCGGCGGATAAACGGCTCGGCGATCTCCTCCATCTTGATGGGAGATTGCAGTCGCGAATACATGCCGTGTTGCTCGAGCGCGTCCTGCAACGCCATGGCGTTGATCATGGTCGCGAGCATACCCATATAGTCGGCGTGGGCGCGCGTCATCCCGTTCGTAGCGCTCTGCACACCGCGAAAGATGTTGCCGCCTCCGATCACGATGGCGATCTCGGTGCCGCACGCATCGACAACGCCTCGGATCTCTTCCGCGTAGCGAGACAGGACGTTGTTGTCGATGCCGTAGGTCTTTTCGCCGAGCAGCGCCTCCCCGGATAGCTTGAGGAGCACCCTATTGTACCGGGGAACGGTCGCTGTCTCAGCGTCAGGCATCAGTTCGTCTCGGTCTTAGTCGCCTAGCGCAAATCGCACGTATGACTGAACGTCGACGTTGGCCGTCTTCAGCAAGTCACGGACGCGGATCGACGCGTCCTTTACGAACGGTTGCTCGGTAAGCACGTTGTCTTTGTAATAGCGATCGAGTTTACCTGTCGCGATCTTCTCGACGATCTGCTCCGGCTTCCCCTCGCTGCGCGCTACTTCCCGCGCGATGTCCATTTCTTTCTCTTTCACATCGGCCGGGACTTCGTCCCGCGACAGCGCAACGGGATTGAGCGCTGCGACCTGCATCGCGACGTCGCGGCCAACCGTTTCGCGATCGCCCTCGCCCACGACGTCGACGATCACACCCAGTCGAGCTCCCGGATGAATGTACGCCACCGCCTGGCCGGCTGAGGACGTTACCACCACAACGCGGCGAACGTCGATCTTCTCGCCGATCTTGCCAGTCATTGCCTCGACGGCCGTTGCAACGGTTCCGTCTTCGAAGGGCAGGGCAAGAAGCGCGTCCCGGTCGCCAGGGCGCTGCGCAAGCGCGAGGTCAGCTATGTCCTGGGCGAACTTCTGGAAGTCGCCGTTACGGGCCACAAAGTCTGTTTCGCAATTCACCTCAACCAGGACGCTTGTCGCGCCGTCGTCTGACTTGGCGGTCGCTATCACACCCTCCTTTGCCTCACGGTCGGCGCGCTTGGCGGCCACTTTCTGGCCTTTCTTGCGCAGCAACTCAATCGCTGCCTCAAAATCGCCATTTGCTTCAGCAAGCGCCTTTTTGCAGTCCATCATGCCCACGCCGGTCTCGTCGCGGAGCCTCTTCACCTCTTTTGCCGAAATTGCCATTACAGTATTGGTGTCCATCAAGATTGGTGACCATGCGGGCCGCTCCGGCCCGGTCTGGTATCGAGGATTGTCGTTGTTGCGAGAAGGTTAGTTGCCTGGGGACGCGAGTTGTTACGCGTCGGCACCCTTCCCATCTTCTGCGGCGTCGTCATCCTCCTCTGCCGCCGCCGCTTTGTCAGCAGCCCGCTTTGCCTTTTCTGCGGATTCTGCAGCAAGCTGCTCAGCCCTGGCGGCCTTGCCTTCGCTGATCGCCGCCGCGATAACGCCCGCAACGAGATCAATCGACTTCAGCGCATCGTCATTAGCCGGAACAACGTGTTGCACGAGGTCAGGGTCGCAGTTCGTGTCGACCATCGCAATGATCGGGATACCGAGTTTGCGCGCTTCTTTCACGGCGATGTGCTCGCGATTGATATCGACAACAAACAGCGCTCCGGGAAGTCTCGGCATGTTCGCGATGCCGGAGAGCACCTTGTCGAGCTTCTCCCGCTCCCGGTTTTTCATGAGGCGCTCCTTCTTCTTGAGCTGCCCCATGGTGCCGTCCTCTTCCATCTTGGCAAGGTCTTCCATCCGCCTGATGCTCTTCCGGATTGTCTGGAAGTTCGTCAGCGTTCCTCCCAGCCAGCGCTCAACAACGTATGGTGAGTCGCACGACTTCGCATGCTTCTTCAGGATCTCGCGGGCCTGCTTCTTCGTCCCGGCGAACAGGATGTTCTTGCCCTGCTTGGCAAACCTGCTGGCGGCGCCCGCAGCCGCGTCGAGCATGGCCTGCGTCTGGGTCAAATCGATGATGTGAATCCCGTTGCGCTCCATGAAGACATAGTTCTTCATCTTGGGATTCCACCGGCTCGTGAGATGGCCGAAATGTACGCCGGCCTTTAGAAGACCTTCTACGGCTACGCGGTGGTTCCCCTTCTGGGCGCCAGCAGAACTGGCCTGTGGGTGCTGCGCCGCAGTTGCTGCTGCCTGCGCACTGTCTGTCTGACTTGCATCCGCCTGCGCCGCTTCAGGCTGGGCGGCGGTGGCGTCGGCGGTCTCGGCGACCGTGGTCGAATCTTCTGCCATTCTACTTTTCTGGGTTTGACTTCTACCCCTTTCAACTGCCAGCGAAGCCGGCGTCGAACCGGCCACCCCGCTGCACATCCCGAGGTATGATTGTTAGTGTGCGCCGCCGGACCTGAGCCCGGTCGACAACCCGAAGCTTATCGCTTCGAGAACTGGAATCGCTTGCGCGCCTTCGGCCGCCCGTACTTCTTTCTCTCGACCATACGCGGGTCGCGGGTCAACAAGCCATCTGCCCGCAGGGCGCCGCGATGCTCTTCGTCTACGAGACAGAGGGCACGCGAAATACCGAGTCGGGTGGCCTCCGCCTGGCCCGTAAGCCCGCCGCCATTCACGTTGACCAGCACGTCGAACTTGCCGAGTGTTTCGGTAACCGCAAACGGCCTCAGAATCTGGCGGCGTCGGATATCCAGGGGGAAGTAGTCTTCGATCTCTCGCTTGTTCACAACGACCTTGCCCGAACCCGGACGAAGGTAGACCCGCGAGACCGATGTCTTGCGCCGTCCGATCGCTGCGTATTGAACTGGTGCTGCCATAAAAGTGTATCTGGGAAACGATTACAGTTCCAGCGCCTCTGGCTGCTGGGCTTCGTGCGGATGCTCTGCGCCGCCGTAGACTTTGAGCTTTCGGTACATCTGGCGTCCCAGCGCCCCCTTGGGCAGCATCCCTTTCACGGCATGCTCGATCAAGAACTCCGGCTTCCGGCCACGTAGGTCCTTCGGGGACTCCAGACGGTCGCCCCCAGGGTATCCACTGTAGGAGAAGTACTGTTTGTCGGTCTCCTTCGCACCCGTGAAACGCGCCTTCGAGGCGTTGACGACAATGACGAAGTCGCCACAATCAACATGCGGGGTGAAGTTAGGGCGGTGCTTGCCGCGAAGGACATGCGCGACCTGCGTCGCCAATCGCCCGACGACCTGATTTTCGGCGTCTACCACATACCACTTGCGATCAAAGTCCGTCGCGCGGGCACTGGCGGTTCTGTAGCTGTTCGGATTCATCGTATTCTGAAAACTGCCAAGCCCGCAAATGTACGGCATGCCCAAGCGTGGTGCAATCGCCAGTCTCCGACAAAACCTCAGGACGGGCTGGCGGGGCGCTCGTCCCGGACTTCTTGGGGAAAACTTTACGGTTCAACGGCGCCACTGCGTGATGTTGGCGGGCGGGAAGCCCCTATTGGTTCCCTCAAAACCCATCGCCGCTCTGCTTTTGACCCAATCGGTCCGTAACGTGAAGCGGACTCTGACCCCTCGCATCTGTGCATCCGGCCGCTACAAACAGCTCATTTGCCGCCCTTGCCGAACGGCTTCCCTTCGGCCTTGATGACTTCGAACATGTCAATAGTCTGTTCCTCGACTGCCGCGCGGCGTACGACCGCAGTACCGAGGTCGCCTTGGAGCTGTGGACGTACTGCTTCGTGAGACGATATTTCTCCCTGAAGCTCGCCAAGGACCCGCAGGCGCGTGCCGCTGATCTCGACGCGCTTATGGACACTGTCTACGAGCGAATCCGACGCGCCAAAGCTTCCGTGGACGGTCGCTATGCCTCATGGGTGAGCGTCGTGTGCCGAAACGCCTTTCTAAACTACGTTCGGGACCGACGGGTGGCGACCGAAGACGGACAGGTCGAGGTGCCGGCCGACTGGATTCGCGGGCAAACACGATTACACCAGCATCTCGACCACGAGATCGCCATCCGGGTAGTGAGGAGGGCCGTCGCGAATCTGCCGGCTCACATCCGGCCGGTCGCCTACATGCGACTTATAGACGACCTCGGCTACGACGAAATCTCGGAACGCGTTGGTCGGCCAGTCCCCACCGTCCGCGCGTACTTCCACAAGGCCGTGACACGTCTTCGGCGAGACCCTGCGATTCGACACGTTCTCGGTAAGAAGCCCGCCGCTTCAATACTTGATCACTCTCAGGTTATGGATGCCGGGCCGGAGGTGTCATGAGACTATGATGACTGACCACGAATTCGCTGAAATGCTCGACTTGCTGCGCGATCTCAGTACGGGGGCGACCCTGGGGCACGACAAGCTTGGCGACCTGCTGCAGGAAACCGAGAACGATCCCGAGCGACGAGCTTTGCT
>JANQRN010000267.1 GCA_028284545.1 Rhodothermales bacterium | reverse complement strand
CGTTTGCGTTTGGATCAATGCTTGGTCCATCTGCACTCTTGTCCGAAACACCGTCGCTTGTATCTACATCGTTGTCGTTCAGCAAGTCTGCCGAAGCGGCGGCCGAGTTAAACAGCGGCAGCGCCTGCGGATCCGGAAAGAACGTCACGTCGACCGCAACCGTCACGGAATCTCCCTGCGCGAGGGAGCCACCCGATGTGATGTCGAGCAACGTCGGGTCTGCATCACCATCGAATGACCCATTGAGTGCGAGGGGGTCAAAGCTGTTAGTGACCACGGATGCACTCGCGAAGTACGTACCGGGCAACGTGACCCCAGCCGCTGTTGCGACCGCGGTACCAAACGCCGATGACAGGTCGTCTTCAATTTGCAGATCGTGTAGAACCTCAGAGCCTGGGTTCTCAACCTTGATCAGGAACCCGGCTGAGAATCGGCCACCTCCGAGGCTGGCAGTCCCAGTAAGGCGCTTCGCCGCGCCGATCAGCGGCGTGCTGATCTGGACAGGGGTGGCATCGGGAACGGCCGCGGTTGGGCCGTGATCAGACAACAGGTTGGTCCCCAGCGAAGCGGGCAGTCCCGACAACGACGCCTGGTTCAATAACGTGCTCGCCGTAACGGCGAGCGGCACCTGCACATCAACCTGTATCGTATCGATGGTATTCGGCGGCAGCGTGAGGCCGGTGATACCCAACGCGGAAGTCCCCCCATACGGCAGAACGAGGCCGCCGAAGGGATTCGACAACGAAAGCGGTACGTACGTCCGACCGTCGTCCATCACGTCACTAAACGAGATCCCACTAACGGCCTCCGCTCGCGGGTTTGATACGACGTAGGAGTAGGTCACAATGCCGCCAGCGGGCACCCCGGTTGGCGCAGCCACCTTCTGCATCCCTACGTCAAAAGCGCAGGAACTTCCATCGTGCGTTGCCCCTGAGATGCCGATGGAGAGCGGCTCGGCAACACCCGTCGTCATGTCGACACGATATATCGTGTTGTCTGTACTTGAGCGAAAATGGAGGCGCCCAAAGCTGTCGAAGAACTGCGACCCAGAGTTGATGTTTGTCCCGGTCGGCAGCGGCAGAACGCCCTCTATGACTCCGTCTACTGTTGCGTACGTTACGCGATCACTTGCGCCGGTCTGATCGACGAAATAGATACGGTTGGGGGTCGGGTCAACCGGATTGACCGCAAGGTCGGTAAACGACACGCCCGATATCGTATTGTCGGCAACCACCCCAACACTCGAACCCGACAGGTCGAGTACAAAGATGCGGTCGCTGCCACCACTCACGACGAACGAGCCATCCGGCAGGAACGTGCCGCCCGTAGCCGTAAACCCGCCCGCTACCGGTATTACACCAAGCGTCTGGGGTATGCCATCAGCCCCAATTCGGACAACATGGTCTGCGACAAAACCACCCCCCGACGTTGACACAACGGCGTACTGGAAGTTGTCCAACGGATTGAAAGCGAGCGCGTTATACGTAAACGGCGCAACGGGTCCAACGGGGTTGAAGGCGTAATTGCCCGTGCTTCGGTCAATCCCGTAGAGCTGTGTCAGCCCACCATCTGACAGGGAGACGTATGGGGTCAGGTCGCAAACGAATGGTGTTGCTGCGCCCGGTGAGAGTGCCACCGCCGCCTGGGAGCCTAGTGTAGCGTCCCCGGATGAGACGCCGTCCTGTCCTATGTCGCCTGAACCAAATGCATCAACTGTGTAGGTCCAGTTGCCGTACCCGTAAACGCGAAGCACAAGCGTGACTGTTATGGTCTCGCCTACAGGAAGCACATTGCCGGGAACGAGCGATAGCAGATTCGTGTCACTGGTTCCGTCGTAGCCGGGATTGATAGAGGACAAATCGATTCCGCCGCCGGCGCCATCAACCAGATTTATGGCGGCGATGCTGTATTGACCCGGATACGTCGGAAGACCTGGGACGTAGCTTCCGAAGGGGGACAGGTCGTAGGCAAGTTGCACATCGTACAAGGCCACCTCTCCCGGATTGCGCATCGAAACCGTTGCGGGTACCGCAAACGACCCGTCGACCAGGGGTGTGGGCGCTCCCAGAACGCTGCCGACATTCACGGCAGGCTCCACGACCGTCACGACGGGATCGTCGAAGTCGACTACGCCGTCTTCCATGTTGATGGAGAACAGCCGCGTGACCTGACTTGGGAAAGCCCCGCGCATACCAATGCTGAAGTCAAAGCTATTGACCGCCGGCATCCGCGTTCGCACGGCGACTTCGGGGTTGTCTGGTCCCACGCCGGCAAAACCAATTTGCGGGCCGACGAACTCATAGTAGGTGGGCCCGGGGTTCGCCGTCACCAGCGACGGGTCGTCGAGCGTGTAGTCGGTAAAACTGCCCAAGCGGACATACTCCGCCAGGCCGCCGATGGTGCCGATTCCATCAATGTCAACCGCGTTGATCTCCGTGTCGCTGAGAGCAATTGGCGTCGTGCTGCCCTGAACAACGAAGGAGACCTTGAAGTCTGCCTGCGGATTGTCGGCAGGGACTCCCACGAGCTGTGGTGCGAGATCGTCGCTGGATCCGTCTGCGTCGTCGATCTGGAGCAGGGCGCCATTGCTCACCGCCAATATCTCCACGAGAGCGTCGACCCCCGAGGTCACGCCCGTGAACCGGTAAACGGCTCCTACCTGACCAGCGACGCCAGACTCAATCGCAAAATCGACGAATGCGATGTCCTGCCGCGCCGCCTCGCTCGTGATTCGAACAGTTGGGCCATCAGCTGCCAGACCATGGCCGAGCGCATCTGCGCCCGACGTAGTACCTGGGGGCACAGCCACTGACAGTGCCAGCCCAACAGCCAGATGACCAAGAGAGGAGCGTAGACTCGGCAACAGAGCGTGGAGCGAGTACTGAAGCGACTTCACTGCCCAGATGTGTGTGCGCAGAAACGAATGCGGGGCACACAAGGTACGCCGCAGCGATCTACCAACTACCGCCTCTGAGGGGGTCTAAAACACCCTGCCGGCTGCGTTTGCCCCTACCGGCTGCGTTTGCCGAGGTAGGCTCCCGCGGCAAGTCCGACGGCGGCACAGAAGATGACCGGGCCCGTGAGCATGCCAACCCCCGTACCGACGGCGGCACCGACGATCATAGATTTGCCCGGGCGGGTTTTGAGGACGCGTTTCAGCCGGTCGAAGTTGCTCATTTGGAGAATTGTCCGATAATGTCCGAGCGTTCGTACGAGGGGTCCGGATTCGGGTTGCAGCGCGTGGACTCGCAGCTATAGGCGCCGGGCCCGATAACGTTCTGTTGCGCGGCGGGCGCGCAGGAACGCCTCCAGCATCTGTTCGCCGTCCCGATACCTCTTTCTCTGCGAGACCATCGTCGCGCGCTGGAGGAACCGGATCATCTCGGGATGCACCTTCCCCCTCAGGCGCTGATGCCCCGGATACGGCCATTCGTATGGCCACTCCGGCCACTGACCCGTGAACATGCGATAGATAATCAGTCCCATCGAAAAAACATCAGATCGCATGGTCGGCTTGCCCATAGCCTGCTCAGGAGCCATGTGACCGATGGTCCCAGTACCTCTGCCCTTCAGCGTCTTCTGGGCAACCTTTGCGATACCGAAGTCGCCTAGCCTGACGCGATGATCCTTGAACAGGATTACGTTGTCGGGTTTTACGTCACAATGCACAATACGGTGTGCATGGGCATATGCGAGGGCCTCAAGCATCTGCTCAGCGTAGTCCATTGCGGTCACGATGGACATGCGCTTCTGCATCCGGTCGGTGAGCGACTTCTCGCCGAGCGGGTACGTCAGCACGAAGTGCCCGTCAATGATGCTCGCGTCCTTCAGTGGCAGGATGTTCGGGTGATCCAGCCGCGCCGTAATTCGCACCTCGTTCCGAAAGTCGTGCAGAACGTCGTCGTTAACGAGCGCATCGTGCGGGATCTTGAGCGCCACGCGAACACCTTCAATCGTGTCCATTGCCCGGTAGACGTACGAGAAGCCACCGGAGCCCAGGAGTCCCTCGAGTCTATACTTGCCCACCCGCTGGCGAGCGCGTAGTCGCGGCCTCGTGACCGTAATCTCGGCTTTCTGGCGCTTGGCTTTGCCGTTCCCATTGAGCAGCACGCCGTTCCTGTTCAAGCCGTGTCGCTTGCTGCCCACTTCTCCCTTGCTGTCCACTCCTCTCTTGCTGCCCACTCTCTCTTGCTGATTCACTCGTTCGTGTCGCGCCGCACTCAGATTTTCGCTGGCGGGTGTGCAATGTAAGGAGAAAAACCTCCGCGTAGGCAACGAAAATTCTGCCCGACTACTGTACCGAAATCAGCTCCGCTCAAGCACCACGAGGTCCGACTCCGGTGGGTTGAGGTGACCGTAGTAGATTGCGTTGTCGTCAGGCGCCAGCGCAAATCCGAAACGCTGGAATGGGGACACGATCTCGGTCGGAATCGACGCAACGCGATGCGCGTCTCCGCCGGCATCAACGCGCATCACATCGTAGTCAGACGCGAGGTTCGGTCGCCGCAGATAGTATATATCGCCGCCGATCAGAGACCACGACGACAGTTCCTTTCCCGCCGTGTTCTCGACGACACGGCCGAGGACGGGAGGCCCTTCCCGTGACAGGTCTGCACGCCAGAGTCCGGTGTCGTCACGGCGCGTGAAGAGTATGGCACCGCTCTCGATTTCACGGGCTCCGTAGGACACCATGTCCAGGACGCGTTCGTCAACGCCTGAAGTCAGATGATACCGCCGGATTTCCCCGCCAGAATCGTTGTGGGCCGTATAGAGTATTGCCGTCCCATCAAGCGACCAGGTTGGATTGGCCGCGTCCTGCACCAATGGCAATACACTGCCTGAAGGCAGGGTTGCGCGACATACTCGTGTGCGCCCATCGTGCACTGATTCGAACAGAAGCGAGGAGCCGTCAGGCGCCCACGCAACGTTCCGTAATGCGTTGTGCCCCAATCGTGTGAGCTGCCGGGCTCCGTTACCGCGGACGTCAGCCACCCAGATCTCTGCGGTTCCACTGCGGGCCGAGACGAACGCCAACGAATCACCCGTCGGCGCGAGGGCAGGAAATGCATCCAGCGTTGTCGATGCCGATACCTTTTGCGGCGGAGCCGCCGGCGGGGGATCACTTCGCCACAGGTCGATGGCATACCGCCAGCTTGCA
>JANQRN010000172.1 GCA_028284545.1 Rhodothermales bacterium | reverse complement strand
ATGAGATTGGCGAGATGCCATTGCCTGTGCAGGCAAAGCTGCTACGTGTCCTCGAGGCGAGAGAGCTTACGCGAGTTGGCGGAGAAAAGACGGTCAAAGTTACTGCCCGCGTGGTGGCTGCGACCAATCGCGACCTCGACCATGCTGTTGCAGAGGGCGTCTTCCGTCAGGACCTGCTGTTTCGCTTGAACGTGCATACAATCAGCGTTCCACCGCTCCGCGACCGTAGATCCGACATAGCGGAGATTAGCGGCATGTTCGTTGCGACAGTCTGTCGGCAGTTCGGAGTTCGCCGGAAACGTCTGGCGCCCGAAGTGCTGGACGTACTCATGCGCCACGACTGGCGCCGGAACAACGTACGCGAGCTCCGAAACGCCGTCGAACGGATGGTCCTCGCGAGTGACAGTCAGGTCATAGCACTTGAACACGTTCCTTTCGAAATCCTGCCAGATGAGTCTGCAGAAGGCCATGGCGACAGTCAAGACCAGATCGCTGCGCGCTCGATAACGAGTTTTCGGCAGCGCAAACGTGAGGCGGAAAGGCAAATCGTCGTGTCTGCGCTTGAGAGCAACGATTGGAAGATCACGAAGACGGCATCCGATCTCGGTCTGGCAGATCATGCGAGCCTTCTCAAGATCATGCGTCGTCTTGGTATAAAGGGCAGAGGCTAACCCACCCGGTCGTTGGTACAAACGCTTCCGAACTCTACCGCTTCGAAGGCTTCAATCGTTGTATCGCTCGGCATCGTCTGGGTGGTGTGGGGCTCGACCTACCTGGCGATCAAGTTTGCGATTGAGACCATCCCTCCGTTCTTCATGATCGGGTCGCGGTTTCTCGTCGCCGGCGCGCTGATGTACGGTTGGCTACGACTCGTAAGGCGTGTGCCAGGTCCTTCCCCGGCACAGTGGAAGGATGCGGCGATTCTCGGCGGCCTGATGCTCGGGCTGGGAACGGGTCTCGTCGCATGGGCTGAGCAGACGGTACCATCTGGCATCGCGGCACTGATCATTACCGTCAGTCCGCTTCTGATGGTCTTGTTGGAGTGGTTGTGGAAGGGGGGCGTTCGGCCGTCGCTCATGGTGGTCGTGGGACTATTGCTTGGTCTTGCCGGTGTGACCATACTCGCGCAGCCGGGTGAGACGGCTGGTCAGCAACTCGATCCACTTGGTGTCTTAGCGATTCTCGCCGCGACGGTGACATGGTCGATTGGGTCTATTCACGCGCGGGACGCCGATCAGCCAGAGAACCCTTTCATGAGCACGTCCATGCAGATGTTTGCGGGCGGTGCATTGCTGTTCGTTTTTAGCCTCGCCTCGGGGGAGTCCGAGGCATTCGAATGGCGTGCGGTCTCAGCGGTCTCCGCGATGGGGTGGGGCTACCTCCTCCTCGTCGGGTCCTTCATCGCGTACTCGGCATACGTCTGGCTCATCCGGAACGCGACAGCTGCAACGATCTCGACATACGCGTATGTGAACCCCGTCGTCGCTGTCTTCCTGGGCTGGGCGCTCGGCGGTGAGACCCTCGACACGCGAGCCATGCTCGCCACCGTAGTTCTTGTTGCCGCCGTCGTTCTCGTACTTGGCGACCGCAATCGCCGCCGCCGAGAGCATACCGCGCGCGTGTCCAATTAGACACAACCCGACAGTCGGCCGCCAGTTGGGGCGTGTCCAATTTGACACGACACGTCAGATCTGACGTGTTCCGATACGCGATGACGTGTTCGTAAAGAACTGGGCAGCAATGCGTTATGGGTCGACAAGGAATGGCCCAAAGATATTGGTCCGTCGATTGTCATGATGGCCGGTTGTAATCCAAACACAAACCGGAGACTGGTCATGAAAGCGAAAGCAGAGAAGAAGAAGGGAGCGGGCCGCGACTACAGCGGACTCAGTATCACGGCGTTGGCATTCGGCACAATGTTGTCTGTAGCCGTGCTCGCAATCGGATGCGGCGAAAACATCGGCAGCGCTGACCAGCAGAGGGTTGCCAACGCCCCGACCGTGAGTCAGCCCGACAGGATCGTAACACCGAGCGCGCCAGACCGTGGCGAAACCGTCGTCCTACCGGCAAGTGCTGAACCGGCCACGACGCCTGTCGAGCTGTCTGAACCCGTTACATTTGATTCGGCTGAGCTCGCCTACAATGAGGGTCGCTATCAGGACGCGACGCGACTGTTCGCCAACTACGTGGCGGCCAACCAGGAAAACGCCTGGGGGTTCTACATGCTCGGGCTGTCTTCCTGGAAGTCAGGTGAACGCGTGGCAGCCGAAAAGGCATTCGCGCAGGCACTGAAACTCGACGGCGGACACGTGAAGAGTTGGGTGAACATGGGTCGCGTACTGATGGAACTTGAGCGGCCAGATGAAGCGCTGGCCAAAGCCGATACAGCGCTAACCATCGAGCCTGCGTCAAACGCCGCGCTGCGCGTGAGGGGACGTGCGCTGGGCGAGCTGGGTCGCGCGGATGACGCGATCGCGAGCTACATGGACGCGCTGGGCGTCAATGAGGAAGACGCATGGTCGATGAACAACATCGGTTTGATCAACATCCAGGAGGAACGATTCGAAGACGCGCTGCCGCCGCTGGCGCGGGCCGTTGAACTTCGCGACGATGTAGCCGCGTTCTACAACAACCTGGGTATCGCCCTCGAGCGAACCGGATACGTGGAAGATGCCAGGAGCGCGTTCTCCTCTGCGGTTTCGTTGAACCCGGAACACACGCGGGCCGCGGAGAATCTTGCTCGCGTAGAGCAGTTCGCAATTGACAGCCTTTCGCCACGGGTCGATCTGGGTCAACTTGCTGTCGAGTTCGCGGACGAGATCCTTCGGTGGGTTGAGGGCGTGGATGTCGAGGACGAGGGGCAGCAGGAGACCGAGACCACGACTGCCCAGGATTCACCAGGCGCGGGGGCTGAGGCAGCAACTGCTGGCGAAGACGCAACTGGCGCAGACGCGACCGGCGAAGGCGGAGGCGCTGCGGGCACCGAACACGTAGGCAGCGAAAACGACGAGGTAGAACGGTAGAGACCCTCGAGCGGCATGGCAGCGGAGGCGCGCATGAAGGGGCGGCCTTGCCGCGATGGCCCGGTCAGCAACGTATCTGTTGTTGTCCGGGCCTCTTTTTGGGCCAGAAGCTAGATCACGATGCCGCGCAAGGCGTCCCAGCTCTTGAGTCTACGGCCGTTTATGGCGCGCACCTCAACCCGGGTGCCGGCCGGTGCGTCGGTAAGCGTTACAGTATTCGTCTGTGCCTCGACGCTCCGTTGCGTACCACCGGGAGGGGTATAGATGACCTCATATCGGGTGACGCCCGATTCCAGCGGTAGTGCCCAAGTCGCGGTTGTGCGCCGTCCCCGACGTTCGATCGAGAAGTCGCGCAGCCGCGACGGTGAGGACGCGAGCAGCATGACCGTCGCAACCGTGGTCTTGCTGACTTCGGCTACCAACTGGTGGTTGATCGTTTCCAGCACATCGTGACGCTGGTGATAGTGTGGATTGCCTAGAATCGGGTAGGAGCCGATGCCACCAACGATATCCCCGTACGCCTCATAGTACGCGTGGGCGTCAGTGTTCTTGTAGTAGCGCGCATCGTACGTGATCAGGTCGCTGAAAGACATCGCCGCTGCATGTTGGATATCTCGTATCCCGTCGTTCGAGTATCGAATCGTATTGTCCAGCCGGGAATCATTCGCGAATCCGACCATGTCGTTGTTGAGGGCGCCGACGATCTGATCGCCTGCCTCTACCGCCCGGCGCACAAACTCGCGGCTGCCGAGCAAGCCAGCCTCCTCGCCGGTGAAGAACGCGAACTTGATCGTCGCGGACTGTGGGCTGCTGCGTAGTACGCGCGCGGCTTCGATGAGCGCGGCAGTCCCTGACGTGTTGTCATCTGCTCCGGGCCCCCGCTGCACCGAGTCAAAGTGACTACTGATCACGTAGTTCAGGCTGGCGTCTGTTGTACCGCGAAGAGTCGCGATGACGTTCGCGGTGCGCACGCCCGGCCGCGGCTCAAACCACTGCAGCTCGGGTTCATAACCAAAGCCACGCAGCGTCTCCTGCAGATACGTGATCGCCTGCGCGTTGCCGGGTTCGGTAATGAACTTGGATCCGAACGCGAACAGGTCTTTTTCGTACTCGTAAATCCGTGAGGTGCTTATCTCAGACGTAACTGCATCTACGGCACCGTAGATCGGGCCAAACGTTCGGTTGGCAAAGTCCTTGAGTGCGGACTCCGACGCACGCATCGAAGCAAGCCGCGCAGCAATGTCGTCGCGCGAGACCGTGTGTTCCAGGCTCATGAGATAGACGCCGCGTTCAGGAGAGATGGTGTCGCCGTCCCGCTCGGCTACCACGATTATCTGGCTGCCGCTGGGACTCACTGCCCATTCATATTCCGGTGCTACGGTCCGCACCGTGTTGTTGTGGAACAAGCGCGTGCGGTCTCCGGTGGCGATGTCATAGGCGTAAGACCGTCGATGTCGGCCTTCACCGACAACGGCAAATACGGTGCTACCATCAAGGAACCGCGGATACAGGTCATGTTGTATCTCGTGCGTCAAGCGCCGGGCCTCTCCAATTCCCGTTCGCGCCGTCATGAGTTCCCAGTTCTCGCGCTCCATAGTCTGGAAGACGACGTGGACGCCGTCCGGACTTACCGCGACGTTGTCGACGGCACCAGTTGTAGAGAATACGACCTCAGGTTGCGCGCTGTCCCGTTGCAGCGTCACCACGTGCGACTGATCATCAGCTTGTTGAATTGCCGCGATCGTGAGCCCGTCAAGCGAGGTCGCCGCGCCGGAACCAGGGAACGCAAATCCGTCGCCTCCGGCTATACTCGCAACGTGAATCACCTCACCGTCCTCCACCACGAGGTCGCCACGCGTCGTGATGTGCGGAGTTGAGGCGACGCTTGCCAGGCTCAGGACCGTACGCTTGCTCCCAGAGGGGTCCAGATGCTCAAAAACATATCCTGGCTCTCCGTCAGCGTGTCCCCGCATTGTGACCAGGCCGGTGTTGCCCGGTGCGGGCGCGGCCCAATAGACCGGAGCGCTGATACTTCGAATCCGACGCTCGCTTCCGCTAGCGAGGTCAATCGCATGCACTGAAGTGAACCTGGCGTCCGCTGCGGCCAGTGCTTCACGCAAGCGCGCGAACTCGGCCCGCGAAGTTGCGCGGATGCTCTGCAGAATCTGAGCTCGTTCAGCTTCTAATCGTTCCCCCTTGTCGACACGTAGGAAATAGACATCCCGGCCGCTGTCGTCAAACTGCGGGGTTCTTCCGGAAAGCCGGTACCGTAAAGCCGGCCTCGCCAACTGGCCGTCGGCACTCGACCGCACTTCGTATACGTGCAGTGATGCGCCGTTCGCTGGGCCAGTTGCGCGCGTCGGCACCGAAATCGCGAAGTGCTTGCCATCCGGACTCCATACCGGCCCCGTGCCGTCTGGAGCGACTTCGGTAGTCTGAAACCATTCTCCCGTCAGCCGGGCGACGGACTTCATGAGTTCGTTGTCTCCCTGGTGCTCCAATTGCAGGACACGCTCCAAGCGGTCGATCGCGGTGAGGTAATCGCCCTCCTGCCAGTCGTGGTAACCGCGGTCGAACTCGGCTCTTGCCGTCTGGCCGGGAGAGGAGGTGGGCGACACCTGCTGCGCAGCAGCGGGAAGCTGCGTGCAGAGTACGACGGCGACGCAGAGCGTGAACGTTCTAGATTTCAACTTTCAGATCTACTGTGGTCTTGTGTTGGGTTAGTAGCCGAGATAGTACTTCAACCGGGCCGAAAAGTTGGGTCCGTTGAGTCCCGTGTATACGTCGAGTCCGAAGTTCTTGAACTGCGCGCCGACGCCGACATCGAAGACGAGCAAAGTCTCGCTGCACCCCGACCCGAAGGGACAGTCTCGGTACTTGAAGCGGTACAGTCTCGGCCCGCCGAGCGGAGAAATAGTTACTGATGAATCGGCGTTCATCGGAATCGCGTAGCGGCCGTGGAGGTTTGCCTGTAATACGTTGTATTCAAGTTTCTCGTCCAGGATTCCGGCACCCTTGGCTGCACGATCGACGTCAAAGTTGTATCCGTAGGTTTCGGAACCGCGTCCGGCTTCAATGGCCGGGCTGAGGCAGATGCCGCCATGAGCCTGCCCACAGCCGGCCTCGATGCCAATGTTGTACGAGTCTGTGTTAAAGTCTGCGCCCAAGCTGACCGTCGGTATCGTGGGGCAGCTGAAGACGTGTCCCTCGAACAGGTCAGGGCAGAGGTAGTTGACGGAGACACCCTTTACAGGCGCCGTCGCCGCCGCATCGGTGACACCTGCCGTGTTGTAGTGTTTATGCACCAGGTTACTGGTGTTCGAACATCCGACTGCTAGTGCGATCAGGGCGAGGAGTGAGGCGTAACCGTAGAGGCGTGTCATAAATATACCGCGGTTCAGTTGTGGCTGGTGTGTCCGAACGGCGCACAAGATCACGGAGTATAGCAATCCAAGGTGTTAGTGCGTTGCGACCTCTTCGATATCCAGGGCCGGCCCTGCGCCTTCGGGCTCGCGTATCTGCATGATCATTTCCTTCACGGTATTCGACGGTGACCTGAACAGCGGAGTGAGGCCGAGGGTGACAGCGAAGTTGAGGAGCATTCCGACAACGCCGATGCCTTGCGGGCCGATGCCAAAGCACCAGGCCGGCATTCCGAGATAGACGCTGCCCAGAATGTAGGCAGCGGTGAACAGTATGCCGACGCACATACCGGCGACCGCGGGCACAGTGCCCACGCGCTTGGAGAAGATTCCCAGGACGAGCGCGGGAAAGAAACTCGCGGCTGCGAGGCCGAAGGCAAATGCAACGACCTGGCTCACAAAGCCAGGCGGATAGATG
>JANQRN010000227.1 GCA_028284545.1 Rhodothermales bacterium | reverse complement strand
TCGAAGCGGAATCCGCGATGGTAGAAGGTCCCGGCACAGCCACCCGGATAGATGTGATTCCCAAGTACCGTTACATCCAGACCGCGTCTGGCAAGAACGGCCGCCGCGGTGAGCCCCCCAACGCCGGCACCTATGACAACAATCTTCACGTCTCCAGAATCTGCCGAGTTTTCCAGGCGCGGAAGGCAAAGAGTATCGGCAGTCCATACCACATGGCCCGGCTCACAAATCCGTTGACCGCTCCACTGCCAAAGACAGCCTGGATTTCGTCCACGACCGCAGTGGAAGTTGGTGTCAGCTGTTCAAACGAGTGACGATGAACCCACTCCCTGAATGGGCCGGATAGTAGACGATCGGTGAATCCGCTTGCCCCGACGGCCTCAAACCGTGCCTTCCATGGAGCGCGCATGGGGCCAATATGCAAGACAAACTGCATCCACTCATCGTCCGCAATGGCGTCGGGCATTCGCTCCGTCTGTACGCGAATACCGGGTGGGGTGATCTCGGCCATACTTCCCGGGTCGGAATGGAAGGCCCGAACGCTCTCCAGCGGAGCGTCAACTACGAATTTGTTGCTGAAGAGGCGACTCTTCATTGCCGTTGAACCAGGTGTAGGCGGGGTTTACTCGTCGATGGTGGACCCAGGCGGTATGAACATCACTTTGATTGCCCTTCTCTCCTTAAGACACGTGACACCACGACCGTACTCAGCCAGCGGCAACGTCTGCGAGACGAGGGGATCCAGTTTCACACCTCCTTCTCGGATCGAGGTGAGGGCGCGGGCTGCCGCATTTCGATTGTGCTCCCCGTATCCGATTAGGGAGAACCCACCCCACCACTGATCGGACCCAAAGATCACCTGCTCTCGCAAGACGCCGAATATGGAAACAGCCCTTAGGCAACGCGGCATTAGCGCCTCGATCGATACCTTGAGTCCGCTCGTATCCAGGGCACTGTGAAACGCGTTCTTTCCGAATCTGTCCGGTTCCGGTAGCTCCTCCGGCACGATTACGTTGCTCGCGCCCAACTCGCGCCCCAAGTCATGCCGGCCTTCGTCGGGCTCGATCGCGGTGATTTTGCCCGCACCAGCATGCCGGAGCATTTGCACGGCGATAAGGCCGGCCGCGCCAAGGCCGGCCACTGCAACGCTGCGCCCCACAATTGCGCCAACCTCGGCCAACTGATCAACTGAGACCTGGACGCACATTGCCAGCTCCAATGACGCAATCTCGCTTGCCTTCAATTTGTCTCCGACGACAATCGCGTGATCAGCGTCGATACAGACAAAATTGGCGTAGCAGCCCTGCCGGCGCCCGCCCGGGTCGCGCCATGCAGCAACGCGTTGGCCGACGCTGAGATGCTCGACTCCCTGCCCCACCGCAGCAACCCTCCCAACTGCCTCGTGCCCCGGTTCGCCCGGCGTATACGGATACGACAACGGCCGATCCTCAAACATCGGCACCCCGTCGTATATATGCATGTCCCAATGAGGGCATGTGGTTACAGCCTCTATTTCAAGCAGAATCTCACCTGCGCGAGGAGCGGGTTGCTCGAGTTGCACGATCTCAGCCCGGCCGGGTGCGACGACCTGCAGTGCGTTGTTCACCATTCCAGGATCACCCCGAGGACAGGCTCGCTCTTCGACTCAATCAGCTTCCAGGCATCAGCCGCCTCACGGGCAGGGAACCTATGCGTGATCAATGAAAGCGTCTCCAGCCGCCCTCCCTGGACAGCCGCAAGTGTCGACTCCATCCGCGTCCTGGTCCATCCAGAAACTAGATGAATCGTGTGTTCGCCGTAGCGCGCCGGCTGCAGCTGAAACGCGTCGTCTGGCCCGTAGAAACCGGCAGAGACGATGTGACCAAAGCGATGAAGGCCCGTCGAAAGTGCGTTCATGACTTCCAGGGAGCCGACTGTGTCGACACCGATGGCAAGTCCCGCAGCGCCTGCTATCTCCTGCGCCGCATTTAGCCAATCACAGCGGTGAGCGTTGAGCACATCCACATTGGGTCGACCGGCGAGGACGGATAGGCGATCGTCGTGGCGCCCCACCATTATCACGTGTGCGCCGCGCCCGAGTAGCGTTTGCGCCGTCCAATGGCCGACTAACCCATCCCCCACAACTACGGCGAAGTCATTGGCGGACACTTCAGGGCGCGACCCCGCGTTCCAGCCAACTTGCGCAAGGACGAGGCCGGCATAGGCAAGCGGATCATCCGCGCCCGGCAGGTGGAATACTTCGCTTGCACGAGACACCGAGCGGTGTACCTGGCCGCCATAGTCATGATGCATACCCTCCACGTGCCCGATGGTCGCGAAAACCGATTCTCCAGGCTCGAAATCATCCACCTGCTCGCCAACCCATTCCACGACGCCTATTCGCTGATATCCTGCGACTACCGGAAACGGTGGCTTATCGCCCGTGGCAAACGGCGTGTCGCCGTCTGAGCGCTCACCTCGTAGATACGAGCCCTCGGTCCCGTTGCTGATCCAGGAGTGTGTAGTGCGCACGACCACGTCGTCGGGTTGTGGATCCCGACACGTTACCTGACCAAACGTGACGACGCCGGGGGCGGTGAAGATGACTGCGTCTGTGGTCATCTAGGCCCTGCGGTTTGGTAAGCCTCCTGCTCCAGAGTGCGCAGAAAATCCAGCCCATGGACAAGCAGATGGTCACTGGATGGTGCCAACTCGCGCCAGATGCAGGTCGCAGCGCGCATGGCATCAGAAACCTGCGAGAAAGACTCCAGACCAACTACTCCTTTGTACCCACCTTCAGCAAGCGCGCGCATAATCTCGCGCCAGTTTACCGTACCGGTCCCGGGTGTGCCCCGGTGACTTTCAGACAGGTGGTAGTGACACAGAGAGTCTATCGCTGCGCGCGTCGGCTCGTAGAACTCTGTCTCCTCGATATTCATATGGTAGGCGTCAAGGTGCACACCTACGTTTGGCGCACCGGTCATATCTCTGAGACGGAGCGCCTGCGCGCAGGTGTTGACGAGGAACGTCTCGTAGCGGTTGATGGGCTCAATGCCAAGCGTAATGCCCCGTGTTGCTGCGTATTCCGCGACAGTTCGAAGACCCTCTGCTGCGCGTTCCCAGTAAGATTCGTCGGGCATCCCATCAATCTTCCGACCTATGGCCGAGTAGAGCACCCCAGACAACGTCGTTGCTCCCATTTCGGCGGTAGCGTCGACACACCTCTTCAGATAATCAACTCCAGACTGTCGGATATCGGGTGTTTCGCCCGTCAGGTCTGTTGCCTCGGAGCACGCCGTTGAAGTGCACACGCCAAGCCCGACAGTCTCAAGGCGATGACGGATTGCTGGAGGATCGATTTTCTCGATCTCCATTAGCGGGATTTCGATCAAGTCGAACCCAAGTGACCGTGTGTGGTCGATCAGGTCAAGTGTGTCGTTGGACCAACTCGTCGTCCACGCATATGCGTGCACAGCGTACCTAAGATGGCTCATGCTGTTCAGTCTTTTCGTTCTACTTCCATTAGCTCGGCGCCGCGCGCGACGAACAAGCGTCCGTTTCGCAGCTTGACAAGGCTGTCCCAGTAGCCGTCAAACTCGTCGAGTACCTGGAGCTGTGTGAGATCGTATCGGAAACGGAACAAGCGATACTCGTTTGTTCCATATACCCAGCCGTCGTCAGCAACAACAATCTTCTTGATCACCTCCGGTACGCCGGGTGCGATGTCTTCGATGACTCCGGACGCTGGATCGTATACAAAGAGAACGGAGTCGGCGGTCCCGACCAGTTT
This sequence comes from Rhodothermales bacterium, assembly GCA_028284545.1. Classification (GTDB taxonomy): domain Bacteria; phylum Bacteroidota; class Rhodothermia; order Rhodothermales; family JABDKH01; genus JANQRN01. The sequence continues at coordinate 6,434 of JANQRN010000227.1, read as the reverse complement.
ACCATCCGGCAGCAGATCCAGCCCCCAGATCTGTGCTGCACCTGGAACGGCTGTCACCTCCATCACTTTCTGATTCGTCTCCGGATTCCAGGAGAAGAGCTGCGCCTCTGGGGTAGACGGTACCGACCCGAGTCCACCCGTTATGCCCGTGCCGCCGTAGATAAGCCCGCTTGGGTGCGCAACCAGCGACAGGATAGACTGATCTCGAGCCAGATTACGGTATGTGCTCCACGTCTCTGTCTTCGGCTCAAAGGCTACAAGGGCGCCACCGAGCTTACCGTACTTTGGGATAGACCCCAGGTAGATCCGACCGTCGGCACCCGCGACCATCGTTGGGAACCGGTCCTGTTCATTTTCGATCGAACCGATTACGCGGGGATTGGCATCGTCGCCGCGCCCGGGGTTCCAACGCTGCGCCGGATCGTATACCGACAGCCGGGCGCTGGTATAGTGTGCGAGGTAGATCTTGTTGTTAACCTCGATTAGTTGGTCGATCTGACCGCCAAACGTGACAGACGTGCCCGGAGAAAAGAGTGAATCCGGATCCAGAAACTGCCGAAAGAACCCCTGATTAATGTAGATGCCACCCATGACGTCACCATCAGGTCCTTCAGCGATCGCATGCATCTGCATCCCGAGCCCTTCAAACATTGTGGGACGGGATACGACAACCTCTCCTGTTGCGACATCGATGATGGAGTACGTAGACCGCGAGTTAACGGTGAACAGATACCCCCCATCGGCCAGACCAATCGGGGCTCCCACGTCCTCCGCGAAGAGCGAAAAAGAATCTTCGTCGTAGTCGTAGAGCCATAGGCGATCGTCGTCGGCAGTTCCAAGGAGTAACTTGCCGTTTACCGTCACAAACGAGTCGCCGTTGAAGCGCCCAAAACCCGGGGCCCCGTCCGGCGGCGCAACTTCTCGTATGACTTCCTTTGACTCAGGATCAAAAAACAGCAGGCGGTCTTTCGGTGAAACGACGGCGAGCAGAAGGTCCCGGAACCTCCCGGTGTAGTACACAAACGACCGGTCCTTGAAACGTTCTGGTAACATCCGCGTGCGGTCGCCACTTTCAAGGTCTATCTCGATAAGCTCAGGGAACGCGCCCATACCCGCGTACAGCTTACCCGAGAACGAGGCGCTCAGGTGTCGCACGTACTGGGCGCGCGTTGTATCCGGGATCAGCTGGCCCAGTTCTTCTATCTGGCCCGTTGTCGGATCGTGTCGAAGCAGGGCGCCCTCCGGATAGGTTCCGAAGTAGATCCAGCCGTCGCTGGCCTCCGAGACAGAGAAAACCCAGTCATAGGAGAGTGTCGCTGGCCTGGGTACGTCAATCCTTTGTAGCTCACTTGCACCTGACGCCATGTGAAACAGGAAGCCCGTCTGGTGGGTGCCGATGTACGCCTCGCCATTACGCCGGGCATCTATCGACCAGGAACCCAGAGCGCCTGGAAGGGCGTGGTAGATGACGTTGTCGGTTGACGGCTGGTACTGCACAAGCCGCCCTTCCCCATGTGTGTGTGTACCCTGCAGAACGCTCGCATCTTTTCCGGCCTCCGGATTCAAAAGTGTCGCGGACGTATTCTTGAGATGACGATTCGGAATTCCAAGACTTCGAAGCGCAACACCTGCGATATTCGTTTGCCGATCACCGGTGAACGGTTCGGATACGTCAGGGGTATCAACAGGCTGGCAGCCTGCAGTAACCAAGACGATCGTGAAGGCCGTAGCGATTGCAATTCGCGTTGCGTATGTCGTGCGTCCCTTTCTCATGTTGTTGGGAAGTCTCCTGTGAGGGGATGGCAAAAACTACGGTATCACACAACCGTTCGCTGTTTCGAATACCAACCGACTGACACATGATAAATTCGGTCACGACCATCGCAAACGCCGACCTGCGCCTGGCTGCCAATCAAAAGGCCTGGCCGACACAGTCCCGCGTCGAGAACGTTCTTTCGGGGCTGTTTGCTGACATGGGTGTGTCCACGCATCGTGCGCACCCCTTCGACCCCGAGAAGCAACACGGCTTTATTGATTCGCAGTACCGCGGGATGGAGGTCTTCCGATCGATCAATCCGAACCGGGCGCTTGTGGTCATCAACACAACGTGGCAGTACTCGCATCATATTCTGCACGGCCTACTTAGCCATCGCGCCCCGATTCTCACGATTGCGAATTTCAGCGGCCAATGGCCGGGCCTCGTCGGAATGCTGAACCTGAACGCGAGTATGCGGAAGGCTGGCATACCCTATTCGACGCTCTGGAGTGTCAACTTTGATGACGAGTTCTTTATTGACGGCCTGAAGACCTGGCTGAAGGATTCCCGCTTGATTCCCGACCAACGACACGTCCGCTCGCCTGAGCAGTCTGAAACTGGATCAACGGAGTGGAATCTGGGAGGAGCGATCGGTCGCGCGATCCGTACGGAAAAGACCATCGTCGGTGTGTTCGACGAGGGTTGTATGGGTATGTACAATGCGATTATTCCCGACGCCATCCTGAACCGCACGGGAGTATTCAAGGAGCGCTTGAGTCAGTCTGCGTTGGCTTACGCGACGCAATTGGTGACAGATGACGAGGCCGACGCCATCCGCCACTGGCTTGAAAACCGTGGCATGACGTTCCATACCGGGACGGATCCCGACACCGATCTAACTGATGATCAGATTCGCACGCAGCTGAAGATGTACATCGCGGCCGGTCGCCTGGCGGACGAGTTTGGCTGCGAGGCGATCGGAATCCAATACCAGCAGGGTCTAAAGGATGTGTTGCCCGCGTCTGACCTGGCCGAAGGACTGCTGAACAGCACGGATCGCCCCCCTATCCTGAGCGCCGGAAGTGCTCGAGAGATTCGATCGGGGCGTGCCATCCCACACTTCAACGAGGTTGATGAGTGCGCCGGCGTTGACGCGCTTGTGACGCACCGAGTCTGGTCTGAACTGTCGTTCGACCCCGCAACAACTCTCCACGACGTTCGATGGGGCGACATGTGGGGTGACGAGTTCGTGTGGGTCTTTGAAATCTCGGGGGCGGCTCCAGTCGAACATTTGCGAGACGGATATCGCGGCGCATCGAGTATGCGCCAACCGCCCATGTACTTCAGACTGGGTGGCGGCACGCTGCGTGGTGTCTGCAAACCCGGGCACATTGTGTGGAGCCGGGTCTTTCTTGAAGACGACCGCCTTTGTTGCGACATCGGCACAGGACGCGTTCTAGATCTACCGGACGAGGAGACCAACAGACGGTGGCACGCCACTAACTACGAGTGGCCCATTATGCACGCTGTTCTGGATGGCGTATCCCGCGATCAAATGATGGGGCGCCATCCCTCAAATCACGTACAGGTAGCCTATGCGCCAGACGCAGCGGCAGCCCGCAACGCAATGCTGGCGAAATCCGGCGCGCTATCCGCTATGGGCGTAGAAATCTATTTCTGCGGTGTGCCGTCACCCGGTTCACTCTAGCGCGGTAGAAAGGCGTGGTACAGGTCAACATTCCGGCCTGGCCACGCAGATGCTACCCGGGTGTAGTCGGGAAGGCGCCGCGCGGCTTCGAGCCACTCCTCGTCTTCGTACGCAACGTAGGCCCAACGTAAAACCGGCAACAGGTCCGCACGATCAAACCTAATGTCCAGGTAGGGCCAGTCTTGCGCCGGGTCCGTGTAGTTCGCCAGGAAGCGCGTTGCGGCCGCGAGCCCGCTTCCGTCCTCGGCTACGCGATTCCACAAGTCGACTCCGACGGATTCCGCGAGCGCCGCAAGCGTGTAGTACGCACGAAGGTTGAACGAGCTGTAGCCAAAAGAACGTGTTCGTTCGAGTTCGTAACGCTGCCTCCCGTCCCCTTCGATTCCATGATCGATGCGGACGTGCCACGCCCGCTCCAGAATATCGCGCGCAGACTCGCTGTCCCCGGCGTATAGTGCAATAGCGGCCCGTTGTGCGTCCAGAAACGTGCCGTGGTTGTTCCACATCAGTCCGGCGCGCGTCCCCAGTTCAGAGTCTTCCAGCCACTCTGAATAGCGCAGCAACCAGTGAGCAAGCGAATCCCGGTCGGTCGTCGACCAGGACGGCGAGGGATCCAGGAGTCGGATGGTATCCAACATCACCGACCATCGCCACATGTCGATCGTGCCCCATTCGGAACCCTCCATGATTCCAGGAACGCCCTGGGAATACTCGAGGTGAGGATTCATCTGCGTTTCTGGGTCAAGGAACCACGCGCGAATTTGCGCGACCGCTCGCGCCGCATAGCGTTCATCTCCCAGAAAGTAGTAGGCCTGCGCGAGGATGAGTACGGTCTCCTCCATGGTATTGCGAGCGACGAAATCGGTACCAGTCCTGTTTTCCTCGTAAACTTCGCCGTCACGCTTCACATACGGGAGCCCATCCGGCGTGTCCGGATTTGGCCAGAAGTACGGTGCTCGCGAAACGTAGTCATGTTTGTCGCCGCTCGGCGGTGTCGCCCGCTTGTCTAGTGGTGTCACGATCGGGACCGCCAACTGTGCTTCGGCTATTGCCCTGAGGGAGTCAGCCGCGGCCTTTGTTGACGGGTCGTTGCCTTCGATTCGCGTTCGTATATCGAGGAATACGTCTGAGGGAAGCAGGACGAGCGACGAAGTCGGCTCACCCAACTCTTGTCCACAGCCAACAACGATGATGACCAAGAACAAACTGACGGCAGCTGCAAGGGTCTTTTGTTGTGCGACCAGTCTCGTCATACTGTGCTCCTGTTCAGATCGTCAAACCCGATCGTCGTATCCCACTGGACCAGTCGTGACCGTGGCCTCAACCACCCAGATTGCAATGATAAACGAGGCGCTTCTCGATTCGCTTGCCGTTACCCGGGCCTATGCGGTGCGTTCGGAAACTCACGAATGGGGCCACTTCATCGCCGCCAAGATCCGAAACTCTGAGCAAAGCGGCACCGACGCACCGATTGGCGTATGGTTCATGTTCGATGGCATGGACATCCCGGGGGAGGCGTTCAGCGTCGACGATGTTGCGCGTGATCACAGTACGTTTGCCAGCTACGAATCTGAACTCGGTGCCGAAGAGACGCTCGGTTCCGCCGAGGTGCAAGAACTCCTGCAACTGACGCGGGAACGGCCGTAGCAGCTAGACAAGGGTCGCCCGTCGTTCACCTTCGACGGTTTCCGGATAGTCGACCATGTAGTGCAATCCCCGACTTTCGTGGCGCATCGAGGCACTCTGGATGATCAGATATGCCACGGCGATCATGTTGCGCAACTCGCACAGATCTGGGGAAACACGCGACCGACGATAGAAGTCCTCCGTCTCTTCGTATAGGAGCCGCGTACGGCGAAGTGCACGATCCAGGCGCAGATTACTTCGGACAATGCCAACGTAGTCCCACATTACGCGCCGTAGTTCGTCCCGATTGTGCGAGATCAAAACCCATTCGCGAGGGTCACTGGTGCCAGAAACATCCCACGCAGGGACATCTGAGCGCCAGTCGTTATCTCCAGCATGTGCCACCGCCGGTGGAATCGCTCGGTGGCTAAACACCAGTGCCTCGAGCAGCGAATTTGAAGCCAGCCTGTTCGCACCGTGTAGTCCGGTGCATGCCACTTCGCCGCATGCGAACAAACCGCGTATAGACGTGCGTCCCTCGAGATCAGTCTGCACACCACCACATTGGTAGTGCGCGGCCGGCACAACGGGAATCGGTTCCTTCGTGATGTCTATCCCAAACTGCTTACACGTCTCGTAGATATGCGGGAAGTGCGTGAGGATGTCGTCGCGGTTCTCGTGCGATATGTCCAGCCAGACGTGCTCTTCACCCCGATGCTTTAATTGATCGTCAATTGCGCGCGCTACGATATCTCTTGGAGCAAGTTCGAGCCTATCGTCATACTCGTGCATGAACCGCTCGCCCGCCAGGTTCGTCAGGATAGCACCCTCACCGCGCACCGCTTCCGATATGAGAAAGGAATTCCCGTCTGGGTGATAGAGTGATGTCGGATGGAACTGGACGAATTCCATGTTGGCGATGCGCGCCTTGGCGCGGTACGCCATCGCTACACCATCTCCCGTCGCGATCGCAGGATTCGTCGTGTGCAGATAGACGTAACCCGACCCTCCGGTCGCCAGAAGCGTGGACTTCGCCAGGAACGTCCGCACCACGTCGTTCTTTTCGTCGAGCACGTACGCGCCGTAGCATGTGATATCCGGGCGGAGTCGCGTCACATGCTGCCCGAGATGGTGTTCCGTTATCAGTTCGACCGCAAAGTGGTATTCGAAGACCTGTACCCGGGGGTGGGCGCGCACTTTCGCAAGCAGCGCGCGCTCAACCTCGCGCCCTGTTGTGTCGGCAGCGTGTACGATTCGGTTGACAGAGTGCCCGCCTTCTCGTCCGAGGTGTAGAACGCCGTTTTCACGCGTGAACCGCGCGCCCATCTCCATGAGGTCGCGAAT